>JASFIG010000049.1:0-17388 GCA_050122795.1 Desulfobacterales bacterium
CGGCTCCCATTGTTTGAGCCGATAGGGCCCGGTGCCGTTTTCGATTTTTTGCAACGGCTCGTGGCCGGGCGCCGGATTATTGTATTTAGCGGCATTTTGAATGTTTCCATCCCAGCAGCCTTTGGCGATGGACCATTCCTTATCCACAACCGACGCGGCCGTGTAACACAGGATGCTCATTAAGGGCGGGTAGGGTTTGGGCAGATGAAAAATAACCGTGTCGCCTTTGGCTTCGACGGCCCGGTCGATGGTATCAAACACACCGGGTATGATGTTACCGTCCTTGTCCCGGGTCGAGCCATTGCCTGTCAGGGCCTCGAGCAGCATCCACATGGGACCGCCGTCCTGATCTAAAATCATATGACGCTTGAAAGAATACACCACATCTTCCGGCGTCAATTCACCGCCGGCATGAAATTTTACACCCTTGCGAATTTTAAACGTGTACGTTTTGCCATCGGCTGATATGCCGCCATTTTCCACTGTCGGAACCCCGGCAGCCAGCAGCGGCACAAATTTTTCCGTGGAGCTGCCGTCAAAGAAGATCAAGGTTTCATACATATTCCAGATCCGCATGGATCCGGCAACATCATAGGATGCGGCCGGGTCGATGGTCTGGACCGTCCGGTAGTCGGCCAGCACAAAACTGTCCGGGTTTTTGACTTCGGCCTGCGCACCAACCGCACACAGGACCAGTGCCAAGCAGCATAAAAAAGATAATGACCTTTTCATCCCTGAGCTCCTTTCTGTTAGCAGTGAATGGTTTTTTTATGTTTGATTCGGATCGAAATGTCAATCAATAAGATCCGGCATTCGACCGGTCAAACAGGCGTTTGGCGGATGCCCCCATTATTGATTTGACAGCCTCTTGACAATCTTCTATTTTGATAAATTCTCTGTAGACTTTTGAGTCAACGACCACCCGCATCGCGCGTGGCCTGGGGAAACGACAGGGGCACTACGTGCCCCTGTCGTTGAAAATAAGACGCTGAAACCGGGTGCTTCGCACCCGGTTTGGAAAACCCAATCAACCCCGCAACGAGGCATCAGAATGGCGAGCCCGTTTCCTTTTGAGTCCATGATTGTTTTCGGCTGGATGGCCTGTATGCTGATAGCGGGTGTGGTTTTAAGAGCCAGGGTTTCTTTTTTGCAGCGTTTTCTTTTCCCCAGCTGCCTGATCGGCGGCGTCATCGGCCTGATTCTCATTCACACCCCGCTTATCAAGATAGCCGTTTTCGATCTGGAAACATTTGCCTACCATTTCTTTAACATTTCTTTTATTTCAGTCGGGCTGACCTATGACCCGAAGGATAAAAACAGGTGCTCTCGCGGCAAAGGATATATAAAGGGTCCGGCCTGGATGGCGCTTGTTCAGGGCTCGTGCTTCGGGCTGCAGGCAGGGGTCAGTGGTCTGCTGGTGATTATTTTCGGCATTATGGGCATAGCGCTTTTTCCGACGTTTGGATTTCTGGTGCCGCTGGGATTTGAGGAAGGTCCGGGCCAGGCCCTGTCCGTCGGCAAAGTCTGGGAAGGTTTCGGCTTTGCCCAGGCGGCAACCCTGGGCTTAACGTTTGCAGCCATCGGCTATTTTTTTGCCTTTTTTGTGGGCGTGCCGCTTGTTAACTGGGGTATCCGCAAGGGGCTGGCCGCACACGGGACCCAGGACCTGTCCCGCGACGTTCTGACCGGCATCATATCCAAAAACCGCCAAGCCCAAAGCGCCGGTCGGCTTGCCCTGCACACCGGCAATATTGATTCCATGGCCTTTCAGGCCGCGCTCGTCGGTCTGGTATACCTGATAACCTATGGGTTTGTAAAATATGGCGGCATGTTCTTACCCGCGGATGCCGCCAAGATCCTGTGGGGCTTTTTCTTTGTGCTCGGGCTTATGTTTGCGGTTCTGGTTCGAATGGCAATTCACAAATCAGGGTACATCCATCTGATTAACCCCGGCATTCAGCGACGTATTACCGGCTGGTCTATTGATTTTTTGATGGTCGCCACCATCATGGCCATACAATTGATGGTCGTATGGAAATACATATTACCCATAACCGTTATCTCTGCGATCAACGGCTGCCTGACGACGCTGTTCGTGCTGTTTCTCGGTAAAAGGCTCTCGGACTACAATTTAGAGCGAACAGCCGCCATCTATGGCGCAGTAACCGGAACCGTTTCCTGCGGCCTTTTGCTGCTGAGGATCGTAGACCCGGAGTTCAAAACCCCGGTGGCCATCGAAATAGCCGTCATGAATGTTCTGTCCATCATCCCCATCGGCGGCTGTCTGGTGCTGGTCAATGCCCCGGTCTGGTGGAATTGGGGGGTTGGGACCACATCGATCGTTTTTTTGGGCCTGATGGCCGTCGGTCTGCTGCTGATCCGCTTGCTCAAAATGGGGGGTCCACCAAAGCATTAAATTAGCCACAGACACACACAGAAACACACAGAAACACACGAAGTATTTGGCTGAAAGACCTTTTCGACAAAATATACCGTTTGTGTTCGTCTGTGTGGGTCCGTGGCCAACAAAATATAATACGGAGGAATAGATGGGACAGATTTCGCTGCCCCAAAAGGGCATGGCCAGAGAAGATGTATTGAACACCCTGAAGTCATTTAAGACGAATGACGTCAAATGGCAGGATGGCCAGCTTTTTGGTTTGATCTATGAAACCGGAACAGATCTTGAAGAAGTGCTAACAGAAGCCCATTCCCTTTTCCTGATCGAAAACGGGCTGAACCCGGCCGCGTTCCCGAGTCTGGTTAAGATGGAATCCGAAGTGGTTGCCATCGTGGCAGGTTTAAGCGGCGGTGATGATGAAACCGTTGGAAATTTGACGACCGGAGGCACCGAAAGCATATTCATGGCGCTCAAATCTGCCCGGGATTGGGCACGCGAAAGGCATCCGAATATTGAGCGGCCTGAAATGGTCGTCCCGGTGAGCGCACACCCGGCCTGGAATAAGGCAGCGCATTATCTGGGAATTAAAATTGTCATGACGCCGATCAGAGACGACCTGCGCGCCGATGTGGCCGCTCTTCAGGACGCGATCACGAAAAACACTATCATTTTAGGGGCCACCGCGGTTACCTATCCGCATGGGGTGGTGGACCCTGTAGAAGAAATTGCAGCGCTTGCGCAGGAGAGAAATCTCTGGCTGCACGTGGATGCCTGCCTGGGGGGGCTGGTGCTGCCGTTTTTGAAACGCCTGAATTATGACATTCCGGCTTACGATTTCAGCATTCCGGGTGTATCGTCACTGTCAGCCGACATTCATAAATACGCCTACACGCCTAAAGGCGTTTCGGCGGTCATGTACCGCAACCGGGAGCTGCGTAAATTTCAGATATTCGCCTATGCGGATTGGCCCGGCGGAGTGTATGCCACACCCTGTCTGGCCGGCGGTCGCTCCGGCGGCACGCATGCAGCAGCCTGGGCGGCGTTTCATTACCTTGGCGAAGAGGGTTTTGTCGCGCTTGCCCAAAAGGCAAAGGCCGCCACCGAAGCCCTCATTTCAGGCATCGATGCCATTCCGCAGCTCTATGTTCTGGGCCGCCCGGACGCCACCGTATTTGCCTTTTCAGGCAAAGAAATCAACATTTATGAGCTTGCGAGCAAAATGGCAACATGCGGCTGGCACATCGAATCGCAACAATTGCCGCCCAGCCTCCATATGACGGTCTCACCGGTTCATTTAGCGGTGGCCGACAGATTCCTCGATGATTTGCAGCGCGTTCTCCCTGAAGTTCCCCGGGCAGACAGCAACGATCTCTCGGAGCAGGCCGCCATGTATGCCATGCTAAACACCATGCCCGACAGAGGTATGGCGAAAGATTTTGCAGTGGAATACATCAATAATTTGTACCGTCTATCGTAAAAGGTGGGTTGCTTTATGATTGGACGGGTTGTTCGATGACGCGCACGTGTTTCCAGCGGCCCTGGCGATAGCGCCAGTAGGACGTGACAAATAAAGAGAAAACAAAGCCGGTCGCACAGCTCCAGGCATAGTAAAGCCCGGCACCGAAAATGTGCACACCGATATATAAGGGCAGGATCATGACCGCCAGTGAGAGAATGCCGATACTTAACATGATAAAGCGTGTATCACCGGCGCCTTTGAGCACGCCGATACAGACCATATAAAGGGCGTCGAAAAATATATAGGCAGATACAAATCGCAGCAACGTCGTTCCAATTTGGCGGATGCCGTCAAAATGAACAGCTGACGTATCCTGCGGCCGGAATATTTCCAGCAACGGCCCGGGGAAGACCAGAAAAAGAATAAACAACAGCGCAATATAGACCAGCACGATATGGATAGTCGCTCTGGCAGCCGCAACGGCCTCCCGGATGCGATTGCGGCCCAGAGCCTGACCGACCAGCGTGCTGGTGCCCAGCGAAAAGCCCATCAGGGGCATAAAGGCCAGAGAATTGATCGAAAGGACCACATTGGTTGTCGCCAGCTCAAGCTTGCCGATACGCCCCACCATGAAAATAAAAAAAGTAAAAGCAAAAATATCCAGACTGAACTGAATGGCACTGGGGATGCCGTAGCGCATGAGGCGCCCGAAAAGATCGGCCTCAAAGGCACGGTGGCTCAAGACCTTAAAGGTGCGATCGTTCTTTTTGGTAAACACGAGAAATGTAAAGATAAGGGTCACCAGCAGCCAGGACATGACGGTGGCAATAGCGGCACCAAAGATCCCCCATTCCGGAAAAATCCAGATACCGTTGATCAGGGCATAGTCCAGGGGAATGTTGAAAACGGTGCCAATCATCGTGATGATCATCACCAGCCGAGTTTGGCCCCGTCCGCTAAAAAAACACGACAGGGCGGTTCCAAATATAAATATTCCCGAGCCCAGACACAGAACCTTGAAGTACACCGCCTCGAGCACCTGTACCTCAACCGGGTGGCCGCCAAGCGCAAAAAGCGGCTCTGCCAGAAAACTCAGACCGACCATAGCCGCTGCAGAAACAAGCGCAAAGTAATTTCCCTGCCACAGCGCCGCGCCGACGCGCTGCGACTGTCCTGATCCGACATACTGGGCCACAAAGACATTGAGATACTGGGCGGTGCCTAAAAAAATGGATATGAATAGAAACGCGGCGATGCCGGCCGGCAGCGCGGCGGCGATGGCATTCAGGGAATAATTGGCCAGAAAAACCCGGTCGGTAAACTCCATGATCATGGTCGAAGACATACTGATCACCAGCGGCAAACTGACCCGCAGGACCTGCCGGTAAGGTCTGTTTCGTTTGCTGTGATGAGTGCGATCGTGCATTCTTCCTCTTTTACCAGCAAAAGGAAAAGAAATAATCGGTTGAATAAAGCAAAAAGAAGCTAAGGCATATATTCAAAGGGGATATTTTGCAAGGAAGTTGCTCGAAAACCAAAGGCCCGTGAAACCACGAAGGCCACGAAGAGCACAGAGCATCAATATTTTAACAAATGCTCGTTTTGCGTCTTTACGTCTTCACGTGTGGTTATAAACTATTGCCAATCAGGAGCTAACCTGCCGTCGGATCCTTTGCGATAGGGCATCCATGCCAGACCGAATGCCTCCAGCGTAATATCAGTGCTTTTCGGTTTGACCATGACCTCGTCCAGCTGTTCGGCGGCCGGATCATAACTGGCTTCCAGGCTGTCGATATCGCTTTGCAATAGCCGGTCGAGCTCGGCCATTTCCTGCTTGACTGCTTCGGCGCTCTCCTTTGCCCGGGCGACATCCATGCTTTCTTTGCGCATGCGGCCGGCAGACTTTACAGCTGTGCCGAACCGCGTGGCCGAACGGGTACTGACCGCTTTGCGGCCCAGGAAAGCGCCCAGGATGGCAGTGCCGAAAGAAACCATGGTTTCCATTTTTTTGGATTTGGCCTGCTCCTGTTCGCGTTGCAGCGCTTGTTCAGCTCGCATCAAGCGTTTCTGCAGTGTGTTGAATTTGGAGCTGTATTTGCGGCGCAACTTTTCGACTTCCAGATCACGCTTTTCGCGCGCAGCCTGGTTGAGCCGGGAGAGAAATTCGCTTTTGGATTCGGACGGATGGCTGGTTAATTTAAACTGCTTTGAGCGATAGAGGATCAGCGAGCGGTTTTGTCGAACCCAGCGTAAAAGATCTTTGTTCCACTTGCTGTATGATTTGGCCTTTTGAGCTATAGACGGCAAATCGGCAAAGCTTGCGCCGGGCAAAGGAGAAGCTTGAATCTCATCCGGCGCCAGCGTAATCTCTTCGGCCTGGTCCCAGTCCAGGGGCACGGGCCCGTCTTCGAGCATGGCCGATAGGGCCAATTTTTCCGTCGTGTCGACTTTATATCGTGCTGAGGAATAGTGCACATCCAGCCAGCCGGCCACTGCCGGATAATACATCAGCCCCTGGCCGGCGCCGGATGCGGCCAAGTACATCATGTTGATTTCGGGGGCAACCACCGGAGGCTCTGAAACGGCTGAAGGCGCTTGCACGCCTGCGGATTGAACACCAGGTGTGGCCGGTAAAGCGGCAGCCGCTGTTTGCACCGACGCCGCCACCGGTTTCTGCTGTGATTTTTTGTCAGCCATCAAAATTTTGATTTGTTCGCGGGTCATGGGGCCGCGTAGATACGAAAGCACCCAGCGCGTCTCAAAGGTCACCGGCGCGTTTTCATTGACGTTATTGAGCAAAAATACACGCTTGCCCAGCCCGGCCAGGATCTCTTCCATGCGGCTGCGGTCAAAGCCGGTTCCGGCTGCCGCCCCTTCGAGTCCCTCCAGCACGCGTTCTTTGTCGCGCTCGGTCTGCAGGCGACCGATAAACCAGGATCCGGTGTTCGATAATCCCTTGTAATCCAGGTCCACCGGGTTCTGGGTGGAAAGCACCACCCCCAGGCCGAAGGCCCTGGCCTGCTTCAACATCGTTAATAGCGGTGCTTTTGAGGGCGGGTTTTTTACCGGCGGAAAATAGCCAAAAATTTCATCCATATACAGGATCGCGCGCAGGCTGGAGGTGCCGGCCTGGGTGCGCATCCAGGCAAGTATTTCATTGAGCAACACAGAGACAAAGAACATGCGCTCGGCATCTGAAAGGTGGCTGATGGTAAAAATCGATGCTTTGGGCTTGCCGCTGTCGCTAAAGAGCAAGCGGTTGATATTCAAGGGGTCGCCTTCAAGCCAGGCCTCAAAACCGGGTGCCGCCAGCAGGTTATTCAAGCGCATGGCCAGCTGAAATCGATCTTTGGCCGGATAAAACGAATCCAGGTCCATTACACCGATACGCTCAAACCCGGGGGCCTGAATGGCACGGATCAATCCGGCCAGATCCAGGGCGCGGCCGGCTGCCCAGGCGCTCTCAAGAATATTGGAAATCAGAATATGCTCGCGGCTGGTGATCGGGTCGGCTTCGATATCCAGCAATGCCAGCAGACTGGTAGCGGTGGTCTGGATGCGCTCGCGCAGCAGATCCAGATCCTGCGCAATAGCAGGTGGCGGCGGGGAAAAGCCTCGCAGCACGCTTACCGGCAAACCGGCGCTGCTGCCCGGTGTATAAACAGCCACATCGGCGGCTGACCGTAAACGGGCGATGCGTTCAGGCGACTGCTCCCAGCCGCCTATTCCTTTGCGCCACAGCTCGGCCTGTTTGGCTGCAAATTGGGCCGGTGTTAGACCGGCATTCAGCGCGTCCTGCTCGTTTACCCACGGCTGGAAATCCTCCGCACGCAGCTGCGGAAAATTGAGCATCAGGTTGGTCAAATCGCCCTTGGGGTCGATGGCGATAATCGGTATGTTATCGATCAGAGCCTCTTCCAGAAGCGCGATGCCCAGCCCGGTCTTGCCGCTGCCGGTCATGCCGATGATCACCCCGTGGGTCGTCAGGTCTTTTGAATCGTACAATAAGAGATCATCCAGGCGTTTTCGGGACGGCATGTCATATGTTTTGCCCAGGTAAAACGCGCCGAGTTTTTCATATTCGCTCATGGTGACCCTCCCAAATGGTGTTGAGAGTATTAATAAAAAGTGACTAAAGTGAGCTAAAGTTGGAAGTGACTAAAGTTGAGGAATTCTATCCATTTTATTTGAATGATGGAGCAAAGCGACGCCTTAACTTTAGGCACTTTAGACATTTTAGTTCACTTTTAACTTAAATTTATTCGGTTATACGTAAAATAGTTGTCCCAGATGGTATCCAGCTGCTGTTTGGCGCTGTCAAGCGGAACACTATGCAGGTCATCGTTTTCAGCTGCAATTAATTTTAAGCGTTGCAGTTTCTGGATCGCATCTCCGATCTCAAAGTCAATCCGACAGTCCCATCGATCGGACAGCCAGTTTTCAATGCGCTGATCGAGCATCGGTTTGGTCAGGGGCTCGTCTGCGGTCAGCAAAAAATAGTAGGCCAGCACCGCCTCTTTGAATTCTTCTTCTTCGGCTGCATCAATCAAGTGGTAAAATACACCGGCGTTGTTGTCAAGATTCTTGAAATACAGATTATCCGCCAGGGCCTTCATAAATTTTATTTTGCGATTCTTGTATTTGTTGATCTGCCTGAACAGAAAGCCGCCGAGCGTGCCCAGACCGGCCCCCAAAGCAATAAGATGCTGCTGCTTTATCTGGACTTCTTCATCTTTAAATCCCAGCCAAAACGAAATCACCGATCCCACCAATAGCAATGATGCGCCCAGCTTGGTCACTAAAACAACGATTCCGCTGACCGCCGCCGGAACGCCGATGATAATCTTGTCAATGGTCTTCATGCGGACCTTGCTGTTGGGAAACAGCATTTCCAGATCGGCCTTGGGTACATTATGAAACAGCTTGATGACCGTTGAGCCGGGTTCAAAATAAAGGTGTTTGCGTTTTTGCTGCTCAAAATAGTCTGCTTCTTTGAATTTGATATAAACAGCGACCCGATCGTAATTGGTAAATTGAAAGGATTTCTTCCACAGGCCGAAGAATTTGACAAGGGTTTCTTCTTTGGTGCTCTCACCCCTTCGAAAAAAAATCACATCTTCGAAATCTTCAAAATCCACCTCCAGACGGATCTGAAATATGGACTCTTCAGCCAGCGCCTGTTTGAGATCCTGGGCCGTGATTTTCTCGAAATTGGCCGCTGTCAGGACCGCGGTCATTTCAGCAACCAGCTGTTTTTGCAGAGCCGCTTTTTCCGCGGCAGTATAATTTACGACCCCGCGGGTATCCGCATCCGGGTTAAAGGGGGCATAGCAGGTTTTTAATTTCTCAAGATGGCCGTGAAATTCAAAATGGAAGATCGCTTCAAGAATTTGACAAAGGTCTCTGAAGGCCTCGATGTCATCCCGCGACAGCTTTGATTCATTGACGCACATATCAATCACATCTGCTTTGCGAAAGGGGATGAATCGATTGCGTTTTAAATGCTCGGACATGACGATCTCCCTGCGATGGCCCCTGTTTCAATGCATGCGTATCTATAAACTTCCTGTCTGATACTTTTGCCGGATGTAAACTGTATCGTCTGCGCTCAATATGTCACAGCCTGAAAATTTGTAAAGACCCAATTCACAAAAGAAAATTGAGCCTTCTTGCAAAACCGCAAAAAGATGCTTAGAAAAGAAGAGCGGATTGTCGTAATCCGAGCCGGGCCGTATGGTTAACTGGGGGAAATACCACCTTGCTGAATCGGATCTGCGCCATTCCACCCATACGTCCATCACTTTTCGTAAAAATGTTGGGTTTAACTTAACCTGACTCTTGTGTGCTCCGGGCAAATAAACAACGCACAATCAAGGGCTTAACCTCTCAGTTGAACTGCCGGTACGGCTTTATCGCCACCTGTAAGTCCGGATGGCACGCCTTTTGATTTGGAGAACCGGTAATTTTCATCTTTTCTAACCCACAACACATGTTTGCAAAAAGGAGGCTTTATCATGGGATTATTTTCATTTATTAAAAACATCGGCATGGATCTGTTTAAAGGCGGCGACGAAGCCGAAGAGGTCAAGGAGATGCTGACCAAAGAGTTCCCGACTCAGATCACAGACCTCAACGTCGCCTTTGATGACGGAGCGGTCACTTTGGAGGGAAGCTGCGATACGTGTGCCACCCGCGAAAAGGCCGTGTTGCTGGCCGGCAATGTCAAGGGCGTTGAAAAGGTCAATGATGAAAACTTCACCGCCCCGCCGGCCGAGGAGGAAACCGAATTTTATGTCATCCAGAAAGGCGACAGTCTTTCGAAAATCGCCAAACAATATTACGGCGATGCGATGAAATATCCGGTTATTTTCGAAGCCAATCGAGAAGTGATCAAAGACCCCGATCTTATTTATCCGGGTCAAACCGTGCGGATTCCAAAAATTTCTTAAAG
Source organism: Desulfobacterales bacterium (assembly GCA_050122795.1). Classification (GTDB taxonomy): domain Bacteria; phylum Desulfobacterota; class Desulfobacteria; order Desulfobacterales; family JAHEIW01; genus JAHEIW01. The sequence continues at coordinate 10,312 of JASFIG010000049.1, forward strand.
GAAGGGTGCAGGGGAATGTGAACGCTAAAATTCACATTCCTTAACCCCGATTTGTTGAGGGAGAAATCTAAAATGGCCGGTATAATGGACGAATTTTTACAATCTTTAGGCCCGGAGGTGTCCGATCAACTTTCGGCAAACCTGGGAATACAAAGAAATACGGTTGAACAAATGCTGCCGCAGCTTGGACCGATGATCCTGGGCGGTTTAAAGCGCCAAAAAGATAACTTCGGGGGCCAGGAACGCGTCGACCATATTTTAAATAAGTATGGCAGCGCCGATGTGCTGGATAACATCGGTGATTTTTTTTCAGCCCAGGTTCAAAACCAAAATGCTGATCCACGTCTGGGGGGCTTATTGGGTGATTCGGGGCTACAGGCGACCAACGCGCTCTCAAAACAGTTTAATTTAGATGGCAACACCGCCATGAAAATCATTCCCATGCTGGCGCCGATCATATTGGGATTTTTAACCAAAACCCGGGACCAGAGCGGCGCCGGATCGGCGGGTATCGCTTCGATACTGGATCGCGACGGAGATGGCAGTATCCTGGATGATGTGGCCGAAATGTTTCTGCAGGGCTCAACCGGACGTTCCCGATCGGGAGGCGGGGGCCTTCTGGGCGGTTTGCTGGGTAGCTTGTTAGGCCGCAGAAGATAGCAGCTGTATCTGTACACCCCCATCGGACCCACCGCTGGCGGGCGAAAGGTTGTTTTTAACAGCTTCGATGCGGTCGGCAGCGAACGTCCTGTTCGCCCCAGCGGTGTGACAATGACGGTGGATTGGGGCTTCATCTCTACAGAAGGTATGGCGGACCGCAACAGGACGCGTCCGCACCCGCCCGCTCCCCGCATTCACCATTCACCCCTAAGCTTGATCCCCATTTACTTCTGATACAATTCGCTACAATTTTTTCATATCTTTTTCAGGCAAACTCATTTACCATAAAATGCCGAGTGTGTTATATGCATTTTAGCAAACAAATTTAAGTTGGCCGGTTGCGCCAGCAAAAGGTCCCCGTGTAACGGTATCACCCGTTGAGCCTGTTAAAACATGAATTTCATTTTATTTATGATGAAAACGGGTAACGGGCTTAACCCATACAAGGACATTTTCGATGAAACCCGCAGAGCATTTTAAATCGTATTGTCGTTTCTGGAAACCTTCGATGGCCAGGCGGATTACCTTTTATTTTTTTATTTTCGGCCTGGTGATCTTTTTTATCACCACCATGCTCTACGTAGGCGGTACCCGCAAGCATTTTATTCGTTCCACCAGCCAGCTTATCAACCATCAGTTTTCCTTAATGGATTCGGCACAAATACCGGACTTTATCTGGAAGGGGCTCGGCAAACCCAAGCCGGAACTAAATCAGCTGTTTCAGATACTGGCCAATATCTCCTCCAGTTTTTATGCTGTTTCCGATATTGCCATCTATGCCAGGGAGGCCGGTGATACCATATGGTATCGATTATTTTTTGATGCGGATAAGGTGCTGCATCTCAATCCGGCGCAAAGCGCATTCTCAGAGAAGCTGGATCGCAACCTCGAACGGCATTTCGTAAAGCCCGGCTTGATGGCACGGTCGGCCGATGAACATGCCTTGTTTGTCAATATCACCAAAGATAATGACCGCAATACCTATTTTCTTAAAATCGGCATCAACAGTGAAAATTTTGTGGGCCTGATGAAAAAAGAAGCAAAATGGATTATTCTGATTTTTTTTATCGCCCTGTGCCTGTCGCGTTTTCTGGGGTATTACTTTGCGCGCAAGATTGCCCGGCCGATCGAAAACCTGTCAGCGATATCCACCCATGTCGCCAGAGGGGATTTGACCCAGCTGGCGCCGGTCAAGTCTGGTGATGAAATCGGCGAGCTGTCGACCAACTTTAATAAAATGGTTGAAGGACTGCGGGAATGGGAAAGTGTCAAAAAAATTGAGTTTGAACTGGAAAAAGGCCGTGAAATCCAACGTGAATTTTTACCCAGTCAAATTCCAAAATTGCCCGACTGGGAAATCGCCACCTGTTTTTACCCGGCCGGCCAGGTGAGCGGTGATTTTTATGATGTATTCATGCTGCCGGATGGAAATGTGGGGTTGGTGATAGCCGATGTGTGCGACAAGGGTGTCGGTTCGGCTTTATACATGGCGCTGTTCCGAAGTCTCATAAGGGTATTTGCCGAGCAGGCCATCCACTGCAGCGGGCCGGATCCGGTACAAATCCAATCAACCCCCACCAGCAGCGATACGGCCTGGCCGTCGACAAATGACCCTATATCCCGCCTGGAGGCCGTTTCATCCACCAATAATTACATTGCGCATATGCATGGCCGGGAATGTATGTTCGCCACCCTGTTTTTCGGTGTGTTGAACCCCGCTACCGGCATTCTCTGCTATATTAACGGCGGGCATGAACCGCTTTACATCATCAACGACGGTCGGATCAAAGACCGCTTAAAACCCACCGGACCGGCGGTGGGCCTGATGCCGGACATCACGTTCAAAGCTCAAGATGTTCAGCTGGAACCGGGTGATCTTCTGGTCGGTTACACCGACGGCGTGACCGACGCACGCTCTCCGGAAGGGGAAGCGTATACCCGGGATCGTTTGCAGTCTTTGCTGACCCAGCCTTTTAAATCGGCTTCTGAAACCATTGAGCGCGTTAAAACCAATTTGTTCGAATTTATTGATCAGGCTGCCCGCGGCGATGATGTTACCATGCTGGCGGTCCAGCGTGCAATGGAATCAAATGAATTGCGTTCAACTCATAATCACTTGTAATAATGACAAATAAGCGCCTATTATTTTCTCCTTGACATCTAAAAAATAGAATGTGACTGTTATTTCAGGTGTCGGTCCGTTTCTGATGACCAATTGAAGAAGCGCATTGAACTAAATCTTACGGAGGAGGATCAATCTAAGATGGCAAAAAAAGAGCAAAAGAAACCTTCCAAAAAACCCAAGACAAAAGCGGCTGCCAAGGCGAAAAAAGTAACCGCCAGACCCAAAAAAGCCAAAGCGCCGGCAAAAAAGGCAGCTGCCCCGAAAAAAAAGGCTGCAGCACCGAAAAAAAAGGCCGCGACGCCGGCAAAAAAAGCTGCCGCCCCACCAAAAAGAGCCACAGCTGCACCGACAAAAGCAGCGGCGCCTAAAAAACCGGCAGCAGCGCCATCCCCAAAAGCACTAAAGTCTTTTTCAGTTTCTCAATTTGCCGACATGACATATCTCACCGAGAATGGTGTCAGACAGTGGCTGCAGCAGGGATTGCTCAAGGGCCGGCAGGATGCCAGAGGCAACTGGCAGATCGAGGCCTCGAATCTGGATGTTCCGAATGTAAAACGGCTGGTGCGCTAAGAGCGGCGAACCCCATTCGGTTTTAGATTCAAAATCACACTATCAACCTTAGCAAAAAGATGAGCGGTATGAAAAAAACACTTTTTATCCTGATGGTTTTAGCGATCATCCAGGCGGCCGCATTGCCCGCAACCTTCGCCGCTGAAGAAAATGTGCCCCATCTGATTGTGGACAAATCGCGCATCGTTGTGGAGGAATTGCTGCTGAAGCGCTATTCGGACGAAGAACTGCCGCGCGATTTGATCCGGCAGTGTTCGGGTTTGGCCATTTTCCCCGGTATGCTAAAAGGCGCCTTTTTTATCGGTGGCTCTTATGGCAAAGGCGTGGTTCTCAGGCACCAGAACGGGCAATGGAGCGGTCCGGCTTTTATCAGTATTGGTGCCGGCAGCCTGGGTATCCAGTTCGGCGGGCAATCGGTCGATCTGATACTGGTTGTCATGGGTGAAGAAGCCATGAACTTCTTTTTAAGCTCAAAGTTTAAACTCGGTGCGGATGTCGCGGTGGCCGCCGGTCCGGTCGGCGCCCAGGCATCTGCCGCCAGCGAAATTACCCTTAAAGGCGGCATTTACTCTTATTCCAGGTCCAAAGGCGCTTTTATCGGGGTTTCCCTTGAAGGCGCCGGGCTGGCCAGCAAAGAAGATCTCAATAAAACCTTTTACGAGACCACCGGCAATCCGAAAATCATTTTAGCCGGCACAGTCACGCCTCCGGAAAGCGGGCAAAGATTGATTTCAACCCTGCAGCGGATAAAATAATTCCGGGCCATTGTCGCTAAAAAGGGCGACAGTGCCATGGCTATTCAATGGCAGTCAGCCCTTTTTTTATTCAGCAACGCCGCAGAAAATCGACCCGGGCAGATTTTATAACATACTCACAGGAGGAATTCGTGGCTACCGTAGTAAAATCAGCGACGATCCAGATTGAACGCTTTGAACTGGGTCCCTTTGGCACCAATTCATATATTGTGCGTTGTTTAAACACAAACGACAGCGTTGTGATCGATGCCCCTGGCGATGCGCCCAAAATATGTGATCGATTAAAGCCCACCAATCCGAAATATATTCTGATGACCCACAATCACATGGATCATACCGGTGCTCTGGCGAATTTGAAATCCGCTTTGAATATTCCAATTGCTGCTCATGCGGCCGATGCCGACAGGCTGCCGATTCCGTCCGATACGTTGCTGGCTGACGGACAGGAAATAGCATTTGGCAACATCTGCATTGCCGTTCTGCATACACCGGGACATACCCCTGGCAGCCTGTGTTTCTATACCGAAGGCTATTTGATATCCGGTGACACCCTGTTTCCGGACGGACCGGGCAAAACCGGCTCGCCTTCCGACTTCAAACAAATTGTCACATCTTTGCGGCAAAAAATCTTTGTCCTGCCCGACGATACCCGCGTGTTTCCGGGGCACGGCGATGACACGATTTTAGGAAAAGAAAAGCACGCCTTTGAGGCCTTTGCCGCCAGACAGCACGACCCGAACCTTTGCGGCGATGTAACTTGGTCAAAGTCGTGATCAACTGCCAAAATATAGATCGGCACCATAAATATGAGTTGCTGGTCTCTCCAACATCTATGCTAAATTGAAAGACCCTAAAGATTTGTAGTATCAGATTACGGTATCTGGAATTTTGCGGATTTGTCGCTCATCTCAACATAAAAAATTGACCTGTTTCGGGATTTCTGACAGTATCGTTTTACTTATCAAACTGGAATGAAAGTTCATGATTAAAAGAAGGGAATATATGAAAAAGATATTTCGGTACAGAAAATCGATTGGCTTAATCATTTTAATTTCAACATTTTTTTTATACTTTTCGTCATCCCCGGCACTAGCCGTTATGATAGACACTCAATACGCAATTAATCAGGATTCTGAACAGCTTTCGGCCCGGGCGCGAGTAAAAGCCTTTCTCGGAAGGGCGGACGTGATGGCACGAATGCAGGCATATGGAATCAATCCCACAGAAACGCTATCCCGAGTTGATAGCCTGACAAATTGCGAAATGACCTCGATAGCAGACAAGATGGATCGAATGCCGGCAGGGGCTGGAGGCACCTATACACTGGACGGTAGCTTGCTTATGTTCGTTGGAATGGCCCTTTATGCAATCATTGCTGCTATTGTAATATATTTTTCGTTTGACCAAGACAAGGAAGAGAAACCACAATAAAATATTTTCAGCGCCCATTATGTCATCATAGTTGAAGTGCAAATACTTTCCATAATTACAACCGTCATTGCGGCGCTAAAAACTGATATTTCCAACATCCCCAAAGATTTAGCTACCCCGAAAAATTTGTAGGACTGCAAACACAACTGTGCTTTATAATATTTTTCGTCTGTCCTCTGTCTTCTGTCCTCTGTAATCTGAAATTACCAAGTAATCTCTTCGCGGTGAAAGGCTTCGGCCAGGTCAAAATCCTCACCTTCCGCCAGATCGCTGCAGCGCTGTCGCAGCCATTTTTCAAGATCCGAAACCTTCATCGACTGGACCTGGCTTTTATGACACCGTAAAGCTTGCAGCTTAAGATCAAATGTGTCGGTGATGTTGGATACATAGTTGATATCTTCTGACGCCCAGAAAAGCATTTCCTTGACTTTGTGGGGCTGCAAACTCTCTTCAAGCAATTCCGGGTATGCCAGATGATCGCGGGCATAGGGGAAAACCGCATCGATGGTCACCTGGCCGGCAATGCGATGGTCCCGGTGCCAGATATAGCGGCGATAAGGATCGGCGGTCACAACCGTATGCGGCCGGTACAGACGGATCATGCGCACAATTTGTTTCCTGAATTCCGGTGTGTCTTCAAGCCCCTGGTCCGGATTTCCCAGAAAAACAACCTCCCGCACGCCCAGAATTTCAGCAGCGGCCCGCTGCTCGTTTTGCCGGATTTCGGCCAGGGCATCCGGCGTCATGTCCGGATCACTGCTGCCCTTATTTCCGTTGGTGCACACCACATAGACCACCTGCTTGTCTTGCTGTGTCCAGCGGGCGACCGTTCCGGCAACCCCGAATTCAGCATCGTCCGGGTGGGGTGATACGACGACAACATCTGCTGGTTCTGTCACGTTATACCTCCACATCTGATATCTCGATCCAATGAAGTCAACTTCGGGATCCCGTTCAATTGCGATATGAATTTTAGAGATTATTTTAAAGATTAAAATTAATTTAAAGCTGTTTTTAGTTTTAGCAAGAGTAACCCTGATCCCTGCAACAAGGTAATAAGATGGTGCGCTTATAATATGTCAGATGGTAGTATCATAATTCGCAACTATTCCGATGATGATTTTGACAGATACGTAACGCTCAAGGTCGAGTCTGGACAATTGGGCCCTGCGAGCCGTTTCGCATCCGCCCGCAGCCTGAGAGACGATCTGGGGCACCCCAGATTCAAGCCCCAAACCGATTTATGGGTTGCCGATTCGAACTGGGTTCTGGTCGGCTGTCTGGCCGTTAACCGCGAGTTTGAAATCGGGCGCGCTCTAATCGCCGGATGCGTGCATCCACAGCACCGCCGCAAGGGTATCGCAACAAAACTAATGATCAAAGGCCTGCAAAGCATCAGGGCATCGGGTATTCAATCCGCCCAGGTCAGCGTGCTGGAATCCAATACGGGCGCCAAAAGTTTTCTGAAACAAATGGGCTTTACCCGTATTCGGTATTTTGCTGAATTGCGGCTGGACACCAACACCATCCGGTTGA
>JASFIG010000050.1:0-17387 GCA_050122795.1 Desulfobacterales bacterium
GCGATCGGACTCGACGGTAAGAACGGCAAATTCCCAGTCAAGCGGGGCGCCTTTGCCCCGGCTGATTTCAAGATAGGCATCACCGGCAATACCAAATGTTTTGCGGATGAATGCTTTTGAATCGCTGCGAACAAATACCGCCATGTCGCTGTCAATGCGTATATTCGCATGTATCTTCTCGTCGGGATTGATGACGATATCACGGACTTCACCGGCTTTGGTACCCAGAATTTCAACGTTCGATCCGGCCGCCAGCCCGAAAAGGCCTTCATCGGGCAACACCACCTTGAGCGTTTCACCGGGGTTAAACCATTTTCGAATCTGACCGGAATAAATCAATCCGGCGACAAAAATCATCAAGGTGATCAGCACAAACAACCCGACCGTTTCATTGGTGTAGCGAAATTTCGGCTGCGGCAGCATCTCATTCACGGTGTCACCTCCATTAACTTCCCGGCGATCAGTCGAAAGCGCTGGGTTACCGGCAGGGTTTGATCATGCCATATTAAACCTTTTTGTGTCAGCCAGATGACGGCGGCCCCGCGGTCACGCGCATCCCGTATGGCACCCATTAATGCGGATATCACTTCAAGGAAGATTCCGCTTGTGGGTTCTTCCAGCAGGATCAGCAAGGGCCGACCCAGAAATGCCCGCACACAGGCCGCGCGCTTCAGGTCGGCTGCTGTATAATCCCCGGGCAGCCCAACGGGGAGCCCGGGAAGGCCAAATTTTTGTGACAGCTGCCCGGCCTCGTCGCACAGCCGGTGGACAGATCGGCGGGTATGGTGCCGCTGGAGAAGCAATATATTATCCATGACCGATAGGTGGTTAACCCAATTTCCGGTCTTAAAAACACGGCCGATCCGGCCCCGCAGGGCATTGGCCTGGTCCGGCGGCAGTTCCGGCCAGTTTCGTCCCAGAAAACGGACGGCGCCGCGGCTTGGCTTGAGGATTCCGGCGCACGCATCTGCCAGACCGATTGTTTGCTCCAGACGGGCCAGACGGATCAGAATCAGATCCCCGGCGCAGGCACTCAGGCTGACTTCATCGGACCGAGCGACAGCCCCGGATGTGTCTGTGAAAACGGTATCATCGAATTGGAGTATCACTCGCTGCCGTTTAACCACTGCTGTCATTATATTTTACCCATTGCTAAAATAATATTGTCAGCGCAATCGAAATGATCAACGTCGCTAACGCCGATAGGGCAAAACCGCGCGGCATAATATCCAGTACGTTGGCCGAGACGCCGGTTAGCGACAGCGCCGTCCTGCATGATATCAGCGCAATAGCAAAGCCAACGGTAACGGTCTTTAAGCTAAACAATACATATGTTTGCCAACCCATTGAGCCGATCGCGCGGTTGAGGAAATCGAAAAAATTGAATTGGGTAATGCCGATCAGCACTCCTGAAAAAAAGCCCGCCAACAGGGCTACGGCCACAAAAGCCGTTGTCAACGAAAACATGCAAATGCTGAATGCCAGCACCCTCGGCACCACCAGATACAGGAATGGATCGACGCCCTGGGCATCCAGCATGCGGACCTGGCCCTCGGTCTTCATGGTACCCAATTCGACCAGCAGGGTTGATCCGCTGCGCCCGATCACAATCAGACCTACCAGCACCGGCGCAATTTCACGCACCAGTATCGCCGACAGAAATCCGCCGAACAATTTGGTGCTGCCGAAGACGGTTAACCAGTGATAAGCCTGGGCGACCAGGCCAAATCCCACAAAAACGCCAGCAACCAGAATAAAGGGCAATGCCTGGGCGCCCACCTGATAACACTGTCGCAAAAACTCGGCGCGGAGCGACCGTCGCCAGGTGATCGGGCGAAAGCTTTGCCGGATGACGGCCACGGCATCGCTGATAAATAGAACCGGCCATTGCCAGAAGCCAATCGTCCATTTTCCGATGGTTGCAAGCAAGCGTTTGGGCATCGATCCTGCCGGCGATGGACCGCTTACGCCTGATATAATGCCGTCGTCGTTCATATTCGTCCTGTCAGTAGATAGGTTGAGGTTTCACCAATATTGGGCAAATAATAGCGGCCGCGCAGCTTAAACAGGTAATGGGCGCGCAAACGACGATAGGTGGCTTCTGAAACCTGAATGCCACCGGCTATTCCGGAATCAGCCATCTTGGATGCAAAACGAACCGACTCGCCCCAAATATTATATGTTTTTGCTTTACGACCCACCGAACTGCCCAAAACGGCCCCGGTGTCGATTCCGACCCGGAATTCCATGCCTGTGTTGAGTGATGCAAACAGGCCGGCACAGTGATTCTGAATCCCGAGTGCCAGGTCAGCGATCAGAACGGCATGGTCTTTAGATCCAGCTTCGAATCCCGCCGCACAGACGATTTCCTCCCCCATCACCTTCATGTAATCGATGCCTTGGGCTGTGACCAGATCCTCCAGGCGACCGACCATTTGATCAACTGTCGTTGTTGATTCGGTGTCCGTCATACGCCCGGCAAGGGATATGGTGTCGGTAAATTGCAGAACCAGGACCGTCATCTCTGGAAAAATGTCCGCAGCGCTTTGATCGGGATCGATACCTCCGGCTTTTAGACGATCCAAAAACGAGGTGATGCGCGCTTTTCTGCCTGTCGAATGAGGGCTCGACCGTTGATGGGCGGTATCGGATGCAATCGGATGGCCCTCGGCTCGAATGTCCCCGGCAACCGAAGCCGATTCCGGCGATAGGGCACCAGGCGGCTCAGCAGTTTCGGTATCTTCTTCCGTTTGAGTAAAAGCACGGATGCATTCTGGATCCACTGACAACCGTAGCGCCAGCATGTCGGCAATGGCATGCGCAAAGGAGATTTCTTCGCTCGACCAGCTGTCGCGCTGTTGATCGTGCTCGAACCACAGGGCCCCGACCGTCTGACCGTGATAACGAATCGGTACCGCCAGCAATGATTCACAGCCCAGCGGTTGCAGATACACCCGATACAGCTCGGCCAGGCGGGTGTCCGTTTCCGCATCAATGGCGTTGATCTCTTCGCCGTTCTGTAACAGATCGAACAACGGAGAAAAGTCCGCCCGGGCAAGCACGGTCCCCTGCGTATGGCCGTAGCTTTCGCGATCGTAACTGTCGATACACTTCAATAATTGGCCGCCATCTTCAAAATTCCACAGGCTGCTGCGTCTTAAATTGATGGCACCGGTAACAATCTCGGTTAGCTGACCGAAGGACTCGGTATCCCCGGCATCAAACATGGCCGCCCCGGATGAGAGCTCGGAAAAGGCCCGACTCTGGGCCTCGAGTTGATGCTGGCGATCGAGCACCTGCCGGGCATTGCGTTCCGCCCCCAGCCCCTGAAAAACCAGCAAACCGGCCATAATGGCTGCCAGGACCACAATGCCGACGGACATCAGGATAATATTGCGGTTGTTGTGCGCCACAAAACCGACAAAGTCTTCCTCCGGGACAAAAACAAATACCGATAGATCGAGCCCTGTTTTTTGGGGCATCAGAAAGGCGGTGCTGAGATAACGCTGACCGTCAACGATCAGATCCCGGTGCCCGTGGCCCTCGATACGAAAACGATTATACGCGCGGTTTAACACCGGATTTCCCAGTTCTTCCACCAGGATCGGTTTGTATAGATCGCCTTCCTTTTTCACCATTTTTTTGATTTCCGGATGAGCGACGATATAGCCTTCTTCATCGACAATAATGGCCTCGCCGCTATCGCCGATTTTCAACGTTTCTAAAAATGCGCTGATGTCCTTTAACTCGATATCCAACCCGAATACCCCCAGGCGCTCATCATTTTCTCCCATAATCGGCAGAGATATGGTTGCCCCATGGGTCTGGCTGCTAAAAAATATGTAGAAATCGGACCAGTACGGCTCTTTGCGGTTTAAAGCCCCCGTATACCAGGGCCGGTTACGGGGATCATAGCTGTCATCAACGGATGTTTCCTCATCGATCACGTTACCCTCTGGATCGCGTCGAATCCAGGTGACCTGGGTGGCTTCTGTTGACTGCTCGATGATTTTGGTGTGCAGGGCTCCGTCGGGCTGCCTGGCGATCATCAGAAAATTGCCTCCGGGATCAGCAACGATGAAATTGCTGACCTGCGAAAGATTGTCCAAAACCCTGAATGCAAGGGGTTCCAGGAAATCCCGATTGTGAATATCAAATGACGTATTTTCTAAAATGTCGGCGGTGAGCTGGAGTGTATCTTCGATCGGCTTGATAAACGCCTCCAGCTCTCCGGCGATACGCCGTTCGATCGCCCCCAGCACTTCATTCGATAACGCCAGCGCATCCCGGCGGTTACTGTAATAGGCATAGGCCGTGATCGCCAGCAATGCCGCCAGCATAATAACGACAAGACCGATCGGGCCTGCCACACGCAAAAAGTGCGCCCGCACAGCTTTTGGACTGCCGCTTTCACCGGAGCTGAGTTTAACCACTTCTTCTCTTCGCAATTTGAGATCCTCTAAATGGTTTGATAGGCGCAAAAACCCACCGGTTGAAAATGACTACCTTTTCGACTCAATTTGCTTTCAGGTTCGTTTTGCCATCGTTCAAACCCGTCATATCACTTATTAAGAAATTCATTGTATGCCCGTCAAATGATTTCTGCGCGTCTGTGGCAGTTAATGCAGCTTATTTTAACAATGATTTCTGGAAGGTATGCGAAAAAGGTAGTTACGAAGCAAAGAAGTGTCAATTATGCTTTCCAAGATCGGGTTCAAACAGGTTAGGATGCCGCATTCGGACGAACCAAACTTTATACCGCTTGTCATAAATAGGTTTCGAGTCAACGCGGTAAAACCGGGTGCAAAGGGTTTGGAAAACCCAATAAAAGGATGGCGGCATAAGCGCTTTTTTCGGGTGATGGAAGGGGTCTTAAAATCCATCCTGGGTGGCAATCACAAAAAGGTGGACTTCCCGGGGGCCGTGCGCGCCATGCACCATAGTGGCTTCGATATCGGCGGTTTTGCTGGGGCCGGATATAAATGTCAGGCAATTGGTTAGGCCTACCTGGCGCTCAAGCGGGTCCCATCTGAGCAAAGCATAAAGCTCTTTTAAATCGGCAATAATCTGGTCGAATTCGATAACGGCAATATGAATGGCCGGCACCAGCGATACGGTGCGCGCATGGCCGGGCCGTGTCCGCATCACCAGGGTGGCCGTATCGGCCACGCAAAAATCAGCCGAAGTCACGCCAATGTATGCATCGATTACCTGCTGCCGGATGTCTTTGTCTGTTAGTTGTTTCACCTCGGTGACAAACAAGGGCACATTTTGTTCAGCCAAAGCAGCCGGCAGGCTCAGGCGTTCGATCAACGGGTGGGCCCAGGCCACCACACTTTTTGTGTTCCCCCATTCGGGATCTTTTTCTTGAACCAGGGCCGTGATGGCCGTCGTCACTGCACCGGTGTCCTGACAGGGAATTACTTTCAGGTTGATGGGGCCGGCGGCATCCATCAACGTGTTGAGCAGTTTTTTTCGGTCCGCAGCGCTGCGACTTTTGATACGCTCCAATATCGCCCGGCTTTCTGCGGATATGTCACCACCGAACAAATCGGCATCGACCCGCGATTCAGTCTGTGGTTTGCCTAATGCCTTTTTGATGGTGTTTATAAAATCTTTTTGGCTCTCTATACTCATCAGATGGTTATGCCTTGATTTCATGCCAGCGGCCAGCAACCAGAAGCCAGAGGCTGCCTCTTGAAACCAACTTATTGCTGTCAGCTAAATACTCAAAATAGAAACATTAATTCCGTCTAGTAGCCTTTTTCCAGCGGCGCATAAAACTTTCCTTGGCCAGCGGCCTTAAATCGCGCCCTTGCGTCCAGCCGTTGACCGGCGGCGGCAGCCGATGAATCATACCGTTTCGCTGCGGCATCACTTTTTGTCCCAGAGCCGCCAATCGCAGGACAAGGTCGTAAACAGATCGATTGCGGATGATCCAGGACCAGGCCTGCCATATCCGTTTTTCGGTATGATCTGCCGGGGTCACCTGCCAGGCCGGGTCACCTTCGGCCAGCTTTGCCCGCAAGGCCAGCAACATGCGCGGCAGATCGATGTTGACCGCACAGGCCTCCTGACAGGCGCCGCAGAGGGTCTCCCCCAGACACAGGTCCTTGGCGCGGTTGATGCCCACCAGCAACGGTGTGACCACTGCGCCCACCGGTCCGGTGTACGCGTATCCGTACGAATGCCCGCCAATCTTGGCGTAGACCGGGCACACATTCAGGCAGGCTGCGCAGCGGATGCAACACAGCATTTCGCGAAATTCGGGATCGGCCAGAATCCGGCTGCGCCCGTTATCCACAATAACCAGATGAAACGCCTGCGGGCCGTCGGCCTGATCTGCCTGGCGGGGCCCGCCGATATAGCTGACGTAGGTGGCCATATTCTGAGCTGCAGCCCCCCGACACAGCAGTCTCAAAAGGATATCGTGATCTTCCAGACTAACGGCAACCCGCTCCATGCCCATGAAGGCCATATGGATTTTCGGCAGGGTGGTCGACATGCGAATGTTGCCTTCGTTTGAAACAGTCGTGATGTGACCGGTTTCCGCACAGGCGATATTGCAACCGGAAGTACCCATATCGGCCGCCAGAAATTTTTGCCGTAACGCCTTTCTGGCAATCCAGGTTAATTTCGGCGGATCATCCTCGTAAGGAATTTCGAGATGATCGGCAAAGAGCCTGCCGACATCGTGGCGGGTTTTGTGAATCGCCGGCGCAATGATGTGGGAAGGCGTCTCACCGGCCAGCTGAATGATATATTCACCCAGGTCGGTTTCGGACACTTCGATGCCGGCATCGATCAGGGCATCGTTTAAACCGATCTCTTCGCTCACCATGGATTTACCCTTGACCACGCGCCTGACCTGATGCTGCCGGGCAACTTCCAGGCAATAATTGACAGCCGCCTGGCTGTCTTTGGCAAAAAACACATGGCCACCGTTTTGGCGGATGTTGGCTGCCAGGGTTTCCAGCACACCATCCAGGTTTTCGATGGTTTTCATCCGGATCTCATGAGCTTTTAAGCGCAGATCGGGCCCCTCCGGCAACCGCCGGTAGCATTCAGCCGTGCCCCGGCCAAAGCGGTTCTGCAAATCCGCCAGCGCCTTTTGCAGAATCGGATTCTTTATGGCCCTTTTGGCCTCAGCCACGTAATTTTCAGGTGATATTTTTGACATTTCCTTTATTGACATAGATTGGAATAATAAAAAGAAACCAAAAACCACGAAAACACGAAAGGTAAAAAGCACGAAATTTATCTTTTCGTGTTTTGGTATTTTCGTGCTTTCGTGGTAAATTATTCATTCGTTCCAATTCACTCATCTTACCACTAAGAGGCAAGGATTTGTGCTAAGTGCATTACTTTAATTGAGCTGCCCAGGCGGCTGAGCTTGCCCTGGATGTTCATCAGGCATCCCATATCGCATCCCACCACTGCATCGGCCTTGGTATCGATTATGTTTTTTACCTTATCGGTGACCATGGCGTCTGAAATATCGGCATATTTAACCGAAAAGGTGCCGCCGAATCCGCAACAATGATCTGAATCCCGCATTTCAATAAAATCGATACCGCCTACATGCTGCAAAAGTCTGCGCGGTTGTTGCCGGACGCCGATGCCGCGCAGCAAATGACAGGAATCATGGTAGGTGACCCGCCCGTCAAAGCGCGCCCCCAGATCATCAATACCGAGTACGTCCACCAGATACTCGCTAAATTCAAAAATGCGCCGCGCCATATTCAAGGCCCGTGGCAGCCAGCGGGGCTCGTTTTGAAACAACTCCTGATAATGATGCCGCACCATGTTAACACAGGATCCCGATGGACAGACAATTGTTTTGGCATCTTCAAACACTTCAATGAAATGCTGCGCGGCAACCCGGGCCTGGCGGCGGTAACCTGAATTAAAGGCCGGCTGACCGCAGCAAGTTTGATCAACAGGGCAGCTCAGGGAGATCCCCAATCGTTGCAGCACTCGCACCATGGCTTCAGCCACCCCGGGGTAGTGGGTATCCACCAAACATTGAATAAATAAAGTAACCTCCCGGTTGTTGTTCATTTTTAACGTACAGCCTGTTTTATGTTGTTCAACTCAAAGCCGCCTGCGCCAGTCGGATTAAATTGCTATCATATTTTGCGCATTCAATCTTTATGATCTTTGTGCTCCCGCGCTCGCCACCACGCCCGCCATGCGAGCAAGGCGAGGCGGGCGGGTGTGAGCAAATCAGGCGGGCGCGTCTGTGGCAAATAAATACAAATGTACGGATCTAAATTAAAAGGTGAACGCTACAATGAACCGTTAAAAAAATCCAGCCTAAAATCAGGCCGGCGGTCATATGCTGCAGATCTTCAATCTGATCTGAAAGGCTTGCGCTATTAATTATTTCTGATAAGATATTGCGTGCTTAGGAGACAATGACCATGTCAGAACAAAGAACAGCCCTGTTGGAACTCATTGATAAAATAGAACACATGGGGCAATTTCAGGACCGCATCGATTTCCCGGCCACCATCGGGCAGATATGGGAAGTATTTCTGGATGATGTGCGCAGCTTGATCGAGATCGAGGTCTGCGCTTTTTTTGTTGTAGATGACGAATCCCACGAATTTATTTTAGAATATGTTTATCCTGATGATAGAATAAAAATTTGCAAAAAAGAAATCGAATACCAAATTGAATGCGGCATTTTTCCCTGGATAATCAATCGCAGACAGCCGGCGCTGATCCCGGCTCTGGCATTCGAAGACAGCAAGTCTATTGTTATGTTGCCGCTTTCGACCATTAAACGAACGCTGGGTGTTGTCATGGTGAAGACACCCATCAAAGAAAGCTCCATAACCCAGGAGAACATGAAGCTTCTGACCATGCTGGCTAAACAATACTCACTGGTACTGGAAAACACCTTATTGTATGAACGTTTGAAGCGCAAGCACAAATCGCTCGAAAAGGCCAATGGTGAAATCAGGCTACTATCCAGAAAAGATTCGCTGACCGGGTGCTATAATCGCGGCTACCTCAATGAACACCTGCAGCACGAAATTAAAAGGGCCTCGCGCTACCATCACCCGCTCTCGATTGCTTTATGTGACATCGATCATTTTAAACAGGTAAATGATAGCTTTGGCCATCTATGCGGCGATATGGTTTTAACGGAATTTGTGCAGCGCATTCAGTCTCTGATCCGATCCGACATGGACTGGCTGGCACGATACGGCGGAGAAGAGTTTTTACTCGTCTTGCCCGAAACCCACTATAAAAATGCCAGTCGCCTGGCTGAAAGGCTGCGCAAGCAAATTTCAAAGAAGAAATTTAGCTGGGAGGAAGAAAAAGTTTCGATCACCGCCAGCTTCGGGGTCACCGGTATTGACAAGGGCGCAAACCTGGAAAATTTTTCCGTTGAGGACCTTATCGAAATGTCAGATCAGTATCTTTACCGGGCGAAAAATTCAGGAAGGAATAAGGTTATCGGTGGTCCGTTTGCCCCCGAATCGGGCATGAAAAACAGCAGGAAGTTAACATGACCTTTATACCGCTTGGTATAATAATGTTCCGAACAAATGATGGCGGCATAAGTATTGGTGCACAAAATCACGCTGTCCGGCGTCACTCTGATGTGTCCCGCGCAACGGGGCCATATGAACACCAACGGCTCGTCTGTCCCTGAAGGGCTCGCACCGGTTCAGAAAAACCGTTTACCGATTAGCGACCGGATTTCTTTCTTTTTTTTATCTTTTCAAACCCCGCCTCGACGACCGGTTGTATCTTATCAAGTTTGATGGGCTTGGTCAGATAATTGTCAAAGCCGACCTGTTTTAATTTCTGCAGATCGTAAAGATCCGCATATCCGGTTAAGGCAATGATGACCGATTGTGAGTTTCGTTCCCTGATTCGCTGGCAAAACTCAACACCGTCCATATCGAGCATTATCAGATCTGTTATGATCACCGGAAAATCCTCTTTTCGCATGAGCGCAAGCGCGACTTCTGGCGATTCGGCTTCGGCCACTGAATAACCCGCTTTACTCAACAGTTTATTCAACAGATCTCTTTGAAAATCTTCATCGTCGACGACAAGTATTTTCTTTTTCATTTTATACGCTCATTCTTTTGTCATTGGATTGGGCCGCCATACAGGAATGCCGCAAGGTTGCGGCAATCATTTGTTTTACATAGCAAAATCGATATTAAAGGTTTTTTATATCAATGTCAATTTAAGATAATGAAAAGTTAAATCGTTAATTCGTTGATTCGTTAAATAGTTTATAACAAATTGGGTCCTTTGACTATTTGACTATGAGACAGTTTTACGAATTGACTGAACTGCTAAATTTTAGGCTGGAAGCCGAAAACGGGTCGTAAAAAGCCAGGGCCTGAGGGGAAGGCGGACCCGGTTTGAAAAATTTACTCGAGCAACTGATACTTGATTGCTTGCAGCATTTCCTCAGTTACCCCCGCCCGGGAAGTGAGGTATTCGATGGGTGAGCCATATTTATCACGTAGATGGGAGAGCAGGGCTTCAATGCAGTACTTTGGTGCGGAAAAATAAGGCGCAATTTTTTCCCGGTATGCGTTATCGATATTCAATTGCGCATATATCTGGTTGACGACATCGGCAATATAAATATTGGATAGCCCGTAGTCATGGATGACCGTCTCTTCCGGCACGCCCAGAGCGAGCAAAAGCAGGGCTGCAAAGGTGCCGGCCCGATCCTTGCCGCCGGTGCAGTGAAAAAGCAGCGGCAGGCTCTTTGGGTCTGCCAGCCGCTTGAAAACCGCTCCCCAGGTGGTGGCAAATTGATCCAGATTTAAACGATAGCCCTTGATTAAAAATGAAGGGGTTAACCAGCTCGCATCTCCATTTTTAAGTTTTTCAAATAAAAGGCCGGGCTCGAACTCAAGGTGGTTGACCGGCAGGTGAACATGGGTGCCGTGTCCGTCGACTGGAAACCGATCCGGCCTGTTTTGGGCTTCAGCCAAAGTGCGAAAATCGCATACACTCTGTATCTTCATCTGCTGCAAAAAGCCGATGTCGTCATCCGACAGCCGCGCCAGGTGATCCGAACGAAATACTTTTCCCCACTTAAGTCGGCGGCCTTCTGCAGTTTCGTAGCCGCCCAGATCGCGGGTGTTCACCGTTTCCTGCAGGGGAAGGCGTCGCTCACCGGCAATGATTGCTCGGCCCTCTTCCGGAACGATTTTAAAATAGTGCGCCACATGCGCGCTCAGTTCCGATAGGGTAATTTCTGTCTGGTTTGGGGTTTGGCCTTCAGAGATCTTGTGATTGATGGTTTCTGGTGTCGTCCCGTGATAGACAGACACCGGCAGGTTTTTACGTGCGGCTTTCCAGCTGATACGCAAGGCGGTCGGGCCGCTGCGGCTGACGGTTACGTCAAAAATCGATACGTTCTTATCCACAAAAGTCATTCCTTTTTATTTCCAATGTTTTCCTTTGCTGCAGGCCGTCAAATACATTTGCCAGAGCACCCAAAAAATGGCACAGCCGTTGGGCCCAATCGGTTGATGTGGCGCCCAAAATGAATTTTTCGCTCCCGTGAGCCCAGCATATTCCCGCACTGTGCCTTTGAATTCAGTATTCCATACTACCAGAATTTATCAACCAAATTTTAGGCATTTTAGATCATTTTAAATTCTAGCTCATTTGATAGAGGTCCTGCCTCTCTTTGACATAAAAAAAATAATACCCTATGATTGGCTGACATTTTTGAAAGGAGTGGGAAACAAGGTTTGATGAGTGAATTCTGGGATTGGTGGCAGCAACTGCCGCAAAACATAAGCCCGGTCATATTTGAAATCGGCTGGTTCAAAGTCCAATATTATGGATTGTCCTATATTGCAGCCTTTGCACTGACCTATTTTTTGGTCCTTTACCGCATCAAACGTGAAGAACGCTTTAAATTCACCAAAGATCAGGTGAATGATATCACCACCTACGCCATTCTGGGCCTGATTATTGGCGCACGTTTGGGGTATGTCTTATTTTACAATTTATCCTATTATCTGCGCCACCCGCTTGAAATCTTTTTACCGATTTCGTTCTCAAACGGCTTTGCGTTTACCGGCATCTCCGGCATGTCCTATCATGGGGGACTGATCGGGGCATTGCTGGCTGTCACATGGTACCTTCGCAAAAACAAACTGGATTTCTGGGATGCAATTGATTTATATTTTACCGTGGTGCCGCTTGGATACACCTTTGGCCGGCTGGGAAACTTTATGAACGGGGAGTTATTCGGGCGGGTGACGACCGCACCGATCGGCATGTATTTTCCCCAGGCGCCGGACACAGCCCTGCGGCATCCTTCCCAGCTGTACGAAGCCTTTTTTGAGGGTGTTTTTCTGTTTGTCATCCTTTGGCACATCCGTAAAATTAAAAAGCCCAGAGGCGCGATGCTTGCTTTCTATTTGATCGGTTATGGAACCGTGCGGTTTTTTATTGAGTTCTTCCGGCAACCCGACGCCCACATCGGCTTTATCTTTTTATCTTTTTCTATGGGACAGGTTCTTTGTGCGCTGATGATAGCAGGCGGCATCGGGCTGTATCTTTACTTGCGGCAAACCCAGGAGCGGGTATAAACACCAGCTTGGGAGAAAACCGAAAAAAAACCGCTTGGCGCCATCAAAGAAAACAAAATGAAGTCGAAATAATGCATACCGAGCCCCGCCAGGAAATACATCAGCGCATCGTCAGATTCCAGACCCAGCTGGCAGCCGGCCAGCTGGACGGTGCCTTTATTCTGCAAAATGCTGACCTGTTTTACTTTAGCGGAACCATCCAATCGGCTGTTTTGTTTTTCCCCAAACCGGTGTGGTCGGATTGGAAGATGCTTATGTGATGACCGCCGAAGGCCTAAAGCGACTGACGTTGACAGGCCTGTCGTTGATTCAAATTCGAGCTTCTATTAAGTCCAATTCAATCTGAGAGGTCATATGCAGCTCAAAATAAGGGACATCGATTATACCTATCCGGGATCGGCCAGAAACGTATTCCAGCAATTGAGCTGCCAGATGACGGAGCCTGGCTTTCACGCGCTGTTCGGGCCATCCGGTGTCGGAAAGACGACCCTGGCCAAGATGATTACCGGGACCATCACAGAATTTTCCGGCGATATTCGAATTGATCAAATGGAGCATGTCCTTTACACCTATAATCTGGAAAGGCTGCCCGGTTGGTATAGTGTCCATGATCATCTGGCTCAAATAACACCGCGACCCAACCGCAAGCGTATGCAAGAATTGGTGGCTTCGTTTGGGCTCGAGCCCTGTTTGAATTCGCGCTTTGCCCAGCTGTCCCTGGGACAGCAAAACCGCACCAATTTGACGCGTTATTTGCTCCAGGATTTTGACCTGCTGATTATGGACGAAAGTCTGGCCAATGTCGATGAAATTACCAAAGAAAAAATAATATTAAAAATCAAAACGCTGTACCCCGATCGCTTCTTTTTATATATCTCCCATAATGTGGTTGAGGTTGCCAAGTTTTGCAAACAGATCCTTGTCCTGCGCAGTCACCATAAGCAGCCGCAGGCCGTT
This sequence comes from Desulfobacterales bacterium, assembly GCA_050122795.1. Taxonomy (GTDB): domain Bacteria; phylum Desulfobacterota; class Desulfobacteria; order Desulfobacterales; family JAHEIW01; genus JAHEIW01. Next base: position 13,554 of record JASFIG010000050.1, read on the forward strand.
TCACTGCAAGGGCAGGATTTTGATGGCCGTCAGTCATTACAAGAAAAGAATCTTGAGCAATGTATGCTGGAGATCGTCAATGCTGCATAGGCGCATTTATCAATTTTTAATGATTTATTTCATTGGCTTTGCCGTTCTGATGCTGGTGAAATATAGCCTCAATTTATCCGATTACGTCATTCCGAGCCTGTCTGAAATCTGGATCACCTGCCGGCGCTATTTCGGGCTTTACCTGCTGGCGGTAATCAATACCCTGTCAGTTGCTATTCTGGGACACATATTATCCATCTGCATGGCAACGGTTGTGGGAATTATCGGTCGCCTGACCATCTGGATCGGATCTTTTATCCGCGTGGCCGCCTACAATATTCAGGCCTATCCGATTGTGGCCGTGGCGCCGATCATTTTTATCCTGTTGGGAGACGGTCTTTCCTCCCGCTTACTGATCGCCGCAATGATCTGCTATTTTCCATTATTGCTATCGATCATCGGGGTATTGTCGGAGCCGGTGACGGAAATTGAACATTTCTTTGAATCTACCCGCAGAATGAATTGGAAACTTCAGGTCAAAATCCGGGCTTTTGAAAATACCCATAAACTGATAACAGTTATCGTGGGAAGCGCCACCCTGGCCATGGTGGGCACAATTGTGGCAGAATTTATTGCAGCCAATGCGGGTATCGGTTACAGTATCCGTATTGCCCTTTACCAGAGCGATCTGGCAAAAATTCTGGTGGCCCTGTTTTTAATCGGAATTTGCACGTCGGTCTATCTGGTGTTTCTGGAATGGCTCGGCAGCATTATTAAAAGGCGCATTGGCAGCGTTTAGCACATTCACACAGCAGCAATCCGCAAACAACGGGCAAATCAAAAGTGAGCTAAAGGAAAGCATGCATGCAGCGATACCTGTTTCATCAAATTCGTTTGCCAGCATACGGTATGATCCTTCTTCTCATTCTGGCAGGGTGTACCCCGGACACTGAAAAACCCCTGGAAGAAGTCAATTACCGCCTGAAGTGGCTGTACAACATCAGCGTGGTCGGAGATCTATACGCACTTGACAGCGGATTATTCTCAAAACACGGTCTGGCCGTCAACGTCAAACCGGGAGGGCCTGAAAAAGACGCTATCAAGGAGCTGGAATTGGGCCACGCGCAGTTTGGTGTTGCCTCAGCCGATCAGGTGATCAGAGCGGTTTCCAAAGGTTCACCGATTGTCGTCATTGCCCAGCTTTTTCAAATCAATCCGTTGCATTGGATTTTTCGACCGGATAAGACCCCGCTTCAGACACCGCAGGATCTCAAAGGGTTAACCATCGGCATTACCCATGGCGGCAACGATGAAACCATCATGCGTGCGCTGCTGGCCAAATACGGCATCCCGGAAAGTGACGTCAACCTATTCAGTGTGCGCTATGACTACACCCCCTTCTATCAGGGCAAAGTCGACCTATGGCCCCTTTATCGCAATGCGCAGGCGCCTATTATTGGTGCCAAATTACAAAAAGCCGGAGAGCGCTTCGATTTGATGGATCCCAGTAAATTGGGAATCCAATTTGTGGCCAACTCGGTGGTCACCACTCGTAAAATGCTCGACGAGCGTCGTGAAACCGTTGAAAAATTCACCAAAGCGTTGCTCCGGGGATGGCGCGAGGCCCTAGACCCTGCCAACACCGAAAAAGCGATTGCCCTGCTTTTAAAATACAACAAAGAGACGCCTGAAGAGATCGTCCGCCAGCAATTGCCGGCCACCCGTGTGTTGATGATGCCTTCAGCGAAATTTGAATTTGGCACCATTGATACGGCCGCCTGGAAACAAACCGAAGACATCATGCTGGCCCAAAAGCTGATCCCCGTCCGGGTATATGTGGAAAAATTACTGAAACCGATGGAAAAATAGTAAAAACCATAAGGAACAGAAAAAATGGGCAAAAGAAGCGATCAAATGACCAAGGGCCCCGAGAGGGCACCCCATCGCTCCCTGTTAAGGGCAGATGGCTTTACGGATTGGGAGTTGGAGCGGCCCATCATCGGCATCGCCAACTCATTTAATGAAATCATACCGGGGCATATGCATCTGGATAAACTGGTGGATGCGGTCAAGGCCGGCATATACGCTGCCGGCGGCACACCGCTGGTCTTCAACACCATCGGCATTTGCGACGGCATCGCCATGAACCACGATGGCATGAAATATTCTCTTCCCAGCAGAGAGTTGATTGCCGACACCGTCGAAACCATGGCGGTCGCGCATCCTTTTGATGGGCTTGTTTTGCTGGCATCCTGTGACAAGATCATACCGGGCATGCTCATCGCTGCTGCCCGGCTAAATATTCCCTCGATTTTTTTGTCAGGCGGTCCGATGTTGCCGGGCAGAGTCCATGGTAAAGATACCGGGCTGGACAAAGTTTTTGAAGCCGTCGGTCGCTTTCAAAGCGGCAAAATTACGGCTGACGAACTGAATACGTTTGAATGCGCGGCCTGCCCCGGAGCCGGCTCCTGTTCGGGTATGTTCACCGCCAATACCATGAACAACCTTTCCGAAGCGCTGGGCATGTCCCTGCCATACAACGGCAGCGCTCCGGCTGTATTTTCGGAAAGAATATGGTTGGCTAAAGAGACCGGCTACAGGGTGGTCGAGCTGGTCAAAAAGGACTTAAAGCCGCGCGACATAATGACCGAAGATGCGTTTCACAACGCCATTGTGGCCGATATGGCGCTGGGCGGATCAACCAATACGGCACTGCACATTCCGGCTCTGGCCTATTATGCCGGCTTGGATTTAACCCTCAGAGATCTGGATCCGTTTACCGCCAAAGTGCCCCATTTGACTTCTATTGCGCCCGCGGGTCCTCACCATGTCGTGGATCTATTTTATGCCGGCGGCATCCCTGCCATTTTGGCCGAACTGCAAAAAGCCAAGCTCATCAAAACGGACCCGCCGACCGTCTATGGGAAATCCGTCGGTGACATGCTCGCAGAAATTAACGCCGGTGTGAAAGATTATGCGGTGATCCGTTCAATTGAAAAGCCGGTCCATAGCAGCGGCGGTCTGGCCATTTTGACCGGCAACCTGGCGCCGGATGGCGCTATTGTAAAACAGGCGGCCGTCGCTGAAGAAATGCTGTCCCATTCAGGTCCGGCCCGTATTTTTAATTCCGAAGAAGATGTTTTTAAAGCCATCATGGATGGACACATTAAAAAAGGGGAGGTGCTCGTTGTTCGATATGAGGGGCCCAAGGGTGGACCCGGCATGCGCGAAATGCTCTCGCCCACATCGGCTTTGGCCGGCATGGGAATGGATAAGCAAGTGGCTTTGATCACCGACGGACGCTTCTCAGGCGCCAGCCGCGGGGCGGCTATCGGGCACATTTCTCCGGAAGCTGCGGCCGGCGGTCCGATCGCAGCGCTGCGCCAGGACGATATCATCGAAATCAATATCCCTCAAAAAAGCCTGAACGTTCAATTAACCGAAGAAGAAATTCGCAAACGGATTGCTGCTCTGCCCGACTTTGAGCCAAAGGTCAAAAGTGGCTATCTGGCACGCTATGCGCAGATGGTGTCCAGTGCGGATAGAGGCGCCGTCTTCGCCCGATAGAATCGCTTTGAAAACACATCTTTTGGCCGATAGCTGTGTTGCCACTATCGAGTTTGCCGGTTGAGCCCGTTAGCCCGTACAAAATAAAATTAGACCTTTCCTATTTTTACCCGGCACAACGGGCAAACGGGCCCAACCGGCTCAACCAACTTGCGCCTCTGCGGTAAAAAAGCCGAATCGCATGAACACTGAAGATCTATACAGTAAGCGCTTGGAACGGATTTTAAAGGCGGTTGC
>JASFIG010000051.1:0-17233 GCA_050122795.1 Desulfobacterales bacterium
AAAAGCGATTCAAGCAACAATCCGTCAAGATTTGACCCTCAGTACTACAAATCAATCGAATTTTGGGCTTTGATTTTTATGACCGAGCCATTTGGGCAGATCATCATTTATATCTATAACCCGCATACCATAGAAAATATGACACGTTGGTTTGAATTTCGTAGGAATTTTTGATACGCCCCCGAAGTTAAAAAGCGATGGAAACGCAAGCCACATTTTACGCCCTTCATCGGCAATCAGGGTGCCACACAAAGCACAACTGACTTTGCAGGGAAGAATTCGCTCGTGTTTGTTGAGTTCATTGTTGTAAAATTTTAGATGCTCAATGCCTTGCGTAATTCTGACATCATGTTTATGAAATATAGCGGCCCATTGCATCGGCGCCCCATGCAGTTTTTGACATGCCAAACAATGACATATTTTTGCATCGACAGGATCCGAGCATACTTCGTATTGTACCGCATTGCAGTAGCAACTTGCCCGGTATTTGGCTTTAAAATGAACATCTAAAATCGACGCATAATTTGACCCAAATTCCTTTTTCATTCAATCACCACCTGGGATCTAATTTTATTGAAACATTTACACATTAAGAGATGTCCAAATATCATAGCCGCCCCCGGCAGCCCCCAAAAAAGCGCGGTCAGATTTTTTAGATTGACGGATTAACCTGCAAGTGGATCCTCTCCGGTCTGCCAATTTGCCAGATACCGTTCATGCAGGTGAAAATCCTCGCCTTTATGCTCGGTGAAGGTAATATAAATATGTTCTCTGGGAATGTTCAAAATCCTGTTTAGCAGGTCCATGAATCCTAAGGCCAGGGATCTGCGTTGCTCGATGGTTCGCCCCTCCCGAATATCCGCATTGACAAGGGCAATTCCTTTTTCCGGTTCTTTAACCCGACCGATCGATAAATTATAGGTGTCAAATTCACGGATCGAAACGCTGATGTGGTCGGTTCCAGTGTCCATCACATCTGCAAAAAGCTGTCGGACTTGTTCAGCAATAGAAATTTTAACCTCGCCAGTGATGATTTGGTTAATTTCAAATTGTAAGTGCGGCATAGAACCTCCAGCGCAAATTAAGGGGTCAAGTTTTCGTTTGATACTTTTGAGGCAAAGGGAACATAAATAGTTATACACAAGCGCAGCCTCCTGAGAAAGGCCATTTTAATCGAACTTGATCAGACCCTGTGTGTCAGGTGAGATAAACCGAAGGAAAAATCTTCTCAGTGGTTGTAAGTGTGGAATCCGGAGATGCGCTAGATCGCAGCCATTTTTATCCCCGCCAGTAACGGATCGGGCCAACGTCAATATGCACAAATCCCTGCCGCGGGTAGTAACCCAGCCCGCCCTCACGTAATTCAAATACAGCCCGTCTCACCGTGGAAGTCCGCTGCCCCGGCAGACGAATATCGACGGCCTTACCTTTGAAATGATAGCTGTTCTTGGCCGTGTTCTTGACATTTTTGAGCAGCAGTGAATTGGTTTTGCGGCTGCGGTATCCGGAAAGGACGTGAAAAGGTCTTTCTGTTTTGAGTTTTAACGAGACTTTATAAATTAGATCCAACAGATCCGTATCGATTTGTTTGACAGCATCTGCGCGCGTGTCGCGCATAATGTAATTTATATTGTCCAGTGCATCGGCGATGTACTCCCCGTTTCGCCAATAAATCCCGTTAAAGCGTTCTTGCGTACGCGGGTTATACAATGACAGTGACTTTACTTCAGACGACAGGTTATTGACGGCTGCAAAGGTGGACTTCGATGAGCAACTGATGAGGCCGGCCCACAGCATGATCCGCAAAAATTTTCGCCGGTTCAATCCATCGCCGGGGGAGACAGGCGGCATTTTTAGACACGACATTCAGGCATTTCCCTAAAATTTATATTCTTTCTACTAATTAACAAAAATCGCTTGAGTTTTTCTCTAAAAATAGATCCCGACCTTGATGCCGGCTTCAGTATGAAGTGGGTGAAACTATTTGAAAAACCGAAATAGCCAAAACTCTCGAGGGTACTTAATGCAACAATATGTTGTTGTCAAGTATTATCCGGTGCAATGGATTGTGGTTATGCCGCGGCTGAATTGACAAAGGCGATCGGATGTGGCTTGCAATGCAAAACGCTTCACAAAACGATTTTAGCATTATAGTGGTTGTCAAAAAAACGTTCCGATTGCAGAACGTTTTTTTGCTACAACACTTATGCCGCCATCCTTTTTTCGGAACATTATTATGACAAGCGGTATAAATAAGGATCAACAGCAGCATCAACTGTAAAATCCCCGCTGGCGGAACAGAGACATTGCCTTTGATGCCGCAGGTGTCTCTGACTTCTTTGCTAAGAGCCCTGAACACTGACTTCTGCGGAAGGAAGAAAGATGAGGGTGCCTGCCGGCAGCTGATTGAAGTCCTTGATTTCATGACCGCCAAGCAGTGTTTTGGGTGGCAGGTAATAAATCGTTTTTTGGTCTTTGTATTTAAGACCGGCGATCCGGTAGGCAGTGCGATTCTTACGAATTCGATACGGCCCCCGGTATCCGATAATCAGTCGGGTCCTGGCCGGCAGGTCATCCCAATCGGATATCCTCGAGCCGGACTTGATTTCACCGGAAGGCAAAAAATAAATCGTCGTGTCATGATTGTACTCTTTGCCGGCAAATGACCATGCGGTCAGACCGTTGGAGATCGTTTTGACCAATCCCTCGGAGGCTGTCAAACCCGAGCGGTCTTCCTGATTGAGCAACACGACGGTTTTGGGCGGAATCCGGTTCCAGCCGATTGTATCCGCGATTTGATCTCCCGTGTAGATTTGACCGTTTGGTAATTTGTAAACCGTCGTTTGACTGTCGAAATCCTCACCGGCGATGGACCAGGCGGTGTTGCTCCCGGTGATCATGTTACCCTCTTGCGCGTAAAATTGTCTGCCGCCGTAAAAAATTTCGGACAGCTTGTAGTCTGCCACAAGCCTTCTGGCACGCACGTCAGGGTCGTGGGACCAGGTCGGCCCCAGCCCGGCTTTGGCTCGGATAAAGTTTTTGGCGCACCGTTTGCGGCCGCGGTGATTTCGCCTGTGCCAGCGATTCGGCGGTCCATAAGCCACCTGGCTGTGAGTCAGAACCGCCTTATCATCCAATTCATACACATCCTGCAGGATGTCAATTAATAAGCCTACGGCCCGGTACTGATCTTCAGTGATGGGTGCGTAATGATAACCGACCAGCTCAATGCCAATAGAAACCTTGCTGATGTCTGTCTGGCCGTCCCACATGCTGATGCCGGCATGGTCGGCCACATAGGCCTTGTCCAGAATTCGATAGGTTCTGCCATTTCGAGCAATCACATAATGGGTATGCCCCCCGGCGGTACGCCGGCCATTCGGCAAATGTTTTCCCCTTGAGACCACTCTCAGGGTCGCTCTACGGCCGAGCTCTGACGTATGAACAATAATGTATTTTGTGATCTGGCGCTTGACCTTTTTGAAATTGGGGTTCAGTCGCGAACGCAAATCTACAATCGAGCGCTGGAAGTTATTTTCGTTTGCCCGTGTGGAAGCAATTGATGAAGATGAAGAAAGTAACAGACAGGCGGCTAAAAAAAATACAAAGATGAACAATTTTGTTGGTAGGCTGCGGCACATTTTCATTGGCAAACAAATCATTCCTTATAAGTGGAGAACCAGTCGGAACAGTCGGATAAAAATAGCTTAGCGTGAATTTTGAAATATTTCAAACTAGGTGCTCTTTTTGCCGCAGCCGTGCGCTTTGACTGCGCGTATTCAGTACCTGTATTTCCTGTCGGATTAGATAATATCTGATTGCGCGCGTCACTGATGATTCCAGATGCCAAAAGAGATCCATATCGGTTCAACGGTTGATCTTTCTTAAAACCCCTGTCTGGCTACAAAAAGACGCGCCCGAAACCTAAAACAAGGGCGCAGTGTGCACGTGTTTCGTTGATTTTTCAATATGGTAATCTGATCCGGCAGGTATTCGTCACAATTAGCTTTTCTTGTGAATTATCAAATACTTACCGTGGCCCAACCGCAATTACATGTTGCAACCCCGTCGGTATACGGGTGTCATTTTTTGCCTGTTTCCTCTTGACCTGGAGGTATCCCGGCCCAATGTTTTGCCTTCATATACTTTATTTGCGAGGCAGGAGGATAACATGACGCCCAGCAGCAGAAAAAACCGCCCGGACGCCGGGTGGAAATTCGAAAACAGCTATTTACGGTTGCCGGAGGCTTTTTATGTCCGGTTGAATCCGGTGCCGGTGCGCACACCGAAACTCGTGGTTTTCAACGGGGTACTGGCACGGTTTCTGGGGCTGGACCCCGATGCCCTCAAGGGCCGCGAGGGCGCCGCCGTTTTCTCGGGCAACAGGATCCCCGAGGGGGCCGAGCCTCTGGCTCAGGCGTATGCGGGGCATCAATTCGGCTTTTTCACCATGCTGGGCGATGGGCGGGCAATATTGCTGGGCGAGCAGGTGACACCGAAAGGTGAGCGCTTCGACATCCAGTTCAAAGGGTCCGGCAAGACCCCGTTTTCACGGCAGGGGGACGGGCGGGCGGCTCTGGGGCCGATGCTCCGGGAGTATATCATCAGCGAGGCCCTGCAGGCGCTGGACATACCGACTACCCGCAGCCTTGCGGTGGTGACCACCGGTGAACCGGTGTTCCGTGAAACCGCCCTGCAGGGGGCGATTCTCACGCGCACGGCGGCCAGCCATATCCGCGTGGGCACTTTCGAGTACGCGGCGTCGAGGGGCAAACCCGACGAGATCCGGGCGCTGGCCGATTACACCATCCGTCGCCACTTTCCTGATCTGGCCGCGGACGGAAATCCGTATCTTGCCCTGCTCGGGGCCGTCACGGAGCGGCAGGCATCCCTGGTGGCCCGCTGGCTAATGGTTGGCTTCATCCACGGCGTCATGAACACGGACAACATGGCCCTCAGTGGTGAAACCATCGACTACGGCCCCTGCGCTTTTATGGACGTCTACGATCCAAATACCGTTTTCAGTTCAATTGATCACAACGGCCGATATGCCTACGGCCGGCAGCCGCAGATCGCCCAGTGGAATCTTGCCCGGTTTGCCGAGACGCTGTTGCCGCTCATTCACGACGATCCGCAAAAAGCTGTTTCGATGGCAAACGAGGCCGTCTCTGGATTTTCAGACGCCTTCCGTCATTACTGGCTGGAGGGCATGCGCGCCAAACTGGGGCTGTCGAACCAGGAAGCGGATGACGGTGCTTTGGTAAAGGACCTGCTTGATTGCATGCACCGACACGGGGCGGATTTTACCAACACCTTCCGCGACCTGGCATCCGGTTCCTTGCCCGAGGCCTCCGTATTCCGGGCCCCGGATTTTAGGCAGTGGTTCGAGCGCTGGCAGGCCCGGCTAAAACGGCAGCCCGATTCGCGGGAGGCATCCCGCCGGCTCATGCGCACCCACAACCCGGCGGTCATCCCCCGCAACCACCGGGTGGAGGAGGCCCTTGAGGCGGCCGTGGAGCGGGCCGATTTTTCGGTCATGGAAAAACTGCTGGGTTTTCTGTCCCAACCCTACCAGGATCCGCCGGAGCAGGCCGGCTATCACCTGCCGCCGCCCCCTTCGGCGCAGCCCTACCGTACCTTTTGCGGGACGTGAGCGCTGCGATGGTCGGCACTTATCACAGATTGCCCTGCCGGTCGTCGGCAGAAGAAGATGCAAGAGAGGGAGATCCCTTCAACCCTCAGTGTTGACGTGTGTCGGCCAATGCCGCCGCCACGCCCAGTCCGATATAGACACTGCCGACGATATAGCGCTCTGCGCGCATTACCGCACCTGACCCTTTAATCCACTGCCCTATGGTTCCCGCTAACAGCGCATACATGCTATCGCTTATCACCGCCAGCATGACAAAGATGCATCCCAGAACCAGCATTTGACCGGCAATTGTGCCCTGGGACGGGTCGACAAATTGCGGCAAGAAGGCGACAAAAAAAAGCGCTGTTTTCGGATTCAGAGTGGCAACCACCACCCCTTGCGAAAAGGTTCTGCGCAGGCTTTTGGGACGGCTATTATCGGTAGCCTCAATGGCCTCTCGCGTAAATAGTTTGTGCAGGCCAAGGTAGATCAGGTAGGCGGCACCCAGATACTTCACAATGCTAAAGGCCAGAGCGGATGAGAGGAGCAACGCTGACAGGCCGAGTGTCGCCGCAATGACGTGCATGAAATTGCCCAGCTCGATGGCGCACACGGAAACAAGACCCGCGCGGCGGCCTTGATCCACGCTTCGAGCAATAATGTAAAGAACCGCCGGTCCGGGGGTGAGCAGCAGCACCGCCGAGGCAAGGATGAACAGAGGCAGATGTGTGAGGTCTGGCATGGAGCATCTCCTTAGCTGGTGACCAAAGGGTCCGAAGTCAGGGACCATGGTGCAGCATGCAATTGGTTGAACCACCATAGGATTTTTTCGGCAAAGCGGCGGCGAGTATACCAGAGTCGTACAGCTGTCGCAAGAGACAGCATAAAACGGTTAAAACCGAATGGAAAGCGGTATCTATTTGAGCAGAAAGATTCAGAATGGGTGCAACGTGAAAAAGAAAAGATCCGGGAGTGAATCGATACATTCAGCAGTAGAATCCAGATGGTAGATATATTTGGATATCACCAAAAATTGGGGATATTCAAGCACAAAGCAGATCAAATTATTTTTACTTGCGACCTTTTGTCGCTTTTTTTATCTTTTCGATAAGCGCTTGCAGGTCGGGTGGTTTTTCGATGACATCCAGGGCGCCTAGTGCTTTGGCTTCAATGCGCTTTTCGTCGGGCACATTTCCGGTCAGCAGGATGATTTGCACTTCAGGCTGCTTTTCCTTCATGAGTTTCAAGGCTTTAAACCCGTCCAATGCCGGCATCATATAATCCATAATGACAGCGTCGTAGGATTCTTCTTCTATCAATTTGAGTGCATCTTCAGCAGAAGTCGCGATCGATACATCCATTCCGCGGGCACGTATCCGCTCTGAGATGATATCTAAAAATTCTTTTTCATCGTCGACGATCAATACTTTTGTTGACATGCGAAACTCCTCGGCCATTCATCGTCTTCGCTTACCGACGTTGTGCAGATGATACGCCCACCGATCACCACTGTTCGATTAAGCTCCCGGCCGGCCTCTTTTCACAAAAAACGCTCCCCTGACTCTGGTGCTCAACCCCGGATAATGAAAAAAATGACACGCATCCGGTTCGATGCAGTCAATACCGGTTGCCGCCGCTTAATTTCCGTCTATGCCGCTGGTTAATTTGACGACAATTTCCCGGTTGGCGGTGTTGATGTCCAACTCGGCCCCGAGCAGATCACAGAGGTCTTTTTCAGTTTCAGCCGGAAACGGCCTCAATGGGCGCCCCGTGAGACCGTCCAGGCCTTTGAGACGAACCTGTATTTCAACTCCTGTTTTTTGGGCGACCAGTTCAATCATTTTATCCTTATTGGCCGCGTCCATTGCAAAATCCAGGCAACACCAGAGCAGATTCAATAAAAAAAACGCAGAGGTTTTTAACTTTAGCGGCCCTTCAATTCGTTTTAGCCGAACGCCAACATCGCGCATAGAGGCGAATCGCTGGGATAAAGCCATCAGCGTTTCCAATGTGTCATTTAAATCGATGGCCTGGGTCGATTCATCAACGCTGTGGGCCAGGCGGTTCATGTTTTTCGCGATGGCGTCTGCCCGGCGAACCTGTTTCATCACTGTCTGGGACATAGCATGCAGCCGCTGCGGATCAACTGCCGCCCCCCGTTCTGCCATGAGAGCAAAATCCCCGAGAAGCCCGGCATTTTCATTGATGATTGCCAGCACATTTTTAATTTCATGGGAAATCGAGGCTGTCATTTTCCCGAAAAATTGAAGCCCGTTCTCAGTTAAGCTTTCTAGTTTGGCAGCCATATGAAACTCCATTTTTTGATGTTCGGACGTGTCAACCGTCATGATCCGAGCCGCCGGTGTTTTTTGAATCCTTCGGTTCCATCTTAAGCGGTAAACGGATATGAAAATGGGTGCCCTTACCAAGCTCGCTTTGAACACTGATTTGCCCGCCGATCTCCTGAACCAGTGCATAGGTCACGGCCAGCCCAAGTCCGGTTCTGCTTTCACCGGCTCTGGTATAAAAAAAAGGCTCGAAAACGTGTTTGAGGTCCGCTTGCGGAATACCGGGACCGTTGTCGGCAAACGTTATTAAAAGTGAGTTCGTATCCTGCCGCTTTACGCTGATCTCAAGGTGGCCTCCATCTTTCATGACCGTAATTGCATTGTTGAACAGGTTGAAAAATATCTGTTCCAATTTTCCCCGGTCACTCTCAAACTCCGGGATATTGTCCGCATAATCCACGCCGACCGTAATACTTCTGGTTTCGGCTTCTTTTGTCAAAACACTTTTGACCTCGTTGATAATTTCCGCCAGGCTGATGGTTTGGACACTCAGGTTGAGATGGCGTGCAAAATTCAAAAGCCCCTTGGTGACCTCTGCACAACGGTGCACCGTGGCAAGCACCGAGTCCACAAGGCCGATGAGTTTCGGATCATTTTTATAAGCCCGGGTCAGTGTGAATATATCTTTGATGTGCCCCGCCTTCTGGTTAATGATGGCCAGGGGGTTGTTAATCTCATGAGCGACACCGGAAGCCAGACGGCCCAGAGAAACCATCTTGTGCGTATATTCGGCCTGATGGAGGGTGTCGACACGCTCCTGATCGGCCTCATGAATTTGATCGACCAGACGCGAGGTGACGGCGAGGGTTACCAGCAATATCCCTAAAATGCTTGTTGCTAAAATCCCCGTAAAGGCCCAGCCCGTTTTGTACCAGGGTTGAATCAGCTCGCCTTTCTGTTTGACGATCATTAAAATAAAGGGTGTTTCAGGGATAACCGCATAGCCGATCACCATCGGTTCGTATCCATCGTTTTTACTCTTGAACACGTGTGCCTTGGGTGAGTAATCCGGGATGCGAATCGGAATCTGATTTGAAACCGGACCGAAATAACGGGAAGGGGTTTGCAACACGCCCTTGCGGTTAATGAGGAAGGCATCGCTTTTTTCACCCACCTCAAACTGGGCAACCAGTTCCTTGAGCTTGCGGGCGTCCAGGGCTGCGCGCAATACGAAAAATGAGCCATCCGGCAAATCGCGCTTAACAGCGGCATCAAGATGCGGCTCGTCGCGAAATCCGGTGATCAGATCACTGATATAAACACCGTGTTTCAAAACTTGCCGGAACCACGGTTTACGACTGTAGTCCAGACCTTCCAGCTGATGAGGTCCCACATATGTTTGTTGCACGCCCGTGCTGTTGATCACACCTAAATCCGTGAAGCCGCCGATTCTCTTATTCAGGTTGTCGAGAATAGCAGCCAGGCGCGCCTTATCATTCAACGTTTCGAAAGTATGATCGTGCGTAATAAAATCCAACACCGAGCGGCGCTCGGATATAAAAAGGGAGACCGATCGCCACGAATTGGAAACCAGCTGGGAGGTGCGCAGCACCAGCTCCGATTCGATTGTATCCAGATTCAACCGGTATCCCGCCAGGGCCCAGATGATCAGGGGAACGAGCGCCACAACTGCCGTGATCGAAACCGCGCGCTTCCAGATCCGGCGAAAGTCAAAATGGTGCTTATAGGGCCCACCGATGGCATCTTCATGATCCCAGAATCGGGGCTTCAATCGACTCCATATCGAACTTGGCATTTTTATACCCTTCGGCTAACAGTTGGGTCGATTCCGAAATGATTCGGATCGACCGCTCAGCGCTTGGATTCCTTTTTGCGGCGAATTTTTTCATTGGCCTTTTTGATAATTTCGCTGAGTTCATTAATGTCCAGAGGCTTCTGCAAGTATGCAAAAGCACCCAGCTTCATACACAGTTCCCGGTCGTCTTCGTGCCCGTGCCCGGTAAGGATGATCACCTCGATATCCGGGCTGGTTTCCTTGACTTTTTTTAGAACCTCGAGCCCATCTATACCCGGCATTTTAAGGTCAACGATCATTACCTCCGGCTCGTCTTCCTTAATAATATTAAGGGCTGATTCCCCGTCATAGGCGATTGCCGGGCCCATGTCGCGCATGATTAACCGTTCTGAAAGGGTTTGAACAAACTCGCGTTCGTCGTCTACCAGCAGCACTTTGGAAGGCATTTCAAAATTGTGTTTGCGATATATATCTGATTTGTGAAAGCCTTTGCCGACTTCGGTTTGCACGGCCCTGACACCGGGGACCTGCTCCGCAATCGATTTGAGCTCATCCTTCAGGCGGTTTAGCATCATAACGTGTTGATGAATGGTAATGATAATCGAGCCGTCTTCGGCACTGACGTCTACATAATGCCCCTCCCGTGCCAGACCGATTTCGACACTGACCGCCAGACGAAAATCTTCCAGCGCCTGCTTCGAGCTTTCGGTGGGCCGAACCACATCGCTGAGGGCATTGTCGGCAATGAGGGTGGCTGCATCTGCCGGCTTCATTTTATCTGCCGGGATGACAATATCGTAGAGACTTGCATCCCAGGGATCGTTTTGATCGAAAAGACGCTCCATCCACGCTGCGCAATCCTCTTCTCGCTTTTGAACCAGCTTTGCGGCCTCCTTATCCGATATCCCTTTCTCCCGGGCGGCGGCGATTCGATACTTCAGGCCGGCGATTAAACAAACCCGCAACGAATGGCTGACGGTTTCCGGTATGAGCTGCCCGCAAAAACAGGTCACCAGCACCTTGTCGTCGGGCATCAGCCCGGCAAGCGCCTGCTTTAAAAAAGCAATGGCGCGCTCTTTTTCATGGGTAAATTTATTGAACACCGATGTCCCGGCTGAAAAAGCGGCCCTAATTTTGCCTTCAGCCATCTCTGAGAGCCGACTCGCTTCAGCAACAACCTCATTGTCCGTTATCAATCGGTATCCGGTACGGGAGATGACCGCCTCTATGACCGGATTCTCATCGCAAAAGCTGCCGCTGAACAATGTAATGATAGACATCTAAACCTCCATTTTTTGACGTGCTCATGTAAGCTTGACGACTGTATATAATGGACAGTTTTGTTCCTCGCCACCCCGGTGAGTTTCGGTATGAACAGCAGAGATGGCTTCTTCAACGGAAGGATAGATGTGATCCTCGCCGATTTTTACAATCAAATGTGTCCGTTTGAGCACATTCATAACAGCCCGGTTCACCCCGCCGAGCGAAATGTCGATGCCGGCGCTGCGGACCCGCTCTACGGTCAAAGATAAGGCCTCTTCGCCCGAGGCGTCAATATCGTTTATACCGCCGGCAGAAATAATAATGTGCTTGAGCTCTTTTTTGGTTCGCCGACGATTCCGAATCTGATCTTCGAGATAGCTGGCGTTTGCAAAAAAAAGCGGACCGTCAAAGCGAACCACGTCGATATACCTGCATTCCTTCAAGCCGCTCGCCACGCTATCATGAAGCACCCTGTCTGTGCCCAGGGATAAATCGACAACCTTGGGACGCATGCTTTTATAAAGAAAAACGAAAATCGAAAGGGTGACGCCCAACAGGATGCCTCGTTCAAGATGGGGCGCAAAAGCAAGCGTCGCAACAAATGTAATAACGGAAATTGCTCCGTCATACCACTGCGCCGTCCACGCGTGTATGAAGCCCTTTACGTTGATCAAACCGACGACGGCCATCATGATAATGGCTGCCAGCACCGATTGCGGCAAATGGTACAAAAGCGGTGTGAAAAATAAAAGAACCACAACCACCATCATACTGGTGAATACGCTGGAAAGGCCGGAAATGGCCCCGGACTGCAAGTTAACAGCCGATCGGGAAAAAGATCCTGATGTTGGATAGCTTTTGGTGACCGCACCGCAGATATTGGCAAGCCCCTGCCCGACAAGTTCCCGGTTGGGGTCAAGCCTCTGGCCGGTGATGGCGGCCATGGCCTTCGCAACCGAGATGGCTTCCATAAACCCCAGCAATGAGATGATGACGGCGAAAGGGACCAACTGCCAAATAATATGGTAGTCTAATTTGGGCACTGATAATGAGGGCAGTCCCCGGGGGATGTTACCGATTATTTCACCGCCGCCCGTCATCTGTAGACGACCGGTGGTAAGGGGCGAATTGCCAACCTTGATTCGCCAGTTGCGGCCGTCACTTTCAGACGTTTCCGGTGTGTCGTCGATCGGATAAAACTGGATCGAACCGCCGCCATGCCTGACGCTTTTAAAAAGCAAACTGCGCAACTCCTTCCGACAGGCTGCGGCCCGGTCCTTAAGCTGCCGAATTTGGACGTTGATACGCTCCAAAGCATAGCGGGTATCGAGTGTTTTAAGCGCATCCGGATGTTGAGCTGAATTTTTCAAATTTTTTATCAGGCCGAACCGTTTTTCGGAAAGCAGTGCGATTGAATCGATGGCATGATTGAATCGGTTAATCCTCTGGCGCAGGTCTTCGGATTTGATCGTTGCTATATCGGCATCCATGGTGCGCTCAAACCCGAAAGCCCACGAAAGCCCGGTCGTAATCACAACGGCCACAATCACATTGGGAATGCGGGGGGCCAGCCGTTTGAGTCCATACATGATGACGAAAGCCAGCGTGGCCATAAAAAGAGTCGGCCAGTGCGTATACTGCATTGCAGCCTTCAGGACCCTTAATACCGTTTCGGTGTGCAGCGGCGCCTTGTCCACATAGACACCCAGGAGTTTGGGAAGCTGAGAAGAAGCAATGATGAGGGCCGCGGCGTTGCTAAAACCGTTAACGACCGGATGCGAGATGAAGTTGACGACCAGACCGAGCTTGAGCACACCGAGCGAAAACTGAAATATGCCAACCAGCAGAGCGAGTAAAATGGCGTATGCGATGTATGGCTGGCTGCCGGCAGTGGCTAACGGTTCAAGCGCTGTTGCCGTTAAAAGTGAAACCACCGCCACCGGACCGGTGGCCAGCTGGCGGCTGGAGCCGAATAAAGCGGCCACCAGGGGCGGGAGAAATGCGGCATACAGCCCGTAGTAGGGCGGCAGGCCGGCAAGCTCTGCGTATGCCAGCGACTGGGGTATCAGCACGAGGGCAACGGTCAATCCCGCGATGATGTCGGCTTTCAAGCTGTCTATTTTATAAGCCGCGGGCCCACTGAAAACGGTCAAGAGTCGGTTCATTGCAACCCCATCGTTACGTTTTTCAAATGTCCGGGTCAAGAAAAAATTCGTATAAATCAAATAATTTACCCGCATTGCCGGCAGGCGTTACAAAGCGGCCCGTTGCGCGCATAGATATAATCTTCTATAATCAATTAAGATGAGTTTTCGAATCAAACCCAATCCCTGCATCCACCCGATAACAGGGATGGTCGCAGGCTGCAACCGTTTGACACCATTTAAAAGATATTTATATTCACACCAGAATAAAACAGACATAATGAATTTCGTTCAAGAAACTCAACACTGGAGAAAACATCTTGCTGAAAAAAGCATACAAGGACGCCTTGCCGGAAAAGGCAAGACTCTTGACACAACTGAAAAACGGAAAATTCAATATACCCGATTTTATATATGTGTCGGCGTCCGATTTTAAAAATGAAGCATTTGACGCTCTAAAGGCTTTTCTGGTTCGACACCGTGAGAGTTTTAAGGTGATCACCCGCAGTGCGCATCCCCAGGAGGAATATTTCAAAGGCGGCACGTTTGATTCATTGGAGACATACTCCGATCTGGGCGGCATTCAATATGCACGCACCAAAATTATAAATCTGGCGAAAACCGCCAAACAGCTGACCATCAAGCGGCAGCAAAAATTTAACAATAGCCCTAAAATCGATCCGGAGGACATGGGTGTTGTCGTGATGCCGTTTATCAGCGGCACCAGCGTCATGGCGAAAATGATCGGAGACCATTGGGAATTTGGGTACTGTCGTGACCGCAACCACAAGGTCCAACGGGAGCCTTATATTACCAAAACACCCCATGACATCAGACTGCTGCAATTATCAAAAGACATTCAGAACCGCTTGGGCCACAGGTGTGAAATTGAATATGTGGTTTCCGGTGAGGGAGAGATCTATGTCGTGCAGGCCAAAGACATCTCTCATATCGAGACCCTTGAACAGCAACAGAGTGAACGCTCAATCGTAATGGATGGCATTCGTCGCATCAGAAGAAACCACAATTATCGCGAACGTCCGGTTTACGTAATGGACAACAAAGAATTTTACCTGAAAATTATTGGACAATGTGAGGATCTGGTCTGGGGTCGTCAAAAAAGCAAGCCGATTCTTGATGAGATTCTTGAAATTATCACGCGGTATCAAACCGATCTGGAAAACTTTGCTTTGAAACACCAGCGGTTCGGCATTTTGGGGCTGTCGATTCAAGAGCCCGAAGAGCTCTTCCAAATCGCCAATCACTACCTGGATGATTTCCCGGACTTGCAGTCACAGCTTTCCAAAGCGTTGCATGATAACCTGTACAAAATTGACTATTTTTTATCCGAAGCCGATACCCTGCTGGCCAAAGACAAGTTCAGGGTCAATCTGTGCGGTCATGACGCATACGGTATTGATACGGTCCGCAATCCCATGTGGTCGGTTTACTGGTATATGGATAAACACGCAGAAATTGTAAAAGCATTCAAAAAATTGGGATTTAAAACCGGCGATACGGTCGGAATTGAAATTGACTCGGATGAAAAACCCATTGTTTATCGTCTGTAACGAATAGATTCAAACGAAGCCGCCGGCTTAATTTCAAGCGCCGTGATTTCAACCACCGGTGTTGCCCCCTCGGGGATTCCCTCCGGAATACCAACAATGGGATAGATCAGGAAAGCGCCAGGCATGTTGCCCAGGTATCCTATTTCTCCTCATCATCCATATGCAATAATGATTTGAGAATGCCCATTGGGCTCGTTCCCATGCTCAACATTTCGAGTTCTTCCATTCGCTTCTTGTCTTTTTCGAATTTTTTCCTGAGTCTGGCTTCGTAGGCGTCCTTTAACACGCCTAAGAGCTTTTCAAAATCATAGGGCTTTTCCAGGTATGAATATGCCCCCAACTTCGTCGCCTCTACTGCTGAATCGATTGCACCATGGCCTGTGAGGATGATGACCTCCAAGAACTTGTGTTTTTTCTTCAGGATCTGCAAAAGCTCCATTCCATCCATGCCCGGCATTTTCATGTCCAGGATAGCCACGTCGAACTTGCCTTTCTTTGCAACCTTTATAGCAAGTTTTCCGTCGCTGGCAGTGGCAACATCAAAATCCCGCATTCCGAGTCTTTCTGAAATGGAGTTTAAGAAATCTTCTTCATCGTCGACGATGAGAAGCTTAATTTTTTTCTGTTCAGCTGACATAGAAATAACCTCCTATGATAAAGTTATCTATTTTCTTAGCAAAGCGACTTTTTCTCCGTGTAATGTTTCTCCATGTGGCTGGTGAACTATGAATATAGCTGCCAATATTAAATGTCAAATGAATTTGAATGAAAACTGTTTTTTGATGAACCCCGTAAATAAGCTGTTGAAATATTGATGAATAAGTGTAGCAACAAGAATGAGAATCATGTGACGATAATATGACATTCGATAAAATGTGGAATTAACATGGATAATGATAATGGGGTCGCGCTAACTAATTGACTTTATATAAATACGTCTTAAAATCAAGCCATTTTTCGCCGCTATTCTTTATGGTCCCCGCCCGATGAAGCGTGCCGGCTTGTGTTAATGGCATCGAGAAAGGCATCTGCGAACTGCGAGGCTTTTTGTTCGCCGACCCCGTTGATCCCGAGGAATTCTTCACGGTTTGCGGGCCTTTTTGTCGCCATTTCCATCAGGGTTTTGTCATGAAAGACCACAAATGGCGGCACGCCGAGCTGTTTTGAAATTTCGAGCCTCAGACGGCGCAGTTTTTCGAAAAGCGCTCGGGCATCTTCGTCAAAAAAATCAATTTTGCGTCCGGCGGCTGCCGGCCTGCGTTTTTTATTGCGATCCGGGCGGGGGTCTTTACGAAACTGCACCTTGCGCTCACCCCTGAGCACCGGCCAGCTTTTCTTCGTGAGACGGTATCCGGAAATCCTGCCCAGGTTGACGCTCAGCATACCGGCGGCCAGCAGCTGGCGAAATACCGACCGCCATTCTTGTGCGGACATGTCCCGGCCGACACCGAAGGTCTTAATGCGGTCATGCCGCAGGTTTGACATGCGCGGGCTCGGGTTTCCGATCAGAACATCGGTCAGGTAGGCAGCGCCAAAACGCTGGCCGGTGCGGTATACACAGGAGAGCGCCTTCTGGGCGGCCACGCTTCCATCCCAGGCCTCAACCGGACGGCTGCAGTTGTCGCAGTTTGGACAAGGGGCGGTGTAGGTTTCCCCGAAATAGCCCAGCAGCGCTTCCCGGCGGCAGGTAACCGTCTCGCAAAATCCCAGCAGCGCTTCCAGTTTTTGCCGTTGAATGCGCTTGAATTCTTCGTCTCCCTCCGATTGATCCAGGAGTTTTCGCATGGCGACCACGTCTGAAAGCGAGTAAACCAACCACGCATCCGCCGGCTGGCCATCCCGGCCGGCCCGTCCGGTCTCCTGGTAATAGGCTTCCATGCTGGCCGGCAAATCCAGATGGGCCACAAACCGCACGTCGGGCTTGTCGATGCCCATGCCGAATGCGATGGTGGCAACCATGATCAGGTTGTCGTCCTGAAGAAACCGCCTTTGGCGCTCGGCCCGGGTGCGCGGGTCCAGCCCGGCGTGGTAGGAAAGCGCCGCCACTTGCTGCTGCCGGAGCCAGTCTGCAATTTGATCGGCCCGGCTGCGCGTTCTGACATATACAATGCCCGGCTCGCCGGGGTGCTCGTTGACAATGAAGTGATGCAACTGCTGTTTGTCCCTGCTTTTCAGCTGAACGCGATAACTGATGTTGGGCCGATCAAAGCTGGATATGAACTGCGCCGCATCGGCCAACTTGAGTTTGTCCAGTATATCTCGCCGGGTGACCGCATCCGCGGTTGCCGTGAGTGCAATTCGCGGCACATCCGGAAAACAATCGGTTACTTCAGATATCCTGAGATACTCCGGCCGAAAATCATGACCCCACTGAGACACGCAGTGCGCTTCATCGATGGCAAACAGGGCAATCGGCAACCCTGTCAGAAGCCGCCGGAAGCTTTCACTCAGCAGCCTTTCCGGTGCAACGTAGAGAATATCCGCCCCGCCGGACATCAGGCGTTTTTCGACAAGCTGCG
>JASFIG010000052.1:0-17225 GCA_050122795.1 Desulfobacterales bacterium
TAAATATTTCTGATGCAAACGGTATCGCGGAGCTTTGTATGATTCGATCAATGAACATTGCCTGGTGGGTGCAACGCTGGGCAGACCTGCATCCTCAGAAATGCGCCATTATTTTCAAAGACGAAAAAATAACCTATTTCGAGCTGAATGAACGGGCTAACCGGGCCAGCTGTTGGCTGCAGTCTCTGGGAATTGAAAAAGGCGATCGCGTTGCCGCCATGTTAAGTAATTGTCCTGAGTTCATCGAGCTTTTTCTGGCCTGTGCCCGGCTGGGTGCCATTTTTGTGCCCCTTAATTTTCGCCTGGCTGCCGCAGAACTGGAATATCTTCTGAAAAACTGCCGCCCGGGGTTGTTTGTATTCGGTCAGGAATATACGGATACCGTCAGGCAACTGAATATTGAGCACACACGACCTTCGGTTACCCTGTCATCGGTTGGTCAAACGCCGTCTGATGCTTCGATTATAGACTACATCTCAACATCGGCCACCTTCGCTCATCAAAAGCCTTTTTTAACACGCTCGCTGGGCCCGACAGATCCCGAAGAGCCCCAGGTCATCATGTATACGTCGGGCACGACCGGCCGACCGAAAGGTGCCGTGCTCAGTCACCGCAAGACATTTTTTAACTGTTTGAACGCCGACATTTTTTTTAAACTGCATTTTGATGACATTATGCTTGTTATCTTACCCCTTTTTCATTCCGGCGGCCTCTTTATTCAGGCTGCGCCCACTATTTATAAAGGGGCGTCCCTGGTGATCCATCCCAAATTTGATCCTGTAAAAGCGTACCAGGATATCGAGCGCTATCGTGTTACCAAATTTTTAGGGATTCCGACTGTTTATCGAGCACTTGTGAAGGTCGATCCTGAAAAAAGAGGGGATATATCGTCACTGAAAGTATGTGCCGGGGGAGGGGAGAAAACCACACCGGAGCTTTTTGAGCAGTGCCGGGCCGCCGGGCTGGCCTTTCGACAGGTGATGGGGCAAACGGAGACGTCGATTTTGCTGTGGGCCTCGGAAGAAGATTCATTCAGAAAGCCGGGGACGGTCGGGCGACCGGTCTTTCATGCAGAAGTCAATATAGTGGATCAATACGGCCGCGAAGTGCAGCCCGGAGACGTTGGTGAGATTGTCGTGAGCGGGTCCATTATGATGAAAGAATACTGGCAGGATCCGGTCCGAACCGAAGAAACCATCCGCAACGGAATGCTGCACACCGGAGATCTGGCCCGTATGGATGAAGACGGCTATTATTTTCTGGTGGACCGAGCCCGAGATATGTACATTACCGGCGGAGAAAACGTGTATCCGGCCGAGGTTGAGCGCATTTTAAAACAGCATCCGGATGTTGAAGATATTGCCGTGGCCGGTGTGCCCGACGAACGCTGGGGCGAAGTCGGCCATGCTTTTGTGATTGCCAAAAAAGAATCCAACCTGCACGCCGAGGATCTTTTATCTTATTGCCGTGAGCATATGGCCAATTTTAAATGCCCCCGCAGCGTCTCATTCTGTGAAGATTTTCCCCGCACTTCACTAGGCAAGGTCCGCAAAAGGGAGCTTATTGGAAATATGAAATAATGTTGAACGCTTTGGATTAGTCGCGATATACAACCTGTATCCTCTGTTTTCCCACCGGTAACCGCCAACACAAAATATTGTGGTGGTCTGCTAACACTAAAAGTTGTGAACCGAGCATATCTTGATATGCAATCTCCATATTTCCATAATTTCAGAAGAAGGCACGAAGTCCATAATTTGAAAGGTTGTAAAATATTGCAGATTTGTTTATCTAATTTTCGCGCATGCATGATTTATTTCTGATTAAAGTTATAATTGTCTACTGAAATTAACAAACAAATCATGCACAAAGTGACCATCCAGATGTCAGAACAAAAGAACAAAAGCGAGAAGCCTAAAAAATGCAGCATGTTCCATTAACACAGAATATATCTTTTAGCCGGTTCGTTCATGTCAAAAATGCCATATGGATAATTTTAACCCTCCTGATTGTGCCTACTCTTATCGGTTGTGCAACTTCAGCAACGTCAACATCTTTTAAGCCCACGTCGATTAATGAGGTCAGATTCCGAGATCGCGCCCATTCAAAACATGATGATGACGTTCGCGTAACGGTTGCCGTCCCGAGTGCTGAAGAAAGTAAGGTGCTGTTCAGTGCAAATTTGGCCCTAAAAGAGATCCAACCGATCTGGGTCAAAGTGGAAAACCACAGCGATAGAACATATTATCTCATTTCAGCTGCAACCGATCCGAATTACTTTTCGCCAAATGAGACAGCCTTTGCCGTCCATGGCGGCCTAAGTCGATCAGATCAAAAAGAAATGGAAAACTATTTCAGATCGATGAGTTTCAGAAACCCAATTTTACCTCACACGGCGGTTTCGGGCTTTATTTTTACAAATCTTGATGAAGGCGAAAAGGTGGTACAAATCGACCTGATCGCCAGTAAACAGATTAAATTTTTTACATTCTTTATTCAAATTCCAGGCATAAGGGTCGACTATCAAATGGTGGATTTCGATAGCCTTTACTCAACGGAAGAGATTGCAGAATTGGATGAGGCTGGATTAAGAACGGCTCTCGAAAAATTGCCATGTTGCACGACGAATGAGGAGGGAACGGATTTTGGCGATCCAGTCAACCTGGTAATCATCGGGGATTTTTTGGATGTGGCAGCCACTTTCTCCCGCCGGGGATGGCTTCCGGCAGAAGAAACCTACTCGACAGCCATATGGAAAACAATAAAATCTTTTCTTTTTGGAAAACGATATCGATATTCACCCGTAAGCTCATTGTACTTATATGGTCGCCACCAGGATTTGGCGCGCCAGAAACCGCGCCACAGCATTCACGAAAGAAACCACTTGCGCTTATGGTACAGCCCGATGCGGTTTGAAGGCAAGTCAGTCTTTGTCGGTCAGGTCAGCCGCGACATCGGTGTCCGTTTTACCACAAAGACTTGGCCGCCGGTCACCCATAAAATAGATCCGGATGTCGACGAAGCCCGCCATGCCATTATCGAAGATTTGTTGTTCTCACAAACGCTTGCCAAGGTCGGCTTTGTCAAAGGGGCGGGGCGGGCAACGCCTTACAGACCGAGGCATAACCTGACCGGTGATCCATACTTTACCGATGGATTACGCGTAGTGCTAATTCTTGATAAAGGGCCGGTTTCCATGAATCAGATCGAAGGCCTCGACTGGGAACACCCACAGACGTTTCAATTATCGGACTAATGCATAAACAAATAATTATATCAGGCGTAAAGGTGTTTGACTTGCATGATTATGGCAAGCGATTGAAATTATACAAGAGGTTTGAATGAAGCAAAAGATGATAATTGCTGTAATTGTTTGTTTTATCCATGGATTAATGTTCAATGCCGCTCCGGCTATGCTTCAAGCTGAAACCGCATTTGTCACCATTGGATCCGGTGATTTCACCGGCGTCTATTTTCCAACCGGATTGGCAATCGCAGAGATGATCAACAAGAAGAGCGGCCAATCCGGAATCCGGGCGACAGTCGAATCCACCCGGGGATCGGTGTTTAACCTCAATGCGATCATGGCCGGCTACCTGGAATTCGGCTTGGCACAATCCGATGAACAATATGAGGCCGTAAAAGGACTGATCAGATGGGCGAAAAAAGGCCCCCAGAAAGAGCTGCGTGCCGTATTCAGTATTCACCATGAATCGGTGTGCCTGGTGGCCGCAGTTGATGCCGATATAAATGCCATAGCAGATCTTAAAGGAAAAAGGGTCAACTTAGGTAACCCGGGCTCCGGCCAATACCAGAATACCATCGATGCCTTACAAGCTGCGGGTATCAATCCGAAAAATGATATCGATGCTGAACAAGCAAGAGCTTCCGAGGCACCGGTTCTGCTCCAGGAAAAACGCATCGACGCGTTTTTCTGCACAGTGGGGCATCCAAGCGAAACGCTCCAGAATGCAACTGCCGGCGAGCGCAAGGTCCGTTTTATCCCGATTTCCGGCCCTGCTATCGACCAAATGGTCGCTGATAAAAACTATTACACCAAAACAACAGTTCCGGTCGCACAATTATATCCGGATGCGCAAGATGCTGTCGATGTGAAAACTTTCGGTGTTATCGCTACCCTTTGTACTTCGTCCAATATTTCAGATCATGTCGTTTACACCATCACTAAAGAGGTATTTGATAATTTCGCAGAATTTAAAAGCCAGCATCCAGCCCTTGGAGATTTAACAAAGGAAGACATGCTCAAAGGGCTTACCGCCCCTGTGCACCCGGGCGCAACAAAATACTTTAAGGAAATCGGACTTATGCAATAGGCGGATTGCCTGTGGGACATGGCCAGCGATGACGCGTCAAAGAATTTATGTAAACAGATGACCCGGAGAGACAAAATGGCATATCAACCGTTGAAGACAATGTTACTTTCAAGCATATTTGTGCTGGCATCGGGTTGTTTGGGAATTGCCGCCACAACCATGGCGGAAGGCCCCTCTTTTGACTGTGACAAAGCTTCCGGCAGCATCGAAGAGATGATCTGTAATGACGACGAATTGTCCGCGCTGGACCGCAAGCTGGACCGGGTATATGCCGCAGCCAAAAAAAAAGCGATCAGCCAGCGTCCGCCGATGCTCAGAGCGGAGCAGCGCGGCTGGATCAAGGGACGCAACGATTGTTGGAAAAGCAAGGACCCTCGCAGTTGCGTCGAGAGCACCTATCGGTTGCGCATTGCCGAACTGCAGGCGCGCTATCGTCTGGTGCCGGGAAACGGTCCTTTGTGGTATGCCTGCGATGGGAACCCTCGAGATGAGGTGGTTGTCACCTTCTTCCAGACCAACCCGCCGACACTTGTCGCTGAGCGCGGCGACCAGGTGTCGCTGATGTACCTGCAACCGTCCGGTAGCGGGTCGAAATACCAAGGGCGAAACGAATCGTTTTGGGAACACCAGGGTGAGGCAAAGATTGTTTGGGGATACGGCAGTCCAGAGATGATTTGCTCAAAGCGACCGTCGGCGGCGCATCTCGCTTCTAATGTCGGGGCAGCCGATCCTCCTTTACCCTTAGCTGATTTGCCCGTCGTGGACATGGAGCTTGTCGACCCTGCAGAATATAAGACAGCTTCTGGTCTTAGCGCGGGCGGAAACGCTCCGCTTGATATTGTGCTGAAGATTGTGGGAGATTTTGAGGGCTCGACGCAACACATCATTCAAGTTAATGAAGGCAGCGAAGCACCTTCATCATCTCGCATAACGGTGTTGAGGGACGGGCTCATGGACGATTCGGTAAGGGGTATAAGGTGGGACATCGCCCTGAAAAAAACGACAGCAGGTGTTTGGCGAATCAAGGAGGTTAAGCGAGCCTGGCGTTGCTGGCGTGGAGGACAAATGGACCGGTTTGCAACGGCTTTCTGCCCTTAGCGGACTTTAGTCATGACTTGCAGCCGGTAGACGGAGTGCTTCAGCTTACGCAATAGCATCGCCACGTTAGCTATTGACTTCGCGAAATTGTATATTAGCTATAATAACCAACACTTTGGCTGAATTTTACGTATATCGGCTATGATGCTATCCTTTTCAACGGAGCAAAAATTTATGGATTTTTTTCCTTACTTTTCCTTCACCGATTTCCGCTAAAAAATTGGCGGACACAATATATTGTGGGCCGCCGTTTGTTTTCAGGATTGAAGATATCTCAACAATTGGCCTTTTAGCCGGCTGTTCTCGGCTAAAAGGCCAATTGTGTATACTGATTCAAAGTTTATTTGTTTCTTTGCCTGGCCTGTTCGATCAGTTCAACCAGACTGGCGACTTTGGGTTTGGGTTTGGCCGTCATCAAGCGGTTGAACTGATCTTCGGGCAATTTTTCCTTCAAATACTGCACGACATCGAAGTATTCCCACCAGCAGTCCAGGATCTTAAAGCAGGGCTGCTGGTCGTCGCCGCAGACCTCGCAGTACTCATATGGTACCGGGCCGCCCAGGCGCGGGCATCTTCGCGCGAGATCGCTTCTGGTTTTTGTCATAATGGATCAATCTGTATCAATGTTTATCGACTCTTGATCATTTCCGGCTTGGGGTGGGCCTCGTAAACCTTCTTAGCTTCCTCGATCTCTTTGGCCGGAAATTCATAATCCGTCAGATTGCCGGCCAGGAATTGCTCATAGGCGCCCAGGTCGATCAATCCGTGACCGCTGAAATTAAACAGGATTACTTTTTCTTTGCCTTCTTCTTTGCATTTCCTGGCGACATCCACCACGCACGCCAGAGCATGGTTGGTTTCGGGAGCCGAGATAAAGCCTTCGCTTCTGGCAACCAGCATGCCGGCTTCATAGGTGTCGATCTGGCCGTAAGCTTTGGGCTCCAGGACACCTTCGACCACCAGCTGGCTGACCGTCGGTGCCATGCCGTGATAGCGCAGTCCGCCGGCGTGCATCGGCGGCGGCACAAAGGTGTGGCCCAGGCTATGCATGGCCAGCAGAGGCGTCATTTTGACGGTATCGCCATGGTCGTAGACAAACGGCGCTTTAGTCATCGTGGGACAGGCAGTCGGTTCCACCGGATGAATGTCGATCTCTTTGCCGTTAAATTTATCATAGACAAAGGGGAAGGCCAGGCCTGCGAAATTGCTGCCGCCACCGGCGCAACCGATGATAACATCCGGATACTCGCCGATTTTTTCCATCTGTTTTTTGGCTTCAAGACCGATGACGGTCTGATGCATCATCACATGATTCAGCACGCTACCCAACGAGTAACGGGTTTCACCGGATTCATCGGTTACCGCCGCCTCGATGGCCTCACTGATGGCAATCCCCAGGCTGCCGGGGGTGTCCGGGTCCTGTTCGAGGATTTGCTGACCGGCCTTGGTCTCGGTGCTGGGACTGGCCACGCAGTTTGCGCCCCAGGTGGCCATCATGGTTTTGCGATAGGGTTTCTGATCGAAACTGATACGCACCATATACACCTTGCATTCCAGGCCAAACTGGGAGCAGGCAAAAGCCAGGGCGCTGCCCCACTGGCCGGCACCGGTCTCGGTGGTCAGGCGCTTGATGCCGAATTCTTTGTTATAATATGCCTGTGCTACTGCCGTGTTGGGCTTGTGGCTTCCCGGAGGGCTGACGCCTTCGTATTTGTAATAAATTCTGGCCGGCGTATCCAGGGCTTTTTCCAGCGCATAGGCTCTGACCAGAGGGCTGGGCCGCCAGATAGTTAAAACACGCAGAACTTCTTCGGGTATATCGATCCATCTTTCCGGGCTGACCTCCTGTTCGATCAAATTCATCGGGAAAACCGGTGCCAGCAAATCCGGTGTTATCGGGCCTTCCGGCCCCATCGGTGGATTCATCTTTATATCCGCCAGAATATTGTACCATTGCCGGGGTATTTCATCTTCATTCAATAAAACCTTTTTCGTCTCCATGGTACCCTCCTTAATCGTAAGTTGACGGTCAGAGATTGACATAACCCAAGAACATACGCGACCTTAAATTGCAGGAAAAAGATACAATACAGTCTTTTGAAATGCGTTCATTTGCTGGCTTGACTTCATCCTGTATACGGTATACAAAATTTAGTCAAGCAAATAATGACTGGCAAAAATTCATTGCTTGCGCTTGAACAGAGGGTCATTCGGCGAACCAAAATACACTCAAAGCGGCCAGATTTTTGGGTCATCACGCAAAGGCCTACTTTCAATATTAATTAAGACGTTCGTAGGATGGACATTTAATCACAGGGGAGGGGGAACATGCCAAATCGAATCTTTAATTTTTCGGCCGGTCCGTGCACATTGCCGCTACCGGCTCTGGAAAAAGCCCAGGCCGAGTTTGTTGATTACCATGGAGCGGGAATGTCCCTGATTGAGATGAGCCACCGGGGTGAACACTACGACAGGGTGCATTATGAGGCCATCGCCGGTGTTCGTGAGGTGCTGGCTGTCCCGGACAGCCATGACATCCTGTTCATTCAGGGCGGCGCAACCCTGCAATTTGGAATGGTGCCGCTGAATCTAATGACGGACAACAGAGTCGCGGAATTTTTGAATACCGGGACCTGGGTCAAAAAGGCCATTGCCGATGCTGAAAAACTGGGCCCGATCCGGCTTCTGTGGACCGGTGAGGCGGAGAATTTTACACGCATGCCCACCCCTGAAGAATATCAGGTGGGTGCGGATGCAGCCTATATTCACATTTGCGGCAACGAGACTATTGGTGGTATCGAATACCATTCTTATCCCGACACCGGGGCAGTGCCGCTGGTGGCGGATATGTCGTCGCACATCATGTCGCGCCCGATCGAATGGGAAAAGCTCGATCTGGCCTTTGCCGGTGCCCAGAAAAACTTAGGTCCTGCCGGTTTGGCCCTGGTGATCATTCACAAGGCACTGCTGGAAAGGTGCCGAGACGACCTGCCGGCCTATTTATCCTATAAAATCCATGCCGGCAAGGATTCGCTCTACAATACACCGCCGGTATTTGCCATTTACATGATGAAACTGACCGTGGACTGGGTCAAAGAACAGGGAGGTCTGGCTGAAATGGAAAAACGGGCGCTGGCGCGCTCCGGGGCGCTTTACAACACCATCGACCGCTCTGAGGGCTGGTACCGCTGTCCCGTGGATACCGCCTCCCGCTCCCGTATGAATGTCTGTTTTCGATTGCCGACCGAGGAACTGGAGGTAAAATTCATTGCCGAAGCCCTGGAGACCAATTTTTCTGGGCTCAAAGGACACCGCTCTGTGGGCGGCTGCCGGGCTTCCATGTACAACGCCATGCCGGTCGAAGGCGCTCAACGCCTGGCGGAGTTTATGCGGGTGTTTAAGCAGAAAAATGCTTAAATCAGGTTTCCCGTCTTCGCTCTGTCGCGCTATGCCGTGGCAAACAGGTGTCAGTGTTCGGTGGTCAGGGTTAAGCTCTGGCTTCTTGCTTCTGCTCTCTGGATGCTGGCTTTTTCTGACACCCGATCTATAAAATCCGCAATCTGCAATCCGCATCTGACGCCGATTCGCCTGCTGTGCTGATTTTAAATTTGACAAAATAGATTGATTTTTGCATAACGAGTATAAAAAAGGGCCGGAGGGCATTTAATTCATATCATCATAACCATGAAATAGACTGGCGCAAAACATTCGAGCAAACAATACGGAATATGCTTTGGCGGAGGGCTTATGTCTTAACCTTGACCCCATTTCTCAAATGAGAGGTGGGTTTTTTATTGGGTGTGACATGCAAAAAGATAGATGCCAGGCCAATACGAAGAAAAACAAACCCTGCAAGAATTATGCAATACAAGGTTCAAACTTTTGCCATATCCATAGGATATATGATGATTTCGCACCTGTTCAAATTACAGCCGCCACATGTCCATATTGCCAAGAGCCTCTCAGCAAAAATGCCGAATCATGTGATTTTTGCAAAGAATCCTTTTTGATATGTCCATATTGTGACGAACCGCTAAAGCGAGACGCTAAATCTTGTAGTTTTTTCAAATTTGACCGCACACCCATCCAGCCCATCCACCATGATTTAAATGCGTTTACGCCGGTTCATACCAGCAGCCCTCCAGAAGGTGCAAGCCTTACTCTTAGGATACTATTCTTTGTCCATTTAGTGCTTTTGATAGGGTTTTTGTATTTTGTAGTGACGTATTTATTTTCTTTTTAGAATAAGTCAACATGTGCAGATAGCTGCGACGCTAATTCATAGCAGGCAAAATTTTTGGTGGAAACCCCAGTCCCTTGATTATGAATGGAGCGATAGATCTCGAGTATTTTTCTTTTTCGGAGAGCACAATCTGGCGTGAATCGGTTTCCAGCTCTTTATCAGTGAGATCCCGGGACATTTTATGGCCTTGATTTTGATTCAAGATTAAGGTTTAGGTATTTTATGGTAATATATCGTATTTACTATAAAATTTTTTCTGTTGCCCATTTACAAGTTGACATAAATTCAGGCATCTGGCATCTTTTGAGCGATTTAAAAATACTGGCCGCTAATCCTCCATTATACGTGATGGAGCTTTGCCATGAAAAATCCCCCACCTTCCATAGCCGTGCTGGCATTTGAGGACCTGAGTCCCCAAAAAGACCAGGAATATTTCTGTGACGGCATTGCTGAGGAGATTATCAATAATCTGGCACAAATGGAAGGTATAAAAGTCGCCTCCCGTACGTCCTCTTTTGCTTACAAGGGCAATCCTGAGGATATTCGAATCATAGGAAAAAATCTGGATGTTCAAACCGTACTGGAGGGCAGCGTCAGAAAAGCAGATGATCGCCTGAGAATTGCCACCCAGCTTATCGACGTTGCCGATGGCTGCCATCTGTGGTCAAAGCAATTCGACCGTGAGATGGCGGATATATTTGACATTCAGGTGGAGATTGCCCGCGACATCTCTCAAACACTGAAAATTAAACTCAGTGATAAAGAAAAGCATGATATTAAAAAGGTCCCGACCCAAAGCATAGCGGCCTATGATTTTTACCTCCGCGGCCGACAATTTTTTTATCGTCATAAGCGCCAGTATATGCAGCACGCCATTGACATGTTTTCGCGAGCGATCGAACGGGATGCCGGCTATGCCCGTGCCTATGCTGGCAAAGCGGACTGCCACTCCTATTCCTACTACTTTTTTGGCGGCTCTCGTGCTGATCTAAAACAGGCCGCCAAAGACAGTCAAATGGCGCTTAAACTCGATCCCGGCCTGGCCGAGGCGCACGCGGCTCGTGGCCTGGCGGTTTCACTGAACAGGGAATTCAAAGAATCCGAGCGGGCTTTTGAAAAAGCTATCGAGCTAAATCCCAATCTGTTCGAAGCCCATTATTTTTACGCCAGCACCTGCTTTTTGCAGGGGAAGTTTGAAAAAGCCATCGCACTTTTTAAAGACGCCAGCCGGGTCAACCCGGTCGACTATCAAGCACCGGCTTATCTTGCATTTCTTTATCAGATGACGGGCCAGACTGAGAAAATGACGCCCGTGCTTCAGGAGGCTTTGCAAAAAATTGAAAAGCGGCTGGCGCTGAATCCGGATGATTCACGCGCACTTTATCTGGGCGCCGGTGCATGGGTACGACTGGGTGATCAGGCCAAGGCCATGCAATGGATCAAGCGGCTGGCAGCCACCGAACGGGACGAGCCCCACCTGCTTTACGGCATTGCCTGTTTATATTCGATGACCGGAAAAATTGAAGAATCGATTTATTATCTGAACAAAGCAGTCGAAGCGGGCTTTGCTTACAGGCTATACCTGGAAAGGGACGGTGACTTTGATCCGGTTCGATCTCACCCCGGGTATAAAACGCTTATCGAAACCCTTAAAATGCGTGAAAAAGGCCCTTCCACTCGATCAAAATAAGTTAAAGCATTAATTTATAAAATACTAAACAAATATTTGTAATATAATTATTTACTTTCTATCTGTATATCCACGTTTGTGCCATGGGACGTCACATCAAACACCGGCGACAGCTTACTCAAGGCTTTTAACCGCTTCAAATTTTCAGCGTCGGTTTTGATCTTAAATTTCACCCGGATGTTTTGATATCCCCTGCGGACGTCCTTTGAAAGTCCTAAAAAACCGCGCAAGTCAAGATCGCCTTCCAGTTCCGACTCCAACTCATCGATCTTTATACCACGAATGGCAGCATGATACACCAATGTGGAGGTCAAACAACCGGCAAGCGCATTCAGCTGGTGCTCCACCGGATTGGCGCCGATATCTTCCCCTGCCAGAACCGGGGGCTCGTCACAATCCAGTTCAAAAGTTTTAAGATGAGAAATCTCCTGATTGGTGCCGTAAAAATTACTGACCGTTGAATGATTGTGGCCACCGCTAATCCAATTATTGTGCAGCCGAAACTTGAATTTGGCAAGTTCGGGTTTTTCTTCGATGGCTTTGACTGCATTTTCCACCGTCGTGACATTGACACCATTTATGATTTTATCTTCAGACATTTGAATGCCTCCTTTATAAATAGTTGCAATAAAGCGCTCATGATTTTAGATTTATACCCTTGTGAAATGCATGTCGTAGAGAAAGGCAAAAAGCCCTACCATAGGTCTCTGTGAAGGGAGACGATTCAGGATGCGGATGAAGGCCCTGCTGATGATCCTGTTTAATAAAGGTCAGGAGCAGGTGAGACGATACAATTTCAGGTGGTAAGATACAGGACCTATATTTTTTAAGGGTAGGTATGAAATACCCGAAGTCAAGGAGGGGTTGTCACCTGCGCATATCTATAAAAATCAACTCTTTGACCTTTTCCATCTCTTTATCCCATCCAAGATGATAATCATCAATGGTTCGGGATACTTTTATGTCAGGCAGGACGCCACGATCAGGATCATTTCCAGGCAATGTATAAATCGCCACCGGAATGGACCCCTTTAAATTGGAATTTGACAGCGTAATGGTTACCGGGTCGCTTGCGAAACGCACCCTCCCGGATGTTTCCTGCCCGACCACCAACCCCATTCGGTTGGCTTGAAATACGGCTGCAAATACAACACCTGCGGAAAATGTATTTTCAGAAATCAGAAGGAAAGTTTTACCTCTGAACTTATTTGGTGTTGTGCGGGGCGATCGCATCTGGTGGTTGACAACATCTAAATATTCACCGTTCCTCGCATGGTTAAGCTGATTGCCGGCTTTGGATGCGTATATACTTTCTCTCATCATCTCGCTGACTTTAAATTCAAATTTTTTGGCGATCCGATACGCTGAATCGGTCAAATAATCAAGCAGGTAAAAGCCCCAGTATCCACTTCCGCCGCGATTTTGCCGCACATCAATCACCAAATAGCGGGAATTTTTGTGCCCTTGAAAAAATGTATCAATAAAGCTTTCGTACGCCTTGACCTTCCCATAGCTGAAACCCGGCAAGTCCAGCACGGGTATCCTGACGTCATTCAGGAATATTGAATAACTCCGGTAACGGTTACTTTGCTGTGTTCGTTGTTTTAGGTATGCATTACTCGTTATCTCCTGGAGTTCTGTGACCTGAGCCTTTGAGTTCATTTTGTACCTGGCTGCCCAGGGTGGTGGAATATCCAAGTAGTTTGCCAGCAAAAGGGGAAAGGATTCTTCGAACATGAGGTATTTTGCATGATCCAGCGAGGTGTTGTATAGATAGCAGCATTTTTCAAAAAGCGTTTCAATAGGTATGCCGTTTATGTCCTGTATCGAACAATAATTCGGCACGGATTCATAACCCAAATTATCTAAAACATAACTATTGCCATCGATAATCTTTAGCTTGAGTGGAAACACTGGTTCTTCGCCCGTGAGTTGATTAAAAGGAAAATTGATTCGGGTGTGCTCATCCTGAATCAGTGCGCACAATTCCATCAAATACAATGCGCATTGCGGTACAGAAATCCTGGCATTTTCTAAAGCCCTGATCTTTTGCTTCAGCTCTTGTGCCTTTCCAATGAAGTTTTCTCTTGAAATTAAGCGGTATGGTTCGGCATGAACCCGATCGATAGTGTTCACATAAAGGTCAATATCCTCAATTAGCTCCACCTTCGATACATCTTGGCAACCGGCACACATAACCATGCCCACAAGAAGCAAAGCGGAGATCAATAAATTCCTTATAAATGCTTTCTTTTTCATCTTATCATTGCTTTCTCTTTCTGATACCACAATATTTTAGGGTGCCCGGAGTCCCGAATCACTTCACGGGCCCTTTATAAGCAGAAGCGTCAATCCGTTTTCTTAATTTTATATTTCGCCATGTTGGAGTTGTATTCCGGAGGTCGAGCGCTTCGCCTGTAGAGCTAAAAAACAGTCCGGATTGATATTCCTGCAATCTTAGCTTATCCAGATACAGGTATCCATTTTTCTTTGAAACCGCCAATACTTCGATCTTCTGACCCCATGTTGGCAGATAGTATTTGCCAATGTAATTTTTCCATTCTTTCTTGCTCGGTCCCCGCTTGTCATAGGGCCCGTCATTGTAATCATAAGTCACGCCATTATTAACTTTTACCAGGTATGAAGGCCTATCATTATCATCAAAAACAAATCGTATGAAAGTGGTGCTGCCGTTTTTTCCCTTGATGAAAGCTTCAGTGTCAGAAGTAAAGTTTATGGGCGTCAAACCCCTGCGGCGAACTTTTAACCAACAATTTTCATTCTTCAAAACAATATCAAATCTTCCCCATCGGCCCACATAGTTGCCAACGACTTTCTTTATATTTAATTTGCTAATTTCAACCGCTTTTAAATTATCGAACTCTGATTCCGGTGGCGTATTGCCGATCCTGTTTTTTACGATTTCGTCGATCATTTTATAAGATACGTTCAGTAATTGATGGTTTTCCGAATTTGTGAGCAAAACCACGCCAATGCCAAATTCTGGGCACCATCTCATATCAGACGTAAACCCCATTCCGCCGCCGCCATGGCTAAGATAGTAAGAGACATATTTTTTCTTTTTATCGATACCAAGTGCGTAACCCTCAACCTGGCCTTTCAAAGGAAATGGAACCGAATACATTTCTTCGAGATATTTCTTTTGCAAAATTTGCTTGTTTTTGACGATGCCAGCGTTCAGGTGTAATAGAATGAATTTCGCCATATCCTCAACACTCGAGTATAAAGATCCCGCCGGAATCATTCCAAACTCTAAAGGCACTCTGGAAATCCCCTTGGTGTGACCGATCGCGCGATTTTCATTTTTTCTGATTACCTGCCAGTCAAAAGAACTATTTTTCATCCCGATGGGTTCGAGAAGCGTTTCTTTTATGTATTGAACAAAGGGTTTGCCTGAAACGATTTGAAGAATGTATCCGGCAAGGTCAATTCCCAGATTCGAATAGCAGTAACGCTGCCCCACCGGATATCGCAGCCAGGTATCCGAAATACTGTTGATATGGGCTTCAAAAGAAGGAAAATCCGGATAGTTGTTGTTGCCAATGGGTGCTTCATGCGTAAAACCGGCCTTGTGGCCGAGTAAATGTCTGAGGGTCATCTTTTCCTGTGGATTCTTTTCAAAACGGCTGTTCACCCTGAAACCAGGAATATACTTCGTAATGGGTGCATCGAGATCGAGCAATCCATCCTGGGCGGCCATCATTACGCCGGTTGCGGTAAATGCTTTTGACATAGATTGGACACTGAATATAGTGTTGCCGGTCACCGGCTTTGTTTTTTTTCTGTCCGTAAAACCATACGCTTGATGCCAAACCACGCCATATTTATCCACCAGAGCAATCGATAAACCCGGAAGGCGATTTTTTTTCATTAATTCGGGGATTTTACTGTTATATTTTTCTATAATAGATTTTACGGCAACATCATTTCGGATGTTGAGATCTTGGGCTTTTGCATTTCGGGCGGATATGAATATCAGGGGCGGTAATAATACAGAAAGCAGCAAAATGACTGCTTTGTGGTAATCATTTTTATCATCGATTTTCATTTGGACATATCGATAATTTTGAAATTACTGTTTTTTTCCAAGCTACCAAAAAGATAGTAAATTACTCTCAAGGCCAAAACCGACGCAAAAACGCAGCGTACATATCGTATGTGGGCATTTCTATTCAATTTTATCGAATTGTAAGCCCCGAAATCCGAAATAAACCTTAAAATGTTTTACTTCACCGAATGCATCCGTAACAAAATGAGCGTGGAACTTCCCTACATTTTTTGAATCCCCAAAAAATTGCGTCTCGTTTTGTGGTATCAGTTCAAATTTGTCCCAAAAGGACGTCTGAGAATAAAGCTTATCTCCTTTCCGAAATACGGCTATAACAGCATCAAGTTCATCGGATTTATATTTTCCGATAAACTTATCCAGCGTCTGAGGGGGTAATTGAATTGCTTTTAGGGGTGACACTGGCTGCACGATTGAAGGGATGATGTATTTTAACAAAAACCCTTCTGGTGCGGAATGGCCCTTGGAATTAAACACCCTGCTCGTAAAAACAGCGACTAGATCCAACTGCGGTACGATAAATATTTTTTGGCCCCCGTGGCCCGATGCAAAAAGCACCGTAATTTTTTTGGCATTCATCGTTGTCTGGCCGATCCACCATTGATAGCCATAGCCAACGCCAAGCGCATTCACACGTCTTTTGGTAGATTCTGCGATCCATTGCTTGGATACGATCTGCCGATCTTTCCATTTGCCATTTTTCAATATCATATAGCCAATTTTAGCCATATCCCGTGGTCTTAAATGAAGTCCGCCGTCTGTTTGAATATTGCCATCCGAAAATTTATCCCAGTGATAATCTGAAATACCCAGGGGGGTAAAAAGATATTGTTCGGCAAATTCATCGATGTACAAGCCGCTTGTGTTCCTGACAATTCCGCCCAGAAGAATCGTCAAGCCGCTATTGTAATAAAATTTTTCACCGGGTGTCTCGATGAGTTCTCTTTGTAGAACAAATTGGATGGGATTGCCGCTGGCATACATTTGATGGGTGGTGTGTCGTGGATCTCTGCGCGAATACTTCATGGCGTTCCATTCCACTCCGGCTGCCATAGCGAGTATGTGCTGCAGTGTAATCGGATATTTTTGCTCAATCCAGCGTGTGCCGGCATATTCGGGAAAAAATGCATAAACCTTGGTCTCAACATCAGCCGTTACCTTTTGGTCTATTGATATGCCGATTAAAATTGAAGTGATACTTTTGCTGACCGAGGCCAGAAAGTGTAATTTATCGCGGCGATATCCGTAAAAATATTCTTCAAAGACAAGTTTCCCGTTTTTTATCAGCAATATGCTGTGAATATTTTTGTCATTTCCGCCAAGAATGTCACGCATCATGTCAGAAATTTTTTCTGAATCTATGCCGACATCTTTTAAAAAGGCGGTATCCCACCCATCATCGATGGCTTCAGGTTGCTGGTAGGTATATCCGCGCTCAGGCAAGCCATAGCGGTTGACCCTTGGTGACCAGTGTGAGCAGGCTGTCGCCAATAATATAAAAACGATAAAGAGGGGTAAATACTTGCTCGGATGATGAAGCTCTTGAATCAATATGATCTCCATATTTACAGGACGATGACAAGCAAAACACTAATCAGTTTTTGCATGCATCCTCCTTTTTTTACTGCTATCATCTATGCGCTGTCGGTTTATCTGAAATTCAGATCGAGGTGCTATATTTTCTGTGCCTCCAGAAAAAGCGCCTTAGATAACGCTGCAAAAAACTGCTGATAGGGCTCGGGGTCGTCCACGGTTTGCAAATTAAACTGGGCA
>JASFIG010000053.1:0-16935 GCA_050122795.1 Desulfobacterales bacterium
GTCGACTGAGAAATTTAACACGCTCTTTGGGTGTCAGATCTTTAACTGTTTCCGCAACCGCCATAATCACGGGGTATACAGTCTGGTGTTCAACGCTGGTAATTGTCCGGTTATTTTTATCTTTTTTCATCCGTATTTTTTTGCTGCTGTTATTTTACAGAAGACAGAAAACAGATGTCAGATGTCAGATGACGAAAAAACGATTTATAGATGATGAAGATTACTTTTTTTGTGATTCATGTCTTCTGGTATCAGTCCTCTGTCCTCAGCCTTCTATCCTCTGACTTCTGACCTCCGACCTCTGTCCTCCGACCTCTGATTTCCAGCGCCAGATCATAAACTGTCTTTTTCGGCAGGCCGTATTCTTGAGCAATATGCCGGGCGATTTCAGATAGGCTGCCGGTTTCATTTTCCAAAGCTGACTCAAGCGTGGCTCTAACGGATCGGATGTCCATTTCGTCTAATTGATGACGGCCCGCTACCAGCAGGGTGCATTCGCCTTTAACTGTCGAACGGCTCCTGATAACATTTAGGATTTGCGACACCGTTCCCCTAATAAATTCCTCATGCAACTTGGTCATTTCGCGCGCCAGAATGGCATACCGATCACCCATGCAGACGATGATGTCCTGCATCAATGAAATAATGCGTTTGGGGGACTCATAAAATAGCAGGGATTCGGAGCGAGTGCCCAGCGCTTTAAGGAATCTGATTCTTTTCCCCTTTTTTTTGGGAGCAAAACCCACAAACGTAAAAGAATCGGTGGGCAACCCCGATACGCTCATAGCAGCGGTGGCGGCGGTTACCCCCGGTATCGGCGTCACCACGATCTTATGATCGATCGCAGCGGCGATCAAGCGAAATCCGGGATCGGATACCGACGGCGTGCCGGCATTGGATATCAGGGCGAGTGATGTCCCGGCCAACAATTTTTCAATCAATTGCGGGGTTCGTTTTGTCTCGTTATGCTCATGGTAGGAAACCATTTGGTTTTTAATGTGATGATGAGCCAGAAACCGGCCGGATTTGCGGGTATCTTCGGCCGCAATGAGATCAACCTGCCGCAAAATGTCAAGGGCCCTGAGGGTAATGTCATCCCGGTTGCCGATCGGTGTGGCGACAACATAGAGTATTCCCTTTTTTGGGGTATGATTTGCTTTAGGCATAGGCTAAATCAAAAGCGTTCTTAACGATTTCTACCTGAGGGGCATCCCGATTTGAAATAATGGTGACCACATCAAATCGGGCCCTGGCGGAGCTCTGATCGGTCGTCTTCAGGTAATATAACGCCACCATGGACATTTTCCTCTGTTTTTTTGGCGTTATGGCCCATTTCGGGCTGCCAAAATGAACCGAGGTTCTGGTTTTGACTTCGACAAAAACAAGGGTATCTTTGTCTTTGGCAATTATATCGATTTCACCGAGCCGGGTGCGATAATTGGTTTCGATAATCTTATAGCCGGCCTTTTTCAGGCGTTTGACCGCAAGCGCTTCCCCCTGCTCACCAAATTTTTGCCGTCGATTTTTCATATTAATGGTTCGTCGCCCGTTGTCAGTTGTCCGTTGGTCCAATTAAGGAATGTTATAAGGCAATTCACAGGTATTCTTTGACGCCCCTGAACGTCCTTCTATGAATCGGACAATACCCGTATTCGCGAATGGCTGCCTTATGCGCCCGGGTAGGGTAGCCTTTGTGCTGACAAAAACCGAACTGCGGATAATATTCGTGATACCGTTCCATCAGCCGATCCCGTGTGACCTTTGCCACAATTGATGCTGCTGCAATCGAAACGCTGAGTGTGTCACCTTTGGCAATCGGTTTCTGAGACAGGTGTGAGGAAATTCGAAAGGGTCCGTCAATAAGGAGACAATCGGGCTGGGGATCTAAGTTGCCGGTTGCGATGGACATCGCCAGCAAGGAGGCCTGCAAAATATTAATGCGATCAATCTCCGCCGCATCTACAATACCGATGCCCACTGAAATCGCCTGGGCATAAATCCCTTCGTACAAATGGGTTCTTTTTTTGGCAGAAAGCTTTTTTGAATCTTTTATATCGGTAACTGAAAAAGTCGGCGGCAACATCACTGCGGCAGAAACAACAGGACCGGCCAGGGGACCCCGACCGGCCTCGTCGATACCGGCAATTGCTTTAAAACCCCTTGCAGTGGCTTTTTTTTCGAAAAACCACAGATCCATTTTCAGATGTCTAAATCAGAAAACAGAGGACAGATGTCAGGTAACAGATTTTCAAAAAAAAATTGATATCCGCATTCTTCCCTGGACCCCTGATCATCTGTCTTCTGTCCTCTGACTTCTGTTTTCTGTAATTAAGGTTAGCGACGCTCTTTGATCCTGGCGGCTTTTCCTCTGAGTTTGCGCAGATAATAGATTTTAGCGCGTCTGACCCGTCCCCGGGTAACCACCTCGATCTTGTCAATCGCCGGCGAATGCAGCGGAAAAATTCTCTCAACCCCGACGCCGTAAGATACCTTGCGGACCGTAAAGGTCGCATTCGTGCCGCCTTTGCGCTTGCTGATGACCACGCCCTGAAAAACCTGGATCCGTTCTTTTTCACCTTCTTTTATTTTGACGTGGACTTTGACATTATCGCCCGGTCCAAATGCTGGGTGGTCAAGTCGCATTTGTTCTTTTTCTAATTGGTTGATCTTTTCCATCTTTCCTCCAAAAAAATAAAATATAAATATATCGTTTAATTTGTTTGATTAGTTTTATTGGTTTAATTAGTTGATTGCAGGTCCGTGTGAGAAAAAGCAGAACTGACTGATATCGTTTTTTATCGAACGAATAAAACCCATCCAACTAATGAAACCAATAAAACATTTTTTTTATTAACCCATCAGCCGATCAAATATAATAGCCGCCGCTGAGCGCACCGACAGATGATTGTAATCCGTTTTTCCGACGATCGGTTCAAGCACATAATCGGCAGCGGAAATGAACTCTTGGCTCAAGCCCCAGGCGGTGCCTAACGCCAGCACATAAGGCTCGTCGTTTTTTAGCATGGCGCGGCATTTTTCGTAACTGGTGTTGGCCGGAGCCGCGCGCGCGCAGGTGGCTATCGTTTTCGGTTGCATGCCCTCCGAGATGGCGACGCGGTCAATAACATCAGCATATGAAGCGCTGACGTGGATCATCTCCAATGCGCTGCGTCTTTTGGGGTTATATTGTGCCCCGATGCCTTCTGTCCAGTGCGAAATGATCTTTTGAATCAGATCGATCTGGTCCTTAAGAGGCGTTACGACAAAAAATGCCTTCAGGCCAAATGTTTTAGTGGCCCTGGATATATCGTGTAAATCCAGGTTGGTCAAGGCAGATGCAATCGTTTGCCCGTTTTTGTTGACCACCGGGTAATGAATCAATGCCACATAAAGATTGGGCATGCCGGTTTGCCCGTTCACCCGTTAGCCCGTTGGCCGGTTTTGTCATTACGGTCGATCGGGCTAACCTTACTTAAGTTTTTAAATGTTAATTATTATCAGCTTCTCGTTTATCGAATCAAATTTTGTTTGATGGGAATTATTTTTTCCCTTTGTGTTCTTCGTGATCTTCGTGGTGGAAATCTAAAATATCCTGGATTTTGCGGGACCACTTTTTTAATATTTTAATCTCTTTTTCGCCCAGATCTTTTTTTTGCAAAAGATCGGCGCGTTTCATTAAGGTGCGCATGAGTGCGGATTCCAGGCGCCAATTTTCGATTTCCGCGTGGTTTCCGGACAGCAAAATATCCGGTACCGCCTGACCTTCAAAGACCTGCGGCCGGGTGTAGTGTGCATGTTCGAGCAAACCATCGGCGAAGGAGTCTTTTTCGGCGGCGTCTTCACCACCGAGGGTGCCGGGTAACTGACGGGTGACTGCATCTACGATAACCATGGCGGCGAGTTCGCCGCCGGTCAGCACATAATCTCCAATCGAGATTTCATCATCAATCAGGTTGCTGTCGATGCGTGCATCAACCCCTTCATAGCGCCCGCACACCAGAACCAGAGCTTCACACGATGTCAGTTCTTTTGCAATTTTCTGACTGAAAACGCGCCCCTGCGGTGTCAACAGGACTTTATGGGCGCAAGGCGCTACCTGTTCGGCAGCCCTTATGGCGGCGGCCAAAGGCTCGGGTTTCATGACCATCCCGCTGCCACCACCGTAAGGCCGATCGTCTGTTACCTGGTGTTTGCCTTCGGCGAAGTCCCTGATGTTCAGGGTTGAAGCAACAATTTTTTCTTTTTCAATCGCCTTTCTAATAATGCTATGATTCCAAAAAGGTGCAAACATTTCTGGAAAAATGGTTAATACCAGGAATTTCATTTACAATTCAAATCCATCTGGAACGTTGGAATATTGGAATGCTGGAATAATGGGTTTAAAAGCAGAAATCGGGCTGATTCAAATTTAATCGATTGTGTCGTGCCCAATAT
Organism: Desulfobacterales bacterium; assembly: GCA_050122795.1. Classification (GTDB taxonomy): domain Bacteria; phylum Desulfobacterota; class Desulfobacteria; order Desulfobacterales; family JAHEIW01; genus JAHEIW01. Next base: position 4,435 of record JASFIG010000053.1, read on the forward strand.
TCCAGTATTCCATCATTCCATAATTCCTTTATCACGGCGGAACCGATGAGGATGAAAAAAGGTCGCTTAGTTTAAAACTTCCAAATGCCCTCAGTCTAGATCTCTTCCAGCCCATCGGGCAAATCAACACGCATTAAATTGGCATCGATATCGATTACCTGCACCACTGATTTGAGTGCCGGAATCAAGATCTCTCTGCGATCGTTTTTAACCACATACACATCATTGGAGCCGGTTTCAATTATCGACTCCAGACGTCCGAGGTATCGATCGTCTATTGTGACAACCTGCAGGCCGATCATTTCATACCAGTAATAAACACCTGCTTCTAATTCGGGAAGCTTCGCTTTTTCAATCTGCAGGTCGGCACCGACCAGCGTTTTTGCCTGATCACGGTCGCTGATGCTGTTTAGCGCCAAAAGGGCTCCCCGAGAATGCGGCTTGATCCAGTCGATTTCGTAATCATTTTCTTTGCCGTCGGATGTGCTGACCGATATCATGGTGCCCGGCTGGAAAATTTCCAGTGATTCAGCATATGAATGAATCTTGAGGGTCCCCTTGACGCCATGGACACCCACGATCTTACCGATCGCAACCCGATCTTTTATGGGCTCCGACTTATTCAATAATTTCCAGTACCGTACGTTTTTTTAACTTGGCGGAAGCTGCGCTTAAAATCGTTCGCATAGCCCGAGCCGTCCTGCCCTGTTTGCCGATGACTTTACCCAGATCCTCTTTGGCCACTTTCAGTTCAAGAACCGACGTCTGGTTCCCCTCAACCTCTGTTACGCTGACTTCTTCCGGACGATCCACCAGTGCTTGAGCGATATAGCTGATCAGGTCTTTCATGGCGTCATCTCCTTGGTTACCGGTTGAGGAACAGGGGGGATGAACGACTGAATTCGATGCTATCCGCAATTGCGCGTGCGACTATGCATTCTTGGCGAAGATGCCTTCTTTTTTAAAAAGGCTTTTTACCGTGTCCGACGGAATGGCTCCTTTGTCGATCCAGTACTTAATTCGCTCCGGTTTTAACGTCACCTCAGCCGGATCCTTTAAGGGATCGTATGTGCCGACTTTTTCCAGAAATCTGCCGTCTCTGGGGCTTTCACCATCAGTGACAACAATCCGGTAAAAAGGTTTTTTCTTGGTTCCATGTCTTGCCAGTCTGATTCTAACGCCCATTCAAACGTCTCCTTCAAAATGGCAGCATTCCACGACCCATACCGCGCATGCCGCCCTGGTTTAATTTTTTCAGCATTTTTAACATCTGGGTGTAATTCTTTAAGAGCTTATTGACATCTTGAACCCGGGTACCGCTGCCTTTTGCAATCCTTTTACGACGGCTACCGTTAATAATGTGATGATTCCGTCTTTCCTGGGCTGTCATAGAATTGATAATCGCCTCAATTCTAACAAACTCTTTTTCATCCACCTGCAAGTTCTTTAATTGTTTCATCTGCCCCATGCCAGGGATCATTTTTAACAAATCAGAGAAAGAGCCCATTTTTCGGATCTGAACCATCTGGTCACGGAAGTCTTCCAGCGTAAACTGACTTTTTCTAAGCTTTTTTTCTAAAGCTTCTGCTTTCTTTTGATCGACGACATCCTGCGCCTTTTCGATCAGAGTGAGCACATCGCCCATGCCCAAAATGCTCGATGCCATGCGATCGGGATGAAATGCTTCAAGATCGCCGAGCTTTTCACCCACGCCGATGAACTTTATGGGCTTATCCGTTATGGACTTTATCGAAAGCGCCGCGCCGCCGCGGGCGTCTCCATCCATTTTGGTCAGTACGACGCCACCAATATCCAGGGTTTCGTTAAAGGCCTTGGCAATATTAACCGCATCCTGGCCGGTCATGGCATCGGCTACCAGTAAAATATCAGAAGGATCGACGGCGGCTTTAATATCCGCCAATTCAGCCATCAGTTCTTCATCGATATGCAAACGTCCGGCGGTATCCAGCAACAGCGTATCGCATCCTTGCTGCTGCGCGCCGCTCAACGCTTCCTGGCAGATTTTAACCGGTGACATGTCCGTGCTCGATGGGAAAACCGGTACATCCAGCTGGTTGCCCAGCGTTTGGAGCTGCTCGATAGCGGCCGGTCGGTAAACGTCCGCCGGCACCAGATAGGACTTGCGACCCATTTTTCTTAAAAATACCGATAATTTACCGGCTGTGGTCGTTTTGCCTGAGCCCTGAAGACCAACGAGCATGATGGCAACGGGCGTTCTACCCGAAAGGTTGAGCTTCTCATTGCGGCCGCCCATTAAATCCGTCAGCGTTTCATTGACAATTTTAATGACCTGCTGGCCGGGTGTCAGGCTTTCCAGCACCTCCTGACCCATCGCCCGCGCTTTAATGTCGGCGATGAAATTTTTAACAACCCGATAATGAACATCAGCCTCAAGAAGGGCCATGCGAACTTCTTTCAGCCCCTCTTCGATATTCTTTTCCGTTAGCTTGCCATGTCCTTTGAGCTTACGGAAAACTGAGTTTAATCTATCACTTAAGCTATCCAGCATATCAATACCTGATCAAATATATAAATTATTGAAAATACAATTACAATAATGATATGTCAAGTTAATTAAATTGTTCTTACCAGACTTTGTAAATGGATTGGCCGGGTGAGAAGCTTTGGTTAATCCGACTGCATGGAATAGTGGAATTATGGAATTATGGAATAATGGTCAAAAAAACAGTATTTTTCGCCCCGATTGGCATTCTGGTTATCTCGCAGGCCCAAACATGAAGCGTAATGTCCTCTTGTCACACCGTAAGTTTATAAACTTCAATTGATATTTATAAATAAGGTGCAATTAAGCTTTAAAACAGGGTAAGAGACTCACTGAGGCCAGATATTCCAATATTCCTATATTCCATTATTCCAATCCGGAGCCTAAGCCTTGCAGGCTAAAGGCCGTCTGTGATCGAAGCATAACAAATGAATATGTTGAATCCGAATAAGAAGAACATACTCGAGCTGGATCGGGATGCGCTGGTTTCCTGGCTGGCGGATCGACGAATTGAATCGTATCGGGCGGATCAGATTCTAAAATGGCTTTATGCTCGGCAGACAGATTCATTTGACCTGATGACGGATTTGTCCAAAGATTTTCGCAACCGTCTGGCGCGTCATTTTACCATCGACCGCCTGGCCATCGATCACATCGCGACCTCAAAGGACGGCACCCGCAAATACGTGTTTCAGCTCAAAGATGGCAAGCGAATTGAAAGTGTCCTGATACCGGAGCGCGATCACTACACCCTGTGTCTTTCGAGTCAGGTGGGCTGTGCACAGGGCTGTGATTTTTGTTTGACTGCCAAAATGGGGATTCAGCGTAATTTAAGCATAGCCGAAATGGTGTCGCAGGTGCGCGATATTAAAAATGACCTCAAAGACCCAAAATCCCTGACGAACCTGGTATTTATGGGCATGGGCGAGCCGCTGGCCAATTATCGTAATCTGGTCGCTGCGATTCAGATTATCACCGATGGGAACTATGGCTTCGCCTTTGCCGGTCGACGGGTGACCGTGTCAACGGCCGGACTGGCTTCCCGACTGGCTGATCTGGGTCGCGATACCCGTGCGAATCTGGCCGTTTCACTCAATGCCGCCGATAACGATACCCGCAGCCGTCTGATGCCGATCAACCGTAAATATCCCGTCGAAAAAATACTCGAAGCCTGCCGGCACTTCCCGCTGCGCGGCGGGCGGCGTATTACCTTTGAATATGTCCTTTTAAAAGATGTCAACGACGCCACCGCTGACGCCCGTCGCCTGGCCAAGCTGGTACGGCCCATCAAATCAAAAATCAATTTGATCCCCTTCAATTCCCACCCCGGATGTCTCTATCAGCGGCCATCTGAAGATACCATCCTCCGATTTCAGGAGATCCTGATTGATAAAAATTACACGGTCATGATTCGGCGCAGCAAAGGACAGGATATCTCGGCCGCCTGTGGGCAGCTAGCCACAAGGGGGGCAGATTTATAGGTAAGAGACGTATTACGCAGTCGAGTGTCTTTTAATATTATAGTTGTCATTTAGCGGGTTCAAGGTTCAGCATTCAAAGGTTCAGAGGTTAAACACGTATTGCGTTTTTCGGGTTACGAGTTTCGTGTTTAAACGGCCAGAGGCCAGAAGCCAGATGCAAGCGGCCAGCAGCCTCAACCTTTGAACCCTGAACCAGAACCTTTGAACCTAAATGAGTAGTTTTTTGAAGTCGGAAGTGGGCAGACCGAAGACCTGAATAGTTTCTTTGCGGCGAGCTGTTTTGACCACCACATCGACCGGAGTCAGGTTGGATGCTTTGCTGTAACCGACGCATATCGATCCGGCCAGAAAAATTGTTTCTTTTGACCCGCCATAAGGTACCAGTGCAATCGGGCTGGGGTGATCCTTGACATCAATGATCGTGTCGGTTTGCGGATTATGATATTTAATAATTTGTTCATTATCTTTTTCGGTGCGCCCGACAATCATTTTAGCCTGGCGGTTGAGACGTAAATGGCGGCCATATTTTAGCAGGTGCAATTCTTCTTCGGTGCATGTATCCTGATGGTCAAACAGATCCTTTAGCCGGCGGGAAAAACCGACATCGGTCAGCAGGCAGCCCCCGGCCGGTGCAGGGTAGTCGGTGATGCCGAATTTTGAGGCCAGCGCAATTTGTCGCTTGCGGCCGCGACCGGCAATGTCGAGCAGGTGTTCGCGGTCAACCCAGCCTTCTTTTTCCGGAATGGTTTCCGGAAGTTTTTTAGCGCTTAAGGGTCGCAGAATATACCCCTTGAAACCGGAGTGCTTGGCCACATACATCAGGGAAGACTTCGTCTGGGACATAGGACGCTGGCCAAGGACCTCTCCGCTAAACAGAAAGTCAAATTTGTTGTCCTCCATCATTTTACCGGCCAGTTTGAACATGAGCGCATGGCAATCCATGCAGGGATTCATCTGTTTACCGTATCCGGCCGGTGGATTTTTGAGCATCTTTATATAATCCGGATATATGGGTTTGACGGTCAGCGAAATGCCGGTTTTCTCCGAAGCCTTGCGGGCTTTGGCCGCCGTAAAAAACGGTGTTTCAAATGAGACCCATTCAACCTCAATGCCCTGGTCACGTAGCACCAGACCGGCGAGCATGCTGTCCAGGCCTCCAGAGCACAAACCCAGAGCACGCACATTTTGTTTTTTCAGATGCATCGCGTTCCTTCGGTTTTTGAGATTTTTAAGCTTTTGGTCACCCGCGCGTTGCTGGTTGTCCGTTGCCTGTTGCCGGTATTGAGTCTGATATTTTTCTGTCTTGACTGTGTTTATAAAAGCGGCGTATATCCTTCGCTTTAGTAAAGCATCTCAACACCATAACTTTACAATAGTCTCTACAGGTAATTTTTGCAACCGACAACCGGCAACCGACGACGGACCCATAGTATGCAGTTAAAGCAGCGCGCTGATAAAATTCGGTTGATTCTGAGGGAAATTTTTCCGGAAGTTAAAACCCAATTATTTCATCATAATCCCTTTCAACTTCTGGTGGCGACCATCCTTTCTGCCCAGTGCACGGACAAACAGGTCAACCAGGTGACTCCGGTACTCTTTAAACGCCTAAAAACCCCCGCAGATTTTGCAACCGCCCGTCTTAAAACCATCGAGAACCTGATCCGACCCACCGGTTTTTTCCATAACAAAGCCAAAAACATTAAAAATTGCGCCAGGGCAATTTTAGATCGGCATGATGGCCAGGTGCCCCGAGCGCTCGAGGAAATGGTAAAATTGCCCGGAGTGGGCCGCAAGACCGCAAATGTGGTTCTGGGGGCTGCGTTCGGCATTCCCGGTGTTGTCGTTGACACGCATGTCGCTCGTATTTCAAAGCGGCTCGGGTTAACCCAAAACGACAATCCGGTAAAAATTGAATTTGATCTCATGAAAATTATTCCCCGACGTGACTGGAATGATTTCTGCCTGCAGCTTATTTTCTTCGGCCGCTCGACCTGCACCGCCCGCAAACCCAAATGCCCCCAATGCCCATTAAAAAGAATATGCCCCTGGCCCCATAAAACCACCTAACCCTTTTCAATAAACGTCCTTTTTACTGGACTCCATATCATGAGCTCCGGGTAATAATTGTATTAATTTATACAATTTTTGCCGAATTTTGTAGAAAATCCTACCAGCCTACTTCATCGCATTTCTTGAATTCATGCGGTTCACCATTGAATATCTTTCATTGAGAGCCCAAGAAGCAGATTTATTGTTGTAATTTGTTATTATTGGTCGAATAATAATATTTTGTTAAAAAATATTGACAAATTATAACCAAAACGGCTATGTAGATTTTTCTTTAAATACAATCTGACCCTTTTCAATTGCGTAAGCATTCAAAGACGGGATCCACATGAAGAAATTACTTTCCACCAAGGCGGTCGCAGAATTTTTAAATGTGAACGAAAAGATGGTTTACACCCTGGTGGCTGAAAAAGGCCTGCCCGCTTCCAAAATAACCGGTAAGTGGCTTTTTCCCCAACATTTGGTAGAACAATGGGTTGAAACTCAGACCATCAATTATCCGGATACCGGTAGCCTTCGGCCTTTGCAACACGGAATCCTGGTTCTGGCCGGCAGCAACGATCCCTTGCTGGATCATGCGATTTCACTTTTTAACAGCCAGTTTCAAGCACCCCTGGCCGTATTCGGAAATCTGGGCAGCATGGGCGGATTGCGAGCTTTGCGCCAGAATCTTTGCCATATCGCTTCAAGTCACCTGCTGCAGGATGATGAAGAGGAATATAATTTTGATTATGCTTTTGAGGAGCTGGATACATTGCCGGCGATTGTCAATTTTACCAGGCGCGAACAGGGTATTCTGGTGGCCCGGGACAATCCAAAAAAGATCTCGGGTGTAGCCGATCTGGCCGAACCCGGTATGCGGATTGTCAATCGACCGCTCGGTACCGGTACGCGTTTATTGCTCGATCGGGAATTCAAGAAAGCCGGCCTCAGGGGGGAGAAAATCGATGGTTACCATAATGAGGTCCACCGGCACCTGGATGTGGGCCTGGAGATTTTAGCCGGGCGGGCGGACGCCGGACCGGGCATCGGTGCAATTGCCGGATTATTGGATATCGGTTTCATCCCCGTCCGCTGGGAGCGATTCGATTTGATGATTTTAAAGGATCGGTTTTTTGATGAAGGGATTCAACGGTTTTTGTCTTTGTTGCACGAACCGCAGTTTCGCCGGATCGCTGAAAGCCTAAATGGATACGATATCAGTACCAGCGGGAAAATGGTATTCCCTCAAGATTCAGAAAAGGAGGTCTAAATGAAGCGACATCGATTTTTTGTAAAACTGGCTGCTCTGGCGGGAGTTGTCTTGATTCTGCAACTTTTTATGTCGGCGAATACAATGGCGGCGGATCAAGAGAAAGTCGTCATTTATCATGCCGGCAGCCTCAGTGTCCCGTTTGCAGAAATCGAGAAAAATTTTGAGAGCACGCATCCTTCAATTGATATTGTGCGCACAGCCGGCGGCAGTACCAAAATGGCGCGTTTGATTTCCGATGAAGGACATGCGGCCGATATTATGGCTTCTGCGGATTACGCGGTTATCGATAAATCGCTGATCCCGGCCAAAGCCAGCTGGAACATTCGCTTTGCCGCCAACCAGCTGGTGCTCTGCTACACGGATCGCAGCCGTTATGCCGAAGAAATCAATGCAGATAACTGGTATGACATTTTGGCCCGCAAAGATGTATCCTGGGGACATTCGGATCCCAATCTGGACCCCTGCGGATATCGCAGCCTGATGGTGCTGCAACTGGCGGAAAAGTTCTACCAAAAACCGGGCCTAACCGACCAATTGATTGCCAACCGCCCCAAAGAAAACGTCAAGGCCAAGGCGGTCGAGCTGGTTGAATTGCTCAAGAGCGGCAAAATGGATTATGGCTGGGAATATCTTTCGGTCGCCGCCCAGCATGAGCTTAAATACATTCAACTCGACGATCAGATCAACCTGGGCAATTACAAATTCGATGATTTTTACAAACAGGCCACGGTAAAGGTGACCGGTAAAAAAGAGGGCAGCTGGATGACGCGAACCGGTAAATCCATCACTTACGGCGTTACGCTGATCAACCGGAGTCCCAACCCAAAGGGTGCGGTCTCCTTTCTTCAGTATTTGCTTGATCCAGCCGGCGGGCTTGAAATTTTGAATTCCATGGGGCAGCCGCCGTTTTTGCCGGCCCGTGTGCCGAGTCAAAGCGACTACGATCGATTGCCGCCGGAATTACGGCATCTCGTTGAGGTTCGTCAATAATATAACGGTTCCCATTTTTTAGAATGGCATGAAAGGAGTCAACAATGAAACGGTTATGCGTTGCTGTATTCTGTCTGGCAGTGGTTGCCTATCTGTTGCCGGCCAGTTCTTTAGCTGAAGAAAAAAAGCTGATGATGGCGACGACGACCAGCACCGATAACACCGGGCTGCTGGACTATCTGGCCCCCAAATTCAAAGAGGCCACCGGAATCGAGCTGAAGTGGACCGCCACCGGCACCGGCAAGGCGCTTAAATTAGGTCAGAACTGCGATGTGGACATTCTCATGGTCCATGCGCCCCCGGCCGAGAAAAAATTTGTGGCCGACGGCTTCGGCACCGATCGTCGCGAGATCATGTACAACGATTTTGTCATCATCGGGCCTGAGTCGGATGCGGCCGGCATCAAGGGCAAATCCATAAAAGATGCCTTTGCGATGTTGAAAGCCAAACAGGCCGTTTTCGCCAGCCGGGGGGATAATTCCGGTACGCACAAAAAGGAGCTTTCCCTCTGGAAGGCAGCAGATCTGCCGGTCCCCGAGAAAGAAAACTGGTATGTTCAGACCGGCCAGGGAATGCTGGCGACCATTAACATTGCAGCGGAGCGCAACGGCTACACGATGACCGACCGCGGCACCTACATCAAATATGAAAGCAACCTGAAAGGCAATCCGCCGCTCAAAATTCTGGTGGAAGGCGATGCGGTCCTGCTCAATCAATACAGTGTGATCGCCGTCAATTCCAGGCACTGTGCCAAGGCAAATTATAACTCTGCCAAACAGTTTACACAGTGGATTACCGGGCATCAAGCGCAGCAGTTGATCAAAGATTTCAAACTGCTGGGCAAACCGTTGTTCACGCCCAATGCCAAAATGTAGCTTTCTGACAAAAGAGCCATCTGAAATGCGACTGCAGGTGAAAAGCTCCGAGGGCCTATAGACATTCTCTTTGCAGTCGCATTTATGTGTGCGGTCATGGATTTTATTTTAGAAGGATTTTTCCAGGCTTTTGATTTGCTGATCAGCGGCAACGCCGAAACCTACTCGGCCATATGGGCCACGGTCAAGGTGTCGAGCTACTCAATCTGTTGCAGCCTGCTGATCGGAATCCCGCTGGGCTTTTGCCTCGGTTATTTCGACTTCAGGGGGAAAAAGCCCCTGCGGACCGTGGTGGATACGTTGATGGCCTTGCCGACGGTTTTTATCGGCTTGCTCGTTTATGCATTTATTACCCGTCGCGGTCCGCTGGGTAACTTCGGGCTGCTGTTCACCCTGCCCGGGATTGCCATCGGCCAGACGATTCTGGCGCTGCCGATCGTCATCGGCTTGAGCGCGACCGCAGTCGAAGGCCTGGACGAAAAACTCCGAATTGCGATTATGTCTATGGGGGCCAACCGGCGGCAGCTCTTTATCAGCAGTTTGTGGGAGGCGCGGCACGGCTTGCTGGCAGGGGCGATTGCGGCTTACGGGCGCGTCATGACGGAAGTGGGTATTTCCATGATGGTCGGCGGTAATATCAAGTGGCATACGCGCACCATCACCACTGCCATTGCCCTGGAGACCAACAAGGGACAATTCGGATTGGGCGTTGCCCTGGGCATCGTTTTGCTGGCAATTGCGTTTTGTGTGAATCTTTCAGTTTCATTCTTACGCCGAAGGGTTTAAACGTGGATCAACCCCTTTACGAGCTCAGATCTTTAACGCATTCATATGGCGACAAAACGGTTGTGTCCATTGACCATCTTGCCGTCAGGCCGGGATCCATCTTGGGCATCATTGGTCCCAACGGTAGTGGCAAAAGCTCGCTGTTAAGACTGCTGGGCCTGATTGAAAGACCCTGCCGGGGGAAAATCCTGTTTAACGGCCGCGATGTCGAACCGTTTTCCGATGAAGCCCGATTTCTCATAACGCTGTTGCCGCAAGAGCCCTTTCTGATGAAGCGCAGCGTGTTCAACAATGTATCCTACGGTTTGAAATTGAGGGGTAACGGTGGGGATATTGCCGCCCGGGTCGGCGAAGCGCTTGCATGGGTGGGTTTGTCGAACCGGGATTTTGCACGGCGCCCCTGGTATGCCCTTTCGGGCGGGGAGTCCCAGCGGGTGGCCCTGGCGGCCAGACTGGCGTTGAAGCCCAAAGCGCTTTTGCTGGATGAACCTACCGCCAGTGTCGATGCGGCCAGCGCGCAGCTGATCAAAGAGGCTGTCCTCAGGGCGCGCCAGCAATGGGGCGCTACGCTTATCGTTGCCAGCCATGATTGGCAGTGGCTTTACGAAATTTGTGATGAGATACGGCATATCTTCAAGGGGCAGATCTTTGGAACAGGCCGGGAGAGCGCCATTTTCGGCCCCTGGCAGGAACCGGAACCGGGTAAGTGGGTAAAAGTTTTATCCGACAAACAACAACTGATTGTCCCCGAACCGCCAAACCAGGAGGCCGCAGCGCTCATAGATGACCTTGCTGTCAGCGAATCCGAATCAGGGGCCGGCGATGATGATCATGTCCTGCGGGGTATCGTATCCCGGCTCAGCCTGGAAAAAAACACGGGTCAGGTTGTTGCCACGATCATCGCCGCAAACCTGCCCTTCACCGTGGGATTAACACCGCAACAGATAAAAGAGCGGACCATCTTTCCCGGTAAGGAAATATTCATTCACTACAACCTTAAATCCGTTAAATGGATTTAAATAATTAAGCCCTGATGATCGCGAATTCACCCGATTCAAACGTCAAGTTTTCCGTATTTGAGGAGATAGGCCACGGCAATACCGGCTATAAAACCGGCCGCCAGATTGGTAGCCAGGGTTATCCCTAAAATAACCAGACTCACAAACAGGTCTTTGCGTCGGGTTAAATCCAGTATGGTCAGGCACAGCTCGCCGCCGGCAAACAACAGTAATATTCCCAGAACAGCCAGCGGAAGAAGATTGATGATGGACAATGATTGCTCGCCTAAAAGAAACGCCAGAAAAATAAACGCCCCTCCGATCATGATATTCGAACCTGCCGTTCGGGCCCCAAAACGGTAATGAGCTGCCAGCCCACCGGCGCCGTGGCAAAGGGGCATGCCACCAAACGTTGAACTCAAGAAGTTGGCGATTGCCATGCTGATGGTTGCACTGCGATAGGTTACTTTATTCGATTGCTCTTTGAAATATGATTCTGACAGATCTGTGTAGGCAATGACTGCATTGCCTACCGTCATGGGCATTTGCGGCAAAACCAGAGCAAATAGCGCGAAGGTAAAATCGGCCTGGGTGGGCCAGCCAAAGGGTAAAAATGGCGGAAGATGGATGCCGACACGCAGCGCATTCAGGCCCGCGCGGTTGCCAAATATGAGACCCAGGACCAGTCCGGCAACCACCACGATGAGCCCTGCTGGAAATCGTTTATTCCCCAGTAGAACCAGCGTCAGACATGTGCCGGCAACACCGATAATAAGGCCGATGGGGACAGGACCAACGGATTGAACCAGCAGAAACGGTTCGACCGCCTGATGGATTTTTTGCAGCGTTGACGTTCCCAGCATCAGTTTAACGCCTTGCACCATCAACAAGATGCCGGTGGAAAGCTGGACACCGCGGACAACTGATTTGGGAATGGTTTTGCCAATTACGGTAACGGCTCCGGTAATACCGATCAACAACAAAACAAAGCCCATCAAATAGCCTGCTGCCGTGATCTGGGATGCATCCATGGCCGTGGCAATAGCGTAGGCGCTGATGACTTTCATCGGTTGCACCGGCACGGTGACACCGAAATAAATTCCTGCGAATACATAAAAAATGCCCAGAGTCAGGAACAAACCCGTCGGTTTGAGTCCATTAATGAGTATCATCCCGACAGCCAGAGGCAAAAGCGTTCCCAGATCTCCCAGGGAACCGGCCATTTCAAGACGATTAAATTTAAAGCGCTGCCGCATGTGCTTCCTCTTGAAAAATAAGTAAAACCCATCTCAAAAATAGTAGATCACGCTCACGAGTCCCGCTACTCAGCGGGACTTCGCATCTGATCTTTCTAAATTTAGGTGCTCAGCAAGCAGCGGCCGATCCGCCGTCGCCCTCTGATAAACATCGGGCTATGGTGGGACACGCTGACAAAGCGCAGCATTCGCGACAGTATGTGAGCATTTTCGCAGGGGCTGGGGAAGGGGCCCCGGGCCCTGCCGGTAACGCAGCTATTGAGTGTTAG
>JASFIG010000054.1:0-16707 GCA_050122795.1 Desulfobacterales bacterium
ACATGACAGGCTTCTAACAATTCCGACGGGGTTGCGAGATCCGCTTGACGATCTATGTTCGGTCCAGTACCAGCGATCGGATTGGCGATAATCGCTAAAAGGGTTTTATCGTCCAGCTCCGACAGCTGCGCAATGCGATGCCCGATTCCGGCCGCCTGCTGCAACAGCTTTAAATGCTGAATGTCGCTATTAGAATATAGCCTGCGGCCGGTGGATGTTCGGCCGGGCTGCACCGCGCCATAGCGCTTTTCCCAGGCTCGGATCACATGTGCGCTCAAGCCGGTCTGGCGCGCAACAAATCCGATAGGATGTATTTTTCGATTATCATTCATGCCGCTAAGCTAACATATTAGGCAAAGGATGTCAAAGAAAATTAGACAAAAAATCGACAAATTCAATGCTTTGCGCTGATGCTTCCCCGCTGAACCCCGTAATACGCAAGCCGCAACGCGCTTTCTGTCATCTGTCCTCTGACTTCTGACCAAAGATACTTAGTGGTAAGAAATTAATGTTATAAAATTATGGCATAGATTACCTAATTTCAGTTTTTTGTAAATTTATAAATTTTATAAATAATTGATTTAACTATAAAAATAAAAAATACGGGTGATGGCATATTTTTTGCAATTTGCAAATGATGTCTGCGCATGCCTCAACCTTCAACGCTTGGGTTCGGCTCGCAGCAGGCACTTCTATCGGCTGGGGGGCGGGTTCTCATATTACCCCTTTTACCCTTCAAATTGGTATGCCTTTTGGGAACCCCAACCCCCTTCTCCTCCTTGAATCATTCAATGAGCGGGGGCTCAAGAGGGAGCGAGACCTAATAAGGTCATTGCCAGGTTCGAATCCTGCACCCGCTCCACCTCCAGGGTGAATGATGAAATTATCTATCTCTGCGATATTGGCTGCTGTTTTAATCTACACGTTTATTGGCCTGGCCGAAGCCGGCGTCTTCACTAATATCATCACCCTCTTTAAACAAAACGGCCTCATGGGTAAGGGTCAGATTCCATTACCGGCCTTCATGTATCTGCTTGCCATTGGTATCATCGGCTTTCTGGGTATCAGAAGAAAAGGATAGAGATCTTAATGGATCGTTTAAAGCATCTGAAATCCAGAAAGGATGCCAGGTTAATTTTTCGAAAAAACCAGAATGTTGCCGTGCGTTGTTTAACCAACAAGTGCGATTTTGATGGCCGCATTGAAAATGTGAGTTCTTCAGGTATTTTCGTATCAACCGACCGTCAACTGCCGAAGGGAGAAGAAATAACCGTTTCCTTCACTTTTCCCGATTCCGGCAATTGCGTCAAGGCAACCGGCAAAGTGGCCAGAGTCACCGATTCAGGAATCGGTATCGAAATTCTGGTGCATTTTAAAGAGAAAGGCCAGATGCCGAATACCCCGACGACCAACCCCAAAAAACAACCCAAGGTGGTATTTTTGGGCGCCTCCCATCAATCCAAATAGCCAGCCGGGATAATACCCCGACTGCGGTCATCATCTCAGCCATATTTTATCCGATTATTTTGGGCCCCAGCGTGCGTGCTCGTCCTCGACGGTACAGATAATCCGGGGCAGCAAACAAAAACATAAAACTAGAAATATAATAATATTTATTACTTAAGCTCAAAAAGCCAAAAACAACTTGTGAGAAGCCGAAAAACCCGCTAAACTGTTCTTAGAAAGCGTCTTGACTTTTGGGTATCCGTTTTTCTTACCACTCACTGTTGAAAGGCAATCATGGGTAGTTTTTTTTCGTTTATCTTTTTTTTACTGCTTCCGCTGGCAATCGGTATACTGACCATATACCTGTCAATCGAGCTTTTTGAACATTTGAAAAGGTACCATCCGACTGCCGATAAGCAGATGTCCTTTGAAAGCCTCTTTGGGATGTCAGGCGAAAATGCCTTGTTTCACCTCATTAAGCCGCAGGAATTTTTTCGATTTTTGCTGGCACCCGCAGATTTGCAGGATCATACCGTCAAAACCTGTAAACAAAGAATCAAAATCAGCTTGTTTGCTTTCATGGGGCTGATGGCGATCGTATTGGTGCGGACCCTCCTTTTCTGATGTAAAAAGCCGTATTAAAACCCTACGCCCACAATTCGCAGGATGACGAACTCACCCGGCGCACTATTTTGCGCTGTTATCTGGTAACTGGAGCAACAATTTGATATATTTTACCTACCGGTAGGTAATTTTCTTGACAAGGCCGAATTTATATCATAGAGAGAAACCTTTATAAACTCTGACTTGCAAACCAAAAAAGCATCGCATGAAAAATAGCAATCAGCCAAACTCAAAAACACCAGATGCCCGGGAGCGACTCCTGGAGAAAGCCATCGGCATGTTCGCTCAAAAAGGGTATGCCGGTACCTCCGTGCGCGAAATCGCGGAAGAGGCCGGCGTCAGCAAACCGGTACTGTACTATTACTTTAAAAGCAAAGAAGGTCTTTTTCTGGCCATTTTGGAAATGGCCGAAAATCTCCAAAAACAGCTGCTGGCGGAGGTTTTGAACTCGCACGGTACGGTATTGGACAGGCTTCTGTTGCTTTACCGGCGGGTCTATCAAGAGGTGGAAGCGCACCAGAGCTTTTATAAGATGATTCATGGTCTCATTTTCGGGCCTCCTCAGGGGGCGCCCGACTATGACTTTACGCGTTATCATCGACACATGATCGCCGCCATACGAAAGATTTATCATACGGGACTGGCCGCCGGTGAGGTTAAAGAAATCGACGCCGACGATGTCGCCCATCTGGTATTGAGTCTGATTGATTTTTGTCTGCATGTGGATCAGGTTCAACCTCAGGCGTCAGATCCGCAGCGTGCCGAACGACTCATGCGGATGGCGTTTCAAGGAATCGACCAAGGGACGGAAAATTAAATGCAAACCAAAGATTTATGTTTATTTGTGGCCGTGCTGTTGTGGGCCGTCTTTTTGACGCTGGGCTGTGATGATAAGGCCGGGCTCGCTAAAACTGACGCCCGGGCTGACCTGCCCCCGGCGGTTCCGGTAACGATTATGGAGATCAAGGCGGAATCCATACAGGATATCATTTATTTGCCGGGCACAACCGAGGCCTGGCAGGATGTCAAGGTAGCCGCAGATACTGCCGGACGCATCGAGTGGATCGGCCCGCACGAGGGTGACCTTGTCAAAAAAAATGATCTGTTGATCAAAATCGACGTTTCCGCTCTCAAGGCCGCACTGGACCATGCCAAAGCCCAGTATCGTTTGGCAGATGATCTTTACCAGCGGCGGCAGCGCCTCTTTGAGCGCAAAATCATAGCCCAGGAAGAGCTGGATCAGAGCAAAACCCAGCGCACCTTGGCGGCAACCGACCTTCAACAGGTACAGGTCCGATTCAATCATGGCTTTCCGCGCTCCCCGATAAACGGAATCATTAATCATTTGTATGTGGATGCCGGTGAATTTATCGACACCGGCAAACCGATTGCCGACATCATTAATATCGAACGCATTAAAATCAATGTCCGCGTTCCGGAACTCGACATTCGCTTTGTGCTGCAGGGCCAAACCACACCGGTCAGAATCGATGCATTTCCGGGCAGGACGCTCAGCGGAACGGTGGATTTTGTGGCCTTTAAAGCCGATCCGGCCACCAAAACTTTTCTGGTGCGCACGGTAATCGAAAACCCGTTCGGCGATATCCGGCCTGGGATGATCGCCAGGGTGGCGTTTGTGCGTCGGGTTATTCCAGATGCGCTGCTGGCGCCGCTTTTTGCACTGGTGGATAAAGGAGGCGAGCGGCTGGTCTTTATTGAAAAAGACGGCGTGGCGCAATCGCGCACCGTAGGCATCGGGGTGATTGAAGGCGATCGCGTGCAGATCACCAGCGGTTTGGATCCCGGCGATCACCTGATTGTCAGAGGACAAACTGAAGTCGAAGACGGCATGAAGGTACGCGTGCAATGATTCTCAATCAGTATGCTCTCAAGCGGCAGATAACGGTGCTGGCACTGCTGGTGATCATTGTGATTGCCGGCCTGTATTGCTACGTCAGCTTGCCGCGTGAATCATTCCCGGACATCACCATCCCATATGTATTTGTAACCACCACCTATGAGGGCGTAGCACCGGCCGACATGGAGGAATTGATCACGATCCCCATCGAGCGCAAACTCAAGGGCATTGATGATGTCGAAGAAATCCGCTCCACCTCTGCAGAGGGCCTTTCCACGGTGGCCATCAAATTTTTGCCCAAAGTCAACCTGGACGATGCCTTACAGAAGGTGCGCGATAAGGTTGATCAGGCCGAGGGCGATTTACCGGCCGATCTGCAGGATGATCCGGTCATTAAGGAAGTCAATTTTTCAGACATGCCGGTCATACGGGTGGTGTTATCGGGTCCATTCAGCCTGAGGCGCCTGCAGAACCTGGCCGAGGATATGCAGGACCGGCTGGAGTCCATCGCCGGGGTTCTGGAAGCACGCCTGACAGGCGGGCTGGAGCGCGAAATTCATGTGGAATTCGACCTTGATCGCGTGCGGGCTTACAACGTTCCTTTTTCCAGCATTGTCGGTTCGGTCAACAACAGCAATGTAAACATGCCCGGCGGCAGCATGGACATCGGCGAAGGCAAATACCTGGTACGCGTGCCGGAGGACTTTGAGCATCCCTCAGAAATATTTTCGATCGTGGCCTTCGTGCGGGACGGCAAACCGGTTTATCTGCGGGATGTTGCCACCATCAAAGATGCTTACAAAGACCCGCTGACCCGCTCCCGCATCAATGGAAAAAACAGCGTCACCATCGGCGTTCTCAAACGCAGCGGTGAAAACATCGTGCGCGTCACCGAAGAAGTCAAGCGGGTCGTCAACGATATGCAGCCCGAACTGCCGCAGACCCTTCAGGTTGATCTGACCGCCGATCAGTCCAACGACGTGCGGCTGCTCGTTGCAGATCTGGAGAACAACATTATTTCCGGTTTGATTCTAGTGCTGGCGGTCATTTTCTTTTTTATCGGCGGACAGTCGGCTGTGTTTGTGGCCCTGGCCATCCCCTATTCGATGTTTATCACTTTTGCGCTGCTGACCGGATTCAATGTGACGTTGAATATGGTGGTGTTGTTTTCCCTGATTCTGGCGCTGGGCATGCTGGTGGACAATGGTATTGTTATCGTCGAAAATATTTACCGCCATATGCAGCAGGGCAAATCGCGGATGGAGGCAGCTGCCGTGGGAACGGACCAGGTCGCCTGGCCGGTGATAACCTCCACCATGACCACGCTGGCGGCCTTTTCGCCCATGCTGTTCTGGCCGGGAATTATGGGTGAGTTCATGGGGTATTTACCCATGACCCTGATTATGGCTCTGAGTGCGTCTCTGTTTGTGGCCCTGGTGATCAATCCGGTGCTGTCAGCCCGCTACCAAAGGATCAATATCAAAAAACCTGCCAAGAACCACGAAAGCCGCGAGCCGGCGGTCAAACGGGTTTATTTGATGGTGCTCAAATGGTCGCTGCGACATCGCTGGGTGGTCATCGTTTCGGCCGTCGTCTTGCTGATCGGCGCCACGCTGGTCTTTGTCTTATTCGGCAAGGGCACTGAGTTTTTCCCGGAAACCGAGCCACGCCGGGCTTATGTCAACATCAAAATGCCGGAAGGCACCAATCTGGACACCTCTGATCAGCTGGTGGTCCAGATCGAAAAAATTGTGTCCGAATATAAAGATATCCGTTATGTCATTTCCAATATCGGGTCCATCGGTGGAGACCCCTTTTCCCAGGGCGGTACCGGCACCCACATCAGCCGCGTTGTTCTGGATTTCAAAGATTTTCATGATCGTTCCAAGCTTTCGTCGGAAATTGTCAAAGAGGTCCGGCAACGGATTTTAGGCACCATCCATGGAGCAGAAATACAGGTGGAAAAAGAAGAAGAAGGCCCGCCCACCGGACCGCCGATCAACATTGAAATTTTCGGAGATGATATTTTGATGCTCGGAGAGCTGGCCGCCCGTGCCCGTAAAGTCATCAAAGACATTCCCGGGCTGGTGGATTTAAAGGATAATTTTGTCAAGGGCAAACCGGAAATCCGCGTACGGGTGGACAAGGAAAAAGCAGCCTTGATGGGGCTGGACACTTACACCATTGCCTATACGGTAAAATCGGCCATCAACGGCGTTAAAGCCGGTGTTTATCGCGAAGGCAAGGATGAGTATGACATTCTTGCGCGTCTGCCCAAACGCGATCGCCAGTCCATCAAGAGCCTCAAGCGCATCACGGTTTCCGGGCCGCAGGGCGAGCCGATTCCGTTAACCAGTCTGGCCGAGGTGAAGCTGGGCAGCGGTATCGGCGCAATTATGCGCCTGGATCAAAAACGCGTGGTCACCATATCCGGCGATGTGTCGGGGCGCCTGGCCAATGACGTGATCAAAGACATCGATGCACGCCTGTCGCAGCAAATCGACTGGCCCAAGGGCTACCGCTACCAGTTTACCGGTGAACAGGAGGAGCAGGCCAAAGCCCAGGCCTTTTTGAGCAAAGCTTTTTTTGCCTGTATCGCCCTTATTTTGCTGATTTTGTTAACCCAGTTCAACTCCCTGATCACCCCCTTGATCATTCTGGCGTCGGTTGTATTTTCCCTGATTGGCGTATTTTTGGGCTTGTTGATTACCGGCACCGCTTTTGGGATCATCATGACCGGCATCGGCGTGATCAGCCTGGCGGGCGTGGTGGTCAACAACGCCATTGTATTGATTGACTATATCAACCAGCTCATGGCCAAGGGTCTGTCATCAACCGAAGCCCTGTTGCGGGCCGGCTCCGTGCGCTTCCGCCCGGTAATGCTCACTGCCATCACAACCATCCTGGGGCTGCTGCCCATGGCCACCGGCGTCAGCTTTGATTTTCGCAAAATGGCACTTGATATCGGCGGTGAATCCTCCCAGTGGTGGGGCCCCATGGCCGTGGCCGTCATCTTCGGGCTGG
This sequence comes from Desulfobacterales bacterium, assembly GCA_050122795.1. Taxonomy (GTDB): domain Bacteria; phylum Desulfobacterota; class Desulfobacteria; order Desulfobacterales; family JAHEIW01; genus JAHEIW01. Next base: position 6,953 of record JASFIG010000054.1, read on the forward strand.
GGTTTGCCACCTTGCTGACCTTGATCCTGGTGCCGGTGCTGTGCTCACTGGCGCACAGCTTCCGCAAACAGCGGACGGCGTAAGACAGAGGTCTAAGGGGCGGAGAAGTGAGGGCGGGTTACGGGTTGCGAGTTTGGAGTTACGTGTTATGTGAGTTCTCGAGGACGACGAGGACGAAAGCTCATGCTTTACATCGTACGCGTCCTCCTGCTCGTCCTCGTCCTCGGATGTTTTCAGGGTTGCCGTACGGTTATGATGAATCCGTTTATCCCAAACAATGATTAACCCTTTTGAATCCTGGGTATTGAAGCATTGGAGGATACTATGGAATTAGGATGGGAATCAAATTATGAAACCGGGAATGCGGTCGTCGATTTGCAGCATCGCTATTTTGTCGATCTGATCAATCGCGTCGCCCGAAGCTTCAAAGAAACCGACGATGACGCCTATAAGGAAAGACTGATCAGCGAGCTTAGAAAGTACGCCGACTTTCATTTCACCTCAGAAGAAAATATCGCCACATCTTGCCGCCTTTCGAGTGTCAGTGGGCACCATCAGCGCCATCTGGAACTACTCGCAGAGTTTAATCATCATGCCGCCGATTTGAAAAATGGATTCCAAACGGTGGATCAATTTCTGGACTTTTTAACAGACTGGTTTGTCGGCCATACGGTTTATGAGGACCAGAAGTTATTTCAAAAAATCTAACACTTGAATCTTGCATGAAAATGAATGCGAGATAAAAGCAAAAAAAGGATAAAGGATAAGATCATTTTATCTCATTAATTTTCACCCGTTGTGGTCTTCGCTTTCAGCTTCGCCCCAACAAGATGGGCGAGCCGCAGGCTTCCATCTGCTGCGTTATTAAGGACGAGGCATAGTTCACTATAGCCTCGCCCATAAGTGCCTTGCAGATGAAAACCTGCGACTCGTGCAAAATCCAAGTATCACCTGAATCTTGCCTGAAAATTTAGGTATTATGCTGATTCGGCGTATCCAACCCTCAGATCGGCCTCACCTCGCAGCGGTTCAAATTGAAAGCTGGAAGGACACTTACGCCGACGTTTTGCCCGCCGCATATCTGGCCGAGCAGGTCACAGAGGACCTTCAGCGTCACTGGCGCACGGTGATCATCCAACCCGAAGATATCGTCCGGGTGGCTGAAGACGACGCAATCATTGGCTTCATATCAGTTTGGTGCCGCCCCGATCCTTTTATCGACAATCTGCATGTCAAACCGGCCCAGAGGTCCAAGGGCGTCGGATCAAAACTTTTGGTGTCCGCAGCCCGACAAATGCGCCGGCAGGGTCACAGCAGTGCCTATCTTTGGGTATTTGAAAAAAACCGGCGTGCGATCGAACTGTATTCAAGGCTTGGCGCTGTCCGTACAGAGCACGCATTGAAAAATATATTCGGGCATAAGGTACCGTGCGTTAAAATGGTATGGTCTAGTATTTCTGTGCTGTGTACAATCGGTTGATTTCTATTGGAAAACAACCGAGATCTCAAATCACCAAACTCTCGTTACCTGTCACACGCAACGTGCAACACGCAACCCGGAACCCGAGAAGCAAATACAATTTGACCGTTGGTGTTCTAATAGGATATAACATCAAGGATCGATACGGATATCACCGGCACCGCAGATGTTAAACATTTAAAATACGAAGTGATCAAATGAAAAGAAAAAGCGTATTTTTTTCAATTGCCGTCGCCCTGGTTCTTGTGGTCGTCTACATCATCTGGCACTACAGCCCGCTTCGCTACCTTACACAATCCGGTTCCGGATCCGAGCAAACTTTATCTGCCGCTGTTAAAAACCGCAGCCGGCCGATTATCGTCACAAAAAAGATTCTTCCCGAACAGCAGAGTCCACAACAAACAGGTGATCAGCCCCGGCCTTTGGTCGTGCTGAAAAAAATTAGGCCCGAGGAGACACCTGAGCCGCTCCAGCCGCAGGTGGAAATCGAAATCCCGGCTGTTGCTGAGAAAAAAACGTCCCCGGTAGCGCCCGAGGTGTCATCGTCGGTCCAATCGGCTCAGGAACAGCCCGCAACGGCTGAAAAGCCGCTGGAACCGCAACAGCCGCCAGCCAAAAAGGTCGCGACGCTGCAGCCGGATTCCTACCATCCCTATTCGATCATGTTGTCCAGTTGCCGTTTGCCACAGAGTGCCCGTAAAGTCGTATCGGATTATAAAAAGGCCGGGCTGGCACCGTATGTCGTCAAAGTCAAATTTGAGAGCGGCGAAGAATGGCTGCGCGTTTTGACAGGCCACTACCAGACCCGCAGGGAGGCCGTTCAAGCCAAAAAAGAACACCAACTCAAGAGCGCGATTGTCAAACGAACACCATATGCCAACCTCATTGGCACCTATGCATCCCCGGATGAAATGCAGGCCGACCTCCAACGGATCAAAAAGTTGGGGTATTCACCCTATTTTCTCAAAACATCGACGGGTGAGCTGAAATTGATGGTCGGCGCTTTTTTTACCAAAGAAGCTGCTGATGATCACCAGACGGAATTGCAGGCCAAAGGTATCCAAAACACGGTTATCATCCGCTAACCCCTCCTTTTGCCGGATCATCTCCTGTCTGTTGACCATTTCACCGATCCCCGCTTGATTTGCACCCTAAATGGATTACATTAGGAGACCTTAAACCGCATCCGTTTTCACAGGTGGTGATCAGTCAAATGACCGATATTTTAGTAATTTCAGCACATCCGGATGATGAGACTCTTTTTTGCGGCGGAACCCTGGCCCGATACGCCCAGCGGGGTCACGCGATAACCATACTGGAAACCACGCGCGGAGAGGGCGGCGAAGTCGGTGAGCCGCCGTTGACGACCCGCGCGAACCTGGCCGAGTACCGGGAGCAGGAGGTGCGTGAGGCAGCCCGCATTCTGGGTGCCCGCGAAATTTTCTTCCTGCCCTATATTGACCCTTATATGGAAATCAACGGCATTGCGCGTCGCATCAACATCCCCCTGGCGGAGTTTGCCGCGGCCATCGACACATATCTACGCAAAATCAGTCCGGACCTTGTTATCACCCATGGCTCAAACGGTGAATATGGCCACCCCCAGCACATCTACACCCACCAGGCCACCCGGTTGGCACTGGGCAACGGCCACTCGCAAACCGCGCTGATGAGTTGGTCGGCCTGGCATACGCCGAGCGAGCGCGAACGCATATTAAACCGGGATGATGAAGCCGACATCATTGTTGATACCAGCCCCTGGCACGACACAAAAGTTGCTGCCGCCCTCTGTCATAAAACCCAGCACGCCATGTTTTTGCGCAATTCCGGCGCACCTTCAGTCGCGGACATGGTCTGGAAGACCGAAGCCTTTCACATCTGGCAGGGCCCCATGCCTGACGATCTCTAAGGCAGCAGAATAGCCATTTTCTAATATTCTATAGCCCGTGTGGAAACAAAATCTGCAACGGGTTGCGCGTGCCGTTCGGAAATGGATTCGCGAGCTCATTACTTCTTTGATTGAAATCAGAGATGATTAAAAGCTTTAAAAACACTCGCATTCACACCGCTGAGCGAGCATTGGCAAATTCGTATACATCCCTTTCCCCGAATTTGCAGCTGTTCCCCGCGGCCAAGAAGCCGCTTGCTCAAAAGCCACGTAAAAAGCCTTGCGGTTCTGCCAATGTTCGTGCCTGAAAAACTTGCCTTAACCGTATAAGCGCCTATGTTAGACATAGCTTTCTTGATGTCGGCAGCACAAAGCCACTCACAAATTAATCTGTTTTAACAGTTATTTCAGAGATATAAAAAGCAGCCATGCCCAAAGTAATGGACGCGCACTTTTTGACGGTGGTTATCGTCGTGGCTTCGATAATGGTCACACCCATTTATCTATTGGCGGTTTATGTCTTCAGTGGCGCATCGGCGCTCAAAGGCCTGCAGGCGGGCAGCGCCTTTCTGATCTGGGGTGCATTGATGGTGTGGGTTTGCTTAAAGCAAATCCCTGACCAGCTGGGCATCGCCGGAAGTCTCATCGTACCGCTGGCCTGGATCCTGCCCGCGCTCATTTTATTTGGGTACCGGGATTGGTTTTTAAGTCATGAGCTATCGCAAAAATGGCTGATCGGATTGCAGCTGTTCCGGGTTATCGGGGGGGTGTTTCTGATTGAAATGTTCGCCGGACATATCCCCGCTATTTTTGCCTACCCGGCAGGCATCGGTGATATCCTCGTTGGTGTGGCTGCATTCGGCGTCTTGCTGGCTTATCGAAATCGTGAACGCATACCCGCCCGCCTTATTTTGTTTATCATTGTCATCGGCTTAATAGATTTTCTGAGTGCCTTTTTCTTTGGCTTTACGTCAACACAGGGGCCTTTGCAGCTATTTTTCCCGCCTGTGCCCAATCGGCTGATCATGTTTCCGACCGGCATGATACCTCTTTTTTTGGTGCCCTATGCCATTTTTTTTCATGTGCTGTCTTTGCTCACCTATCTCAAGTTTCAACGCCCGTATCGAAAGGAGACCGACTGAATGTGGACATACCGGGGACAGAAACGACCGGATTTTGCCGTCATACCAAAACCCGGTCAAGAATCGGTTTGGGATTACCCCAGACCTCCCAAACTGGTGCCCGATCGGCGACCGGTCGAGGTCCGTTATGGTGACCGGGTAATTGCCGCTTCCAGTAGCACTTATCGGGTGCTTGAAACCGCCAGCCCGCCCTCTTTTTATATATCACCGCAAAATGTTAACCGGGATCTGATCCGTTCGGCGGCGGGTACTTCCGTATGTGAGTGGAAAGGCGCGGCGCAATACTGGAAACTGGCCGCCGACCCGGCAGCAGGCATTGTCGGCTGGAGCTACCCCGAACCGAATGCTGCATATGCAAAGATTCGTGATTACGTCTCTTTTTACCCGTCCGTGTTAACCTGTTGTGTTGCCGGCGAGAAAGTCCGGGCCCAGCCCGGTCCCTTTTATGGGGGTTGGATCACAGCTGAGATCGTCGGCCCGTTTAAGGGGGAAACGGGGACAGCGCATTGGTAAAAAAAGGCCGCAACCAACCTACCCGGCTTCAGCCCAGAATATCGGTTCGCCATTATCATCAAATTGCACCACATCCGGCTTATAGCGGCCCATCACCGGGATTTCCACAGATAGATTCGGATACGCCGGCAGAAATAGCGCCCAGATAAATGCCTTTGTCAATACATGCATATCGCTTTCAAATGGTTTTTTAACGAAAACCATTTGATGGCCGTGAGCGCGCAACGTCCATTTGCGCCGCAGCTTAAGATCCGGGTCCATGTTTGCCGATCGGGGAGATTCGTCGGAGGTCGTCGGATTCTCTTGTCACTTTTAACGGCCCTCCGGCTGTAAGTGGATTTGCATGACTTTAGCAAGATGGGTGATGCATTCGTCTATCGTATGGTAAACATAGCCGGCCAGCAGCCGGCCGTCGTCATAAACATCGATTGCCGGTGCAAAGGGTGGCTTGGCCAGCAGGGAATTGATCACGATGTTGTAATCGGACTTACGGCAGGCTAATACAATGCCTTCATCCGGCGGGTCATCCGCAGAATGTTCGGGTATTGGCTGAGGCTGACCGGCGGGCCGCTGGTACAACATCTGGTGGCGCACGCTGGGCGGCAGGTAAAGGGCTTGGACTGCCAGCGGCACCGTTATGCGTTGCAACCGGTTTTCAAAAAATAATCGCTCCGGTTCTTTGAGCTGGCGAAAGGTCACCAGGCGGCCTTCATGCAAGTAGGGCGCCATCCGGGAAAGAAAATCCGTTAACAGGTTGTGCCAGCCCTGGACAGAATCATGGCGTCCGGCCGGAGAACGGCTTTCGATAATGTCGGCCACATACGCATCGTTGGTGTTTTTGATACGATTATGATCCATATGATCTCTTTAGAAAGCTTTGTTGGATGGATTTACAGCAATTAAAAGAACAGGTCATTCTCATTAGCCTTGATACATAAAGTTAAAACTAGGGCGCTGGCGGTCACCTGTCAAGGAAGACACCTGGACACAAGATGTTGACCTTTTAGGCCAGACCGCATAGTCTAAGCTTAAACTTAAAGGAACCATTATGCTCAGAGTTGCTATTTACTATTTTCTCGCTGTCATCGCACTGACCATCTATGGCGGCCAGGTCTGACCGTTTATGGAAGAAATGCCCCCCGTGCTCCTGGGGGTCATCCTCCTGATTCCCTTCGCAGTGGCCCTGGTTTTGCACGGCTTCTTTGAAAAGCGCCTGGTGCTCGCTAAACCGTTGATGGTCCAGCCGAGAAAGCAGATGTTCCTCGAGCTGGTGTTATGCATGGCGGTTGGCGCTGTTGCGGTCACATACAACACCGTCGTTTACGGCTTTCCGGCCACCAGTGGGCTCAGCTTGCTGCTGGGCTGCGCGGTTGTCGGCTTTTTTCTGGGTTTGGATATGGCGCTGGCCCGTGAGCGCAAGATCATCTCTGACGCCCTGGCTGAAAATACGGTACGGCCACCCCCCGTCCGTCTGTATTCAATCACGCGTAAATTTTCGCTGGTGGCGCTGATCACTATTCTCTTCGTGGCATTGGTGCTGGGGCTTGTCATCTCGCGCGATGTGGTATGGCTTTCGAACATAAAGGATAGCAACACGTCACTCATGCAGGCGCAATTATCCGTTATGCGGGAAGTCTTCTTTGTCATGGGCGTCCTTCTGGCGGCTATCATCAATTTAATCGTTTCATATTCCAAGAACCTGAAGCTGTTGTTCCAGAATGAAACCGGCGTGCTGGAAAAAGTAACCCAGGGAGACTTTTCCAAAAGGGTGCCAGTCGCCACCCATGATGAGTTCGGGGTGATTGCCGGTCACACCAATACCATGATTGATGGGCTTAGACATCGCCTGCAGCTCATCACCGCTTTAAAGCTGGCCGAAGAAGTCCAGCAGAATCTCCTGCCCGGCAAACCTCCCGCTGTTCCCGGACTTGATATCGCCGGTATCAGCAACTATTGCGATGAAACCGGCGGTGACTATTTCGATTACTTCAGCCTCACCAACGGAAAACTGGGGATCGTGGTGGCTGACGCTTCCGAGCACGGTGTTAGCGCCGCCCTGCTGATGACCACCGTACGGGCGCTTCTCAGACAGCGGGTGACAATGGAAACTGACATCGCCCGCATCGTCACCGACGTCAATCACGAGCTGGCCAGAGATGTAGCCGCCAGCGGTCGTTTTATGACCCTGTTCTTTCTGAAAATCGAACCTGAAACACAGACGTTAAACTGGGTGCGCGCCGGTCATGAACCGGCCATTCTGTATAATGCCGAAGATGATATCTTCCTGGAGCTTGCCGGCGAGGGTATGGCCATGGGAGTGGATGAAAACCTGGAATATCAAAAAAACAATCACGAAGGGTGGAGCCCGGGCAGCATCGTGGTCGTGGGCACTGATGGCATCCGCGAAACGCAAAATGAAAAGGGCGAAATGTTCGGCATCAATCGATTCCGCACCGCCATCCGCCAACATGCCGCGGAATCCGCTGAAGAGATAAAAAACGGTATTATAGACACCCTCAGGGAATTCCAGGGAGAGGCCCCCCAGGAAGATGATATCACCCTGGTGGTGGTTAAGCTTTTGTAAATTTGAGGATGGCTTGACCTTACCGCCACAGCTAATCCGTCTGACTTTCTGCAACCTTGCGAACAAGGCCATACACATCCCTCGGCGCCATTTCGTTTTGCCGGGCAATTTGTTTGATCGTCATATCAGCGCCCGCTATTACGCCAGCCTCAGCGAGACCCTTTAAAACCAATTGAATATTAAGGCTGTATTCCCGGCTCAGGTCGTTTAACTTTTTACTGCCTGTTCCGGGGGGTGGTGTCGGTGGCAGACTTTTTATCTGATCGGGTTCTTTGATGGGCTTCATCGCCGTAAATACCTGCTGGGGTGAAATCTTATTTGCCCGGCCGATATCCTTGAGCGTCTGGTTTTCATCATCAACTAAAATATGGGCCTGTTTCAGTCGTGCCATACCATCGGTAAGATCGATCTTTGTTTTGGCGGCAAACGCTTTTAGAGTCGACAGTTCCGCATGCCCGTAAGGTGGCTCGCCATATTGGGCGGCTGCCTGATCCTTAAAGTGCGCATTGAGTTGTAGAACCCACGCAAAAGGGGCCACTTCAATAACAGTTCCCAGGCTGAATAAACAGATGAGGACCAGGGCCACATTAAATTCACGTGTGAGCACCTTCAGGTTTTTGGCCTTGTCCTTCAGATAGTTTAACAGCGCTTTCCAATTATAGTAGATATGCAGGAAAATACTGAGCAGGAATAGCAAGCCTACATTGATGTGAATGTTGCCCCATTGACTTTTGGTCAATCCCCATAAGCGCCAGTCGGCCCAGTAAGCCACCCGTCCCTGGGGCACGATATATAGCACAATGATTGTGATAAACAGCAACATAAAGGACAACAGGGCTGTCAAGGAAGTCACTCGTCTGATATTCATATTTTATCCACCCTACATCTGAAAAAAATGAAGGGGGCCTGTTTTCAAGGCCCCCTGCATGATGATCAATATCTGACATGAAAATGACTGCGATGAAATGATTATTAACGCTAAAACATGAAAACCTCAGGTACTAAGCTGCCTTGGCTTTGGTTTTATACTCCCAGTCCCCCACTGATTCTTCATCTGCAACTTCTTCCCAGCCCGTGATCATTGCCCGGGTGTGGGCAAAGATGGTGTGGCCGGTGGTGATCATGTATACATGCACGACAATAAAAGACAAAATTGCAAAAGCACCGGCGGTGTGGACCAGCGCCACAACCTGCAAAGACAGCCACGATAACCCCCAATCGCCCCAGGAGTTGTAGCCCCAGTACAAAAATCCGGTGACCATCTGTACCGGCAGCAATATGGCCGCCAGAATCAGATAGACGATCCGCTGCAGCGGGTTGTGCTTGGCCTCTTTGCGCTTGGGCACCGGATGGGGTTCACCCCGGAAGATGCCGTACATGTAGTAGCGCATCACCGCTAACATCTTTTTAGTGGTCGGGATATATTGCCGCCATTCTCCGGTGGTAAATATCCAGAAGGCAAAAAAGGCAAACGCAATCAGCCAGGTCAGCCCGACAAAATTATGCACCTCCACCGCATTCCAGAAACCGAACAGTGCAAATGCGCCATGGACTTCAAATCCGGTCAGCAACAGGATGATGATCAGCAGTGTCTGCAACCAGTGCCACAGCCGTTCAAAACGCGCATATAAATAAATATTTTTCATTTTTCCGTTGGTTGTCATGATCTACTCTTCCTCTTTTTTTCTGTTGCGGCCATTGCCTCTGCTCAAAAACCGCCCCAGGGCGTGGATCAAAACCCCGATCAAACTGCCCAGGACCGCCCCCCAACCGGCAAGATTGAGGAGTTTAGAAGCATCACGACCGGGCATGTAAAATCCTTTCAGATCTGCCAGCCGGCTGTTGGTCTTGGAATGACATTCCGTGCAGGACAGCGATTTTTCTTTGGGAGCCACCATGTGCGTGATCGGAAACACATAGTCGGTTTCGACAAAATCAAATTCACCCGAAAACGGCAATCCCATGGAGGTCTGGCCGATGGTTAACGCTTTGTCCCAGTCGAGGTGGTTCCAGTATCCTTGTTTACCGGACAGCAGGGGCATCAGTAAGGTCTGGTTAATTTTGTCATACGGCTGATTGCCTTTGTGCACCTTAAACGGATAAATGCGCGAATTGGCATCTTGCCGATCGCCCACCGGCCAGGAAACT
>JASFIG010000055.1:0-16583 GCA_050122795.1 Desulfobacterales bacterium
GAACGGCGCTCAAGGTTTTAGTCGAAGAGGGTATGGTTGAAAATGCCGCCAGGATGGGAGATTATTTTTTATCGAATCTTTCCAGGATCAGTGCGCCCCATATCAAAGAAGTGCGGGGCAGGGGGCTTATGCTGGCCGTTGAAATGACCGGTGATGCCGGCGGTGCCCGCACGTACTGCGAGCAGTTGATGGCTCGCGGTCTGCTGTGCAAAGAGACGCATGAGAACACGATTCGGTTTGCTCCGCCGCTGGTGATCACCCGCGAAGAGATCGACTGGGCCCTGGAACGCATCGAAACGGTTTTGAGCTCCGGGTAGAAATGACTGCCAATCCCCATATTTCTTTTGGAAAATCCAACTAAAAAGTGACTAAAGTGAACTAAAGTTTGAAGTGCCTAAAGTTAAGGAATTCTGTCTTTTTTTAGAAGATGGAGCTAAGCGACACCATAACTTTAGTCACTTTAGATCATTTTAGGCATTTTAGGCACTTGTTTATGTGAGCATTTTAAGACGGCTTATAACGCAGACATCAGGCATTAGATGGGGCTTTGAAAACAATTTTATATGGAACAATAGAGGAAGCCGCAGACAGCCTTGGGGTAGAAAAAGGTGGATTTGGGGGGCATGGTGCAGCCGCAGCCGCAAACGCGTTTCACGTCTTCGATGCGCACATCATTGGTAATGATCGCCATCTGCGCTTTTCCCTTCATAACGGCGGTCATACACTTTGTGAAATTTCTCTCATATTCAATTTTAGCGGAAGTCGTTTGTTCTTTGCCCGGAATGCCCAGTATTTCTTCGATGATAAAATAATGCACCACTGTCAGATCCAGCTGCTTTATCTGCTCCGGGAAATTCCATTTCAATTCCGGGAAAGCTTCGGGCTTTAACCTTACGGCATAGGCATTTTCTTCAAATATAAGACCGAATGTCCAGGATTTACCCAGAATAAATTCGTGGAGGTCGCCCGGGTCCGCCACCGGCTTAATTTTAAAATTCTTTTCAAATTTTTGCATTATGGCGGACTCAGAAAAATTTCGGATGCCTTTGATCAGGCGATGGGTGGGCAGGATGCGCAGATCATCTGCTTCGGTATTGGTTAACCACATCAGATGATAATTATAGCCTTCATCGCCTTTATGGGCCGGGTTGTCGGCCATTTGCTGCTTCATATACGCCAGCGAACCGGCGTAGCGATGATGGCCATCAGCCAGAATGATCTGCTGGTCTTTTAAGTGCGCCACGAATTTAGCAATAATGGCCTCATTCTGGATAATTCCCATGACATCCATGACCCCCTGGTAATCCTCTGTTTTACAAATCGGGTCCTGGATGCAGGCATCCATATAGGGTTCCAGTTCAAATAATTCATCGGTATAGAGCCCGTGGGTGGGGCTGGCGTTCAGGCGGGTTTCCGCCAGCAACTCGAGCTGCCCATCGACGGCATCATCCATAACATTTTCGTGCCGTAATATAATGTTTTCCTGCCAGTCGTGCACTCTGATCTTGCAGATAAACCCCTTGCGGCAATATGGTTTGGGATCGGACGAAAGGGAAAAATATTGATAATAGACATAGATACCGGGCACTTCATCCCGAATGATGACCCTTTTACGCTTCCATTCCGCAAAAGCGGCTGCCGCATTTTTGGCCGGTTGGTCCCCCCTGGGGATGGATATATGGATGCTGTTCAACGAGTTGCCGTAGAGCGCCTCCCGTTGCTTTTCAGAAGCAACATCAAACAGCGGCGAGGTTAACTCTCCGATATTTTCCAACAATGATGGGCGATACCGCCATGCCCTGAATGGTTTGATGTCGGCCATGATTCAAAAAACTTTGGTTAGACGTTTATATCCAGCAGGTGCCTGAATTCGGCTGCTATTATACGTGTGAATGCGGTTGCATTCAAGCATCAAAATTATTCGGTCTGGCTGGCGCGGGTTTGTTTTTAATTTGATGCAATAAAAAATAGAGGCGTGTCGGTTGAGTGATCTTTTATTTGACTGAAGTAAAAATGTGTCAATTAGAGTAAAATAAAGTAAAATAAAGTAAAGATATGACAAAAAAAAGCAGGGCACATGATACCCTGCTTGTTCGCGCTTAGACCGTTGATTCGTTATCAGGTTAAGTCTCTGTATGCCTCTCTTAGATCCATCACCGATCTTCTCTGGACGAAAGAGAGCCTGCGGCGATCAAATCCACTGCGGCGTTCAGTGCGTACTCTTCTTTCCGGGCCTAAATAAAATCCATTATTCTGTCGGCGATCAATGCCGGATCGCGTCCCCCAATTGTCGTGAAAGTACTTAATTGCCGGGACTGCTTCGCGCAATGGTTTCAGTATCGCGTCCATTTTTTCACCACCTGGCTGATGTTCAGCCGTTAAATTTTAACTTCCGCCTCTTGACTAGCCTAATAACTTGGAGGGAAAATAAGAAAAGGGGGTAACACTAACTCTTGTCCGCTGATTCCCTCATTACCGGACTTTTAGAAGCGAAGCAACCATTTTTTTGATTTATTTACTAAATTAAATTGAAGTCACTTGAATCAACCTTGAGTCAATAAAATCTCGCCACAAATTATGATTTAAATTCATCACTTTAGCGATAATGTACAAATTGCGGCGGCCGGAAGGGTAGCGTCTGATTCGGAAATAATCGATTCTCGGTGAGGCCCTGAATTTAACGGGTGCTGAATCCTGAAAGTTCTGCGATCTCACCCATCATACGGTCAACCACTGCTTCGGCAGCTAAAGTCGGGCCCGCATGAAATGCGTTGCCAAAATTGATGCGAACGCCGGTTCGCCGGCCACCGGCCGTATACGTAATACCGACCGGTATGAGTGGTAACGCCAGGCGCGACAGCACGAATTTTACCATTCCAATCTGGCCGGGTCCCATTTTATCCCGGTAATAGGTACCTTCCGGGAAAATCACGATGCCCTCGCCCTTTTGAAGAAAGGCAATCGTAGCCTGCAAAAACCGTCGGCTTTCAAGCGGTCGCTGCCGGTTGAGGGGTATACCGCCCAGGGAGGAGATGAACCAATTGCTCAGGGTATTTTTGAAAAGTTCGTATTTGGCGATATAATAAAGCGGCCGGGGGGTGGCCAGGCCCAGCAGCGGGATGTCCTCCCAGCGCTGGTGTTTGACTAACAGGATAAATGCGCTGTCCTCGGGCAAATTCTTCAGGCCGTGGGCTTCGAGGCGAAAAAAAGGCCAGAGCAAAAAGCGTGTCAACAACCTGAAAAACCGGAAAAAACCCTCTTTTCGTCCTGGCGGGTGTTGCCGGTCGGGTTTTTGCCACAGCGGCGATTTGTTCACAGCAACTAAGCCTTTTCATTTGATCGGGCGATTACCCGGATTATATCAATCCAGCACTTTGGCAAGCGCCTGGGCGCATTTGACCTTGGCTGTTTCAGGGCCTTCCAGATGAAGTATCTTGTTTTCCAGATCAATTTCAACCAGCTGGCAGCCGTGCTGTTCAACCGTATTTTTTACAATGTTTAGCAGTTGCGCTTCATTTAATTCTGAGGTCATAGTTTCTTCCTTTTTTTCGATATCCGCCTGCAGGTGTTGGCCTCCGTTCAATTAAACAAAATTTCCATTTCAACAGTCGTAGAAAGTAACATAGAATTCAAATATAAGATGTCAATTGCTTTTTTATCCCGGCGGCGGGTCCAACACAGGCTTTCGAAACGCAGCCGGAAAAATCATACCGTTCCGTTGTGCTTTGATCCACAAAGCAGGTAATGTTGAGCGCCTGTAAGCAGAGGCATATCAAATGCCGGCATCGCATCGCAAGTGCTTCAGCAAGAGCTGGCAACGAAATGGATGTTTGCCGGACGCCTTAAAGCAAATCTGTGCTTGAAATCGGATCGATCTATTCTTATAAACACATTTGGAAGCTCGCATTCACTTTAACGAACACAGAAAGAAAGCGTTATGGATAACTGGATCCCCTTTGCTGAAGGCGAATATATTGTGGATCAGGCGATTGTTATCGCTCCTGATGAACGGGCGGTTGCCATTGAAAATGCGGTGATTGAAATTTTTACCACCGCCGGGGGCCGGCGCCACCTGAAAGGCAACGGCCGCATTCAAAATACCCTGCTGGTAGAGCTGCTCGAAGACAGCGACGATCTGGACATCATTCTGGATTTGGGAGACGAGTTTCAATACCGGCTCAAAAAACCCGAGCTTCATTCCGGCAAGTTCTTTGCGCCGGATGCCAAATCATCGATTCAATTCAGACCCTCACAACCCTGGGAACAAATCCCCTCCGCTGAATTTGCAAATCTGATGTCCCGAATCAACAGAATCGATTCCTAGTCGGGATAAACATTTTGCGCTGAGGCCTGCGGCTTAATAGCCGCGTTTCGGATCAACGACATTTAGAAGGGGTTGGCCGCTCCGGCTGCGCCGGTAGTTGTCGATGATTTGCGGCACCACGGCTCTGGGAAAGGTGATGCTGGAAATATGGGGGGTTAGTTTTATGCGGGGATGATCCCAGAAAGGGTGATCGCTTGGCAGCGGTTCGGTTTCAAATACATCCAGGCAGGCACCGGACAGCTGATCGGCATCCAGGGCTGCCAGCAGATCATTTTCAATCAGGTGCTCGCCGCGGGCTACGTTAATGACATAGGCGCCGGCAGGCAATTTCGCAAATGTTTCGCGGTTTAAAATGCCTCTTGTTTGCGGCGTCAACGGCAGCATGCAGATCAGGATGCGGGTTTGGGATAAGAAATCATTCAAAGCTCCTGCGCCGGCAAAGCAGCTGATCCCTTCGACGCTTTTGGGTGTTTTACTCCAACCGCTTACCGGAAAACCCAGAGCGCTCAATTTGTCGGCAGCATCCTTTCCCAGCTGGCCCAGACCCATAATACCGATCCGCATATCGGCGGCCAGCAGCGGAATGCGGGGCTGCCATTTTTTTTGAGACTGATCGGTGCGGTAGGCATCAAACTGGCGGCAGTAGTTGAGAACTGCCAAAACCACATATTCGCTCATCGATTGGGCCATGGAATGTTCCACCACTCGCGTGATGGGTACACCGGCAGGCAGATCAGGATCGGCCATGAGATGGTCGACCCCGGCCCCTAAAGACGCAATGCACTTCAGATGTCTATATTTTTTAAACTCGCCGGGCGGGTGCTTCCAGCTAAGGGCAAATTCGATATCATCGACATCGCCCGTATCGGGCCAGACGCGGATATCAATTCCCGGCGCCAAGCGACCAAGATGTTTGACCCAGGAGGTTACTTTGGTGCCGGGTGCGATGATTATCAGGGCCATATTCAACACTTTCTTTTCTATAATTTATCATCAGGATTCAGCCGTCAGCCTTTAAAATCAGCTGCTGGCCGCTGGCTCCTGGCCGCTGGCGGCTGGTTTGTGCGCCAGCTTAGGTGCCTGCCATTTGTGTAGAGTAGCACCGTTGTAAAACAACCGAGGACGAGTAGGAGGACGAGTACGATAGCGAGCATAAGATCTTCGTCCTCGTCCTCGAGAACTCAAACCACCACACTTTCGCAACTCGCAATCCGCAATCTGAAATCCGCAATTGATTAACGCTGAACCTATGAACCGGATAATTTAAGATTCAGCTTAGCTGTTTTGGAAAAGGTCATCAAACCGCTTCCGGCTGTGCAGCAGCGCCTGGCGGTCTTCTGAAAATATTTCCAGCGTGGCCGTGTCGTCGTATCCACTGCGTTTGATGGCCTGTGCAATTTTCTTAAAATCAATGGAACCGCTGCCCAGCGGGATATGATCGTCACGCTGCCCCAGATTATCACTGATGTGCAGATGACCGATGCGATGGCCGAATTTTTCGATAAATTGCAGGATGCGCCGGCCGCCTTTGGCGCCGATGTTGGCATGACCGGTATCCAGTGTCAGCTTTAGATCCGGGAAACGCTGCAGGATGTCGATAAAATCGTCCGGTTCGACAAAGACCCGGCAGCGGGGGAACATGTTCTCCAGGCATACACAGAGCCCCAGTTTTTGCGCATGCTCGATGATGGTCGCCAGACTGTTATTCGCATGGGCCAGCACCGTTTCCATGACGTAAAGCCCCAGCCCCCCAATGTGCCCGGGGTGCAGGACGACTTTGTGCGCTCCCAGCTCCGCGGCAACCTCAAGCGATTGAA
The DNA here is from genome assembly GCA_050122795.1 of Desulfobacterales bacterium. GTDB lineage: Bacteria > Desulfobacterota > Desulfobacteria > Desulfobacterales > JAHEIW01 > JAHEIW01. Next base: position 6,142 of record JASFIG010000055.1, read on the forward strand.
ACATCTCCTGCAGGGATGCTTTGCGTATGCTGTCGGTCAGGTCGGCTGTGGATACAAAGGTCGGCAAATGGCAAATGACAGACATGCCACGGATATGAAGGTCATTGACGATTGTTTGCATCTGCTGCCGCAGGGTCGTGTAATGCGCCCGGGGCGGGTCCATCGTCAATTCCAGGTAATCAAATCCCAAAGCGCCGATCTCGGCCAGCTCGTCGCTAACCGGCTTGATCGGAAAATTCATTGCACCGTATTGCATGATTGCCTATCTCTTGTTCGGTTGACGGTTGAACCCGGGCCCCGTTGACCGCTGATAGATCACGGGCACCTGGTATATTTAACCGTTAAATCGCCGGATACTAAAGGCGGTCAGGTCGATATGCGGCTTGCGCCCGGTAACCATTTCGGCCACCAGCTTGCCGGTGCTGGTTGCCATGGAAATACCCGACATTCCGTGGCCGGTAGCCACCACCAGATTGTGATGCTCAGGAGCGCGATCGATGATCGGCAGGTCATCATAAACCATGGGGCGCATACCGACCCACTCTTCCATTACCGGATTGCCTAAAGGTGTTTTCAGGTATTGTGCAGCAGCGGCCGTCAAATTTTGAATCCGCCGGGCAAATATTTCAGAATTAAATCCTGAAAATTCCATGGTACCGCCCAGGCGAAACCCGCTTTTCCAGGGTGTCGCCACGACGCTTCTTTCATTAAAATAACAGGGCATTTGGGGACAGGTTTCCGGCCGGGGCATGGTCAGGCTGTAGCCTTTGCCGGGTTGAACCGGCAGGTTCAGCCTTAATTGCCGGGTTAACTGCGGCGTCCAGGCGCCGGTCGCCAGAACATATGTATCCGCCGTGTAGGAACCGCCCGCAGTCTGAGCCTCTCGAATGTGCCCGTCAGCGGCGATCAAAGATACCAGCCGGCAGTTTTCCTCGACAGCAACACCCCGCGCTGACAGGACGCGCTGCCAGGCCGGCATCAGCTTGTCCGGCCGCAGATGGCCGTCTGTTTTATGATACCAGGCACCGCACAGGTCCCTGCGCAAGGCCGGTTCCAGACGATAGAGCTCCTCACCAAACAGGGGAACCGCATCATGACCATAGGACTTCAAAAGGGCGATCGTGTTGCCATATTTTTGCATTGCGGACCGGGATCTAAATATCATCAGAACGCCTCTTTCCTCCCAATCACAGTTTATCGGTTCCTCTTGGAACAGTTTTGCAAACAGCGTTCTGGATTGGGTGAGGATTTGTTTTCTGGCTTTGATGGCGTGGGTCAGATGGGTGTGGTTGCACTTGCGGGCAAAGTTTAGAAGCCACATAAAGCGCTTTTTGTCAGGTGGCAGCTTAATATACAGGGGAGAGCGTCTCTGCAGCCAGCGCTGAATTTCATGCCGGATGGTACCGGGAGCACACAGGGGGATCAGATGACTGGTAAAAATCAAACCACAGTTGCCGTGGGAAGCGCCGGCTCCGATGGTGTCCTGCTCAAGAAGGCGGACTTTGTGGCCGGCTTTTACGAGATAATAGGCGCAGGCCAGACCGATAACCCCGCCGCCGATAATGAGAACATCACTGCGTTTTTCCATGTAGGGTCGCGTCTCCCACTATTTGGAGTTTCAACCATTTGTTTACCGGAGCTTTTTTACAACCATCTCATGCAAAATTCAAATTAAAATTTTAGAGGTGACGAATGACCCAATGACGTTTATATTAAAAACATTCAATCCGCGGTATATGAAAATGAGAGGATCGGGTTATGAAAAAAAAAGCAATTTTTAGATTTGTATCATCTGGGGTTTTTATTTTGGTGGTCGGCGTGGCTCTCGGCTTGCCGCTAACGGCAACAAGCCCGGCTCATTCCCAGTCTGCCGGCAAACAGGATGTTTACCTGTTAGGGATCATGGATCCGGATGGTCGCAAGCATATTTGGGCCTTGCCGGTTGAAACGGGTACTGCTATCAGCAGACAGCTGTCCGCCAAATATCCCCGACAAGCTATCGACGGTGTCATTTTTTACAGGGTCAGCTCATGGCGCGATACTGCCAATCTGGTGCTCGAGGCGCATGCGCAGCAGAATGCTCTTTTGGTTAATTTAACCAACCGGATCGAGCGCATGAAACGAACCGGCCCGGACCGAAAACTAGCAAGACGGGTAACCGCGCTCGAAAAGCGTTTAAACGAAAGCTTAGAATCGGGGTATCGCTAAGGGGCTTTACCCCCGGCCAACTCTCTTCGGATGACAATCAATGAATATAATTGAAAAACATCGGCAGCTGTTTATGCTCTTTTACATGCTGATTGGTGGTTTTGTCTTTTATTTGATGGGCATAACCATAGATACGATCTTTGTGCCGACGGTCGCTCAACCGGAGGGATTTTGTGAAGAATGGACCGAAAGAGCATTCCGATGGCACCGTACGCAGGATTGTGTTAAATTTAACAACCACCTTGAAGAGCTCAAATACAAACATAACAAAAATATGGAGAAACGATCGGCCCAAAAGGTTCTGTTCCTCTTTCTGCTGGCGACCGGCATTACTTATGTGTTGATGGTGTTGAGACCCACACTTTTTTTTGAAAAGGGCAATTATTTAAGATACACCACCGGTATCATCGCCACCGCGGTTTTAATGGGGGTTGTGCTGGGATTTATGATGCCCATTATTTACCAGGCATTGCTGCCGGCTCCATCGGACTGGCTGCCGCAAGAATTTATGGAAATCCGGCGGGCGCGAACGGAGTTGATTTTAAATGAAATCGCAGAAAGGGTTCAACTGGCGTCGCAGGAAGGAAAGGGCCCCTAGTGTTACGTCCCGCTAGTATCTTTCAAAACACCGGATGATTCTATCAATCTTCTTTATTAAAAATAAGGTTGATTAAATCTCAAATGACAAATTCCAAATGACAAACAAATCTCAAATTCCAAACTCAAATATACCACACGACTTTTGCAACATTGTTGTGGGACATGACACTAAATCAATGGCCTTAACGGGGACCGATAAACGAACGCCTTTCATCCATGAAATCAATTGCTTTCTGCATTCTGCGTTCATCAAGGGGGAACAGGGGATTATTAAAGTTTTCAGCAAAGGCTTCTTGCTGCGCTTCATTCACCTGCCTGGATAAAGGCGTATAGTATAAAGCCAATTTCATACTATCTCTGTTTTCATAGGTTTTGAGCTTGATTTTTGTTTCCTTGGACTTCCATTGATAGGTGGTTTGTTGCGCAGGACTGCCCATTGAAATTCGGGGCACACCAAATTTGCTGTTAAAACCCCTTCTGAGATGGCTGAAAACCTCAATAGTTTGTATGTTGATGTATACGGCAAAAAATTGATTCGTATAGGATCCGTAAAGTACATCCGGTACTTTGACATCGTCAATGGTAAAAACGCGTTCTGGATTTGCAAAATAAATAACATTTAAATTTTCGCCAACTTTTTGAAACCCGGTTAATTCGGCCAGGTTGGCTCTCCATTCGATCCCAAAAAAACCATCCTTCAATTCAGCAGCAGTCCCATTGCTGCTGATCAGAAAAATAGCTACAATAACAACCAGATAAATTGGCTTGCGCATCACATTATCCTCACAAAAAATGTTGGCATAATTTCATTCGAATGTATTTAGGGTATCTCCTTTCAGACCAATAGTCAAACTAACTGGCTAATTACCACTGTATGTTTGGCAAACCGAATCAATGATGCATCATTATTTGAGCAGTTTTTTTTTGGCCAGAACAAACTCGTCACGGGTGATCAGATCCTTCTCAAGCATATCGGCAAGCCGGTCGAGTTCTCGAATCCGGACAGCATCCGGATCCTCCAGTTGATGTCGCGGATCAAAGGTATCCGTAGCCGTATTTTCGATTGCTACAGGGCTTGCGGGCTGACCCAGCTTCAATGACGCGATACCGCCCAAAAAACGAACTTCAACACTTCTATTTTTAAAAACAGCCGTCTCTTCAATATCTTTAAGCGTCTGTTTACCCCTGGTTTTAATGAACCGGTAGCAGAAGTATCCGGAGGCAAGTAATATGAGCGTTATCCCCAGGAAAATCCAAAGCATATACTGGGACAATCCGCGAAAAAAAATAACGACAATTCCAAGGCCCATCACAAACAGCAGATGCAAAAACAATATCAGGTGAGCCAGTAATATGCCTCTGACAAGCGCTCCGCTTTCTTTGTTCATGTGTCCTTGCCCTTTGTATCGATTCTATTCAAAATTCAAGAATCTGATGTCGTCGTGTACGGCGCGTCCGGTCAACGCTGGCGGGATACGTTCAAAAACCGATAGCGGTCGGCGGTCGGGACGCTGATTTCACGCACCTGAGTTTCCTGTAGTATGCTCAACGTAATTTTCACACCGGCGGGCCCTGATGCCCAGACCCGGCGAAAAAACTGGGCCAGCCCTGTAACCGGCGTCTGATTGACCGCCACGACAACGTCACCGGCTTTTATACCGGCTTTGGCAGCCGGCCCTTCCGGTGTTACCCGAATGATGAAAACGCGCCCGTGCGCTTCGTCAGCATGGACGCCCAGCCAGGGTTGTGGCGGTGCTGAAGAACGCCCTGTGTTAATCAGGTCCGTCAGAATGGGCTTGAGAAGATCGATGGGAACCGACATATTGCAGGGAATGACGCCCAGCCCATCAACAGTGATTCGGGTAAAAATAGATCCGATCCCCAACAGTTGACCGTCGCGGTCGATCAGGGCCGCCCCGCCGTAGTTGGGATAAGGCGGACTCGTGTAGATGGCCTCTTCGAGCAGATATTCCCAGTACCCCGCAAATTCTTTGCGAGAGACCACCCGTGCGCCCAGAACCGCGTCAGAACCGCCGAAACCGGCTATCAAAACAGGGTTGCCTGTTTTCAAGCGCAATGACTGGCCCAGTTTCAGCGGGGCTATTAACAGCGGTTCTGTTGCGCGTATGATGCCAAAACCGGTTTGATAGTCATAAGCCACAAAATCTGCTTTGACCGGATCGCCATCGGCTTTAATCACTTCGATGGTTTCAGCTTCAAGAATCAGATAGCCGATCGTGAGGATGTGCCCTCTTTTATCGATGATAACGCCGTTTCCTTCACGCTCGGTTCCCAGAATCTGGGCCGTGGCAGCATCTTTGGGAACGTTGGCTTTGATCTTGACAATCGCGTTGAGGATTTTTTCAGGAGTCTGCGCAGCGAATACCGGTCCACTCAAAACGAATAAAATACCCAATGTAACCATCCGGCATAAACGATTTTTTTTCATGGCGCAGCTCCATTGCCGCATCGGAGGAGGCGGGTGCGTGCTTTGTATTATCTTCTATTTGAGCCCATATCGACCATAATTGCAAGCAGTATTGTTTGGCTATCGTGAATTCACACGGATCAGAAAAGTTAATAACCCAAATTGCGAGGCGCTTAACGCATACCCATTATAATTCCCTCACAGGGTTTTGCAAATAAGCACATTAAAAAACGGACAAATTTGAATCGGATATCATTCAGGTGTTCATTATTGCGTGTCGTCCGAAAAGGCGCTATATTGAATGCCAGAATAGCGTTTGGTTCGCTTTTTGACTCCTTAAAAAAATGGCGCCGGTACGGTGACGTCTAAGATGAAAGGAAAATCAAAATGGATTTTGAGCGTTATTATCTTGATCTGTTTGACATGCTGAATAGCTGCTGCAAAAAAATTGCATCCGGCAACTATGATAAAGCGGATGCGGAACGGTTGTTTGAGCTCTCGAAAAAGGGCAGATATCCGAGTATTTTGGCGGAATTAGCCGAATCTTTTGGTATGATGCTAGTTAAAGTTGAGGCTCGGGAATTTGAACGCATCCATATTATTGAGGAGCTTGAAACAGCCAAATCCAAACTTGAGGAGTACTCACAGAAATTAGAGAAGGAAATTCAGGAATGTTGCCCTGAAGAGAATCGCAACCCGTAAGACCGCTTAAGGTGGCAAACGGTTTCTTTAAAATGTTGGCCAGCAGCGGGGAGATATGCTTATGTCACGCACCAGCGCCCTGTTTTCGGTCCTGATAGCCATGTGCGGCTTTTTGACTGTTTCGCATGAACAGGTATGGGCCGGGAAGCTATCCGAACAGCTCATCAGCGCTGCGGAACTGGGCGAAATGGATATGGTAAAAAATCTCCTGGACCAGGGCGTCCCGGTGGAAGCCAAGAATCCGGACGGCTGGACGGCCTTAATGAAAGCAACCTACGAGGGCCATGAAGAAATTGTGCGGGAATTGATCGAAAGGGGTGCCGATGTCAATGTTCAGGAGAATGCGGGCTGGACTTCACTGATGATGGCAGCCCAATTTGGCTTCCGTGAAATCGCCAGGCTGTTGCTGCAAAACGGTGCGCAAATCGATATTCAGAACAACACCGGTGCGAGCGCCATCATGTTTGCAGCTTTAAACGGCCAACAAGGCTTGATACAGGACCTGCAGGCGACGACTACAGATGTTAACCTTGCAGATCGTAATGGAAAGACCGCCCTGATTTTTGCGGCTGCCGGTGGATTTCCTGAAATTGTCGAGCAATTGATTGCAAGCGGCGCCGACGTCAATGCGAAAGATAAAGCTGATAACACTGCCCTCATTCTGGCCGCCCAGCGGGGCCATGAAAAAGTGGTGCGAGCGCTTCTGGCCAACTGTGCCGATGTTCGTGCAGTGGATAACCAGGGTAAAACCGCTTCCAAGTGGGCTGTGGAAAAACAGTACACAGCCATTTTTCAGTTGCTGGTTACCGCTCCGCCCTGCAACTAAAAACCCATCTTAAAAATGCATCTAACGCCCAAGGCCATCGTTACAAACCAATTTAAAATGCTCGAATACTAAAGTGTATGCTCCGCTTTTAAATCGGTTTGTGCCTTGCCCTTGGGCGTTATCTACTATTTTTAAGATGGGTTTTATTTAGTCATTTGAAGAAAATACGCCGAAATGCCAATGCGCTCAGCTATTTTTCTTATTATTTTGACATGTCCAGTTTGTTGAATTTTGCGCCCTTGATGGATATGTCGGCAATCAGCCCTTTGACGTCGAAGATAAATGCCAGGATCGGATTTTCGTTCATGGCCGAAAGCGATTTCTGACCGCCGCCGACGGTGAACAGGGCCACATTGCCATCGACACCGGCTTCCCAACCCTTGGCGGTGCGAAAACGCTTCAGCGCGTCATCGTTGTTAAACGTTATGATGATGTCCTTTGCCTCCCCGCCGATCTGAAGACCGAGCGAGCCCGACGCCATGCTGTAATAATCCACTGTTTTGTCGCCCACCCGCAGGGCGCCGCGACCATATTCAAACCCGACAATCAGTGCGCCTTTGCCGACATTGGGAAGTACCAGCAACCCCTTGGCGCGTTTGGCAATCTCTTTGCCGTCTTCAACCTGCGTATAGAAACGTTGCAGCGCTTCATTGACGCTATCGTCGATTTTTGCGGCATTCGATTTTTCTGCACCGTATAGGGGATGCGCCATCATGATGCTCCAGGTAAAAGCCACCAAAACCACCGAAAACCAGTAGAAGCCATATTTGCGGTTCGAAAGAGATACGGTCCGTTTCATTGCGCTAACCTCCCTGTGAGAAAATTAAGATGGATAAAATCCGTGTAGAGAAAGAATAGGAATGCGATTCCTGTCTGTCAACATGAAGTTTGGCTTAGCTATTTCGGGCGGTTAAAACTGCAGTGCAGGGGCGGTTTCGGGGGCGATCTTTTCGAATGGGTCGCATCGGAAACCAAGATCCAGCAGCGTCTTGCCCTTTTCATCGCGCATGAGTTCCTCACTGCCGCATATTTCAGCCATTTGCAACTTAACTTCTTGCAAATCACCGCCCTCAAGCGCATCAATAAGCGAATTTGGCAGTGAACCGGTTGTGGCGCATCCGGCCAAAATAAAGTAGAGCACCACAAGCCCATTTCGTACCCTGGTTAATGTCCTCTCGGGTCCTTTGCCGAAAAAGAAGATGTTGCTATTTTTCAACGATCCGGTATTTTCTATTTTTTACCCTGATAAAATACCTTTCATCTTCAAACACCAGCAGGTCCGATATTTTCTGCAGCCCCCTTGCGGTAAACTTGATAATTTCTGCACCCAGCTTCATATACAGGCTGTCATTTTTGATGAAGAGACTTCTGGGTCTTAATGCGACACGCTCACGTGTATTGAGGATCAGGGTGACGTCCGGATCTTTGGCTAAATCTACAGCGAACAGAGCGGTGTCTTCATAATGAAAATAAACCTTTTCCCGGAATTCCCCCCATTCCTGAAAAAGGTAGTAGCCCTGTTTGTCCTTTTTAATGGCGGAATGAAAATAATCGATGATTTTTTTGTGTTCAAATTCTCCGTGGTCATTGTGCCAGCGCCCGTTTTTATCCAGCCAGAATGCGGCCTTGTCTTTCGGAATGACAATCTCGCTGCTTTTTTTGTCCATAGCAGGTACCGGAGTCCTGTGATTTAGTGCGGTGTAAACCGCCGATGGCATGAATGCATATTTGATGCATTTTATCACAGAAGATCTTCTTGACAATTCTTTTTTAAGTTTAATAATCAAAGTTAATCCCGACAATGATTTCCAGATGTGGAATAAATTGAGATTATTACTGTTTTCTTGGCAGCTAAGCTCATATGCCCCGGCAACACGCGGTCACCGAACGCGAAAATAGCCAACGGACAGATGAGTGCTGCAGTTTCGAATGTGCCCAGGAACGGTGGTCGCGAAACAAATGTGCGCTATAACCCGCACATCACTGGGGGAATTGCCCCCCATCCGGGTATTAAAAGCCGGGCGGCACTCGGTTTTGTATTATTATAAGCACAGTTATTACAAATTGTTAGATCAGATTTGGGTCGCTCTACGCTTCTGGCCGGGATGGTGGCACCCATATTGCTCCTGCAAAGTTTAGGGCCTGAAGCGTGAAATTCAATGCAAACGAAGCTGCCAAGCCTTCGGCTTTATAAGCATGTAAAAAAAAACGCTCTATCTTCTTGGGGGGAGGACACTATGACAAACAAAAGCAAATTCATTTTGATCGGCATTGTAGTGCTCATTTTATTTGGCGGTGGCCTTATTGCCGGCTATACCATCTGGGGTGTGGCAGACGGCGAAAAGCGTGATTTTCCGGCGCTCTTAAGAGAAGCGGCACAATATGTTGCCAGCCTGGAGACTCGTCAGAGCGAGCTTGAAACCCAGCTGGCTGCCAAAACGCAGCCCGCGCCGGCAACAGGCGATGCGGAAACAGCAACTGAAGCAGCGCCTTCAGAAGCACCGGCGCAAGCAACGCCTTCGGAAGCACCGGCTGAAGTGGCCGGGGATGAGCGCACCCAAAGCCTTGAGATGCGATTGGCAGCGCTGCAGGAAGAAAATGCCGCCCTTCAAACGGCGCTTAGCTCCGATAAATCCGTAGCCGAAAAAAATCTGGAGTTAACCGATCGAATTCAGGCGTTGATTCAGGCCAAAAACACCGTCGAGCAGGAAAATTCGACGCTGCGCGACAAGCTCGGGCAGGCACAGGAGCTGGCAGGTGAAAATGAGCAACTGAAGGCCCAGATCGCATCTTTGACGGAAATCAATTCCAGCCTGGAAAAAGAAAAGGCTGATTTCGATTCCGCCGGCAGCGAAAATAATCGTCTGCTGGCCGAAAATCGAGAATTAGAAATGCAGGCTCAAGTTTGCGCCAATGAAAAAGCTGAACTCGAAAAACAAAATGCAGACCTGCAGGCGGTAAACAAACAGAATCAAAATCTGCTGGCTGAAAATCAGAAACTCAAATCAACGATTGCGGCCAATGCCGATGAGATCAGTACGCTCAAAGTACGTTTAGATGAAATTCGGGCAATGACCCAAATGAAGGAAACATCGGATGCCCAAAGCTCGGAGGCCAAAACCGAGGACAGTAAACCCTGACGCGGTCAGGGGCAGCCCCCGGACTAACAGCGAAGGACAGGGTCTCCCGGCAATTATTTTGCGCGATAAATATAAATAGAAAAGGAGCAGCACATGAAAATATGTCGCTATACAGGAAGTCTGGTGATGATCACCCTGCTTGTGGTCTCTGTTCATACTGGCTTTGCTGCCAGCCTGAGTGACATGGTCAAAGGGGCCCAGAAAGCCTTGGGTGGATCTGCAGGCGGGCTCAGCAATGATGAAATCACCGCAGGCCTTAAAGAGGCATTGCAGGTTGGAACTGAAAAAGCGGTGGGCCTCGTTTCCCGGCCGGATGGGTTCTATAAAAACCCGGCCATTAAGATCCCCCTGCCGGAATCCGTTCAGAAAGTCGAAAAATTGCTTCGAACAGCCGGCTACGGCGAAAAAGTAGATGCTTTTGAGCTGAGCATGAATCGCGCCGCCGAGCGGGCTGCTCCAGAAGCCAAATCCATTTTCTGGGACGCCATCTCCGATATGAATTTTGATGATGCCCAAAAAATCCTGAACGGGCGCGAAA
>JASFIG010000056.1:0-16408 GCA_050122795.1 Desulfobacterales bacterium
TTTCAACGAATACTTCCATGGTGACAACGGTGCCGGTCTGGGCGCCAGCCATCAAACCGGCTGGACCGGACTGGTGGCCAAGCTCATTCAGCAATCGGGAGGTTGGCACAAGTAGAGCCTGATCTCAAAAATGCATCTAACGCCCGGGGGCGTTGTTGTAGACCGATTCAAAATACTCGAATATCGCGGCAAAATGCCGCTCCCACATCTTGTGTTCGGTTGATAGCACATAATATCTCATTGCTTGTTGATAATTGTAGGAGCCCTTCTTTCCGCTGCCGCTTTATTCCCGATCGGCAGTGCGATCCAAAAAGTTTTCGCCGGCGCCTATGACAACACCATCGGCGAAGGCTTTCCAGCTATCAAAAGCCGGATACTGTTCATTCATCGCGTCAAGCTCATCAGACAAAGACTTGAACACCGTTGTTTCAAGGGAATTAAGCACCGTTTCTAAAACCATATCAACGAAGGTATCCTGATCGATGCTTTCATCAATGCGGGTTCGATTGGCGATCTCATAGCCCTGTCTAAAACCCAGGCCGGAAGCCCGTTTGGTGAATTCGATATACGGCTTTTCCATCATAAATTGCTCCCGTTCAGGCGCAAGCGCCGAATCCCTGTGCCGTACCAAACCTTTGACGAATCAGATGCCCGGCTGATCACTTTGCATCTTTTTCTTTTCTGAGCCGAATCAAAACGCTGTATAGCCCCTTGCGCTTGAGCTCATCAAGGTTTTCAAATACAGCTTGGTTAGTAGCATCTGAAGGCCTCCCGAATGGCCTCCGATACCAGAACCCAGGGTGTTTTATCGAGTTCGTCGGGATGATTGGACAGATAGTCTTCGACAACCAGCTTAACCTCTTTTATTTTAACGCCTTTAGGGATGCAAATCTTTTCCGGCTTCATCGTGCCGTCATATATCGCTCGATAGGCAAAAGTGACACCTGAAATGAATCCCAGACCATAACCGTAAAGTTGTGGATCACTACTTTCGATACAGGCCAAAAGATTATGGCCGCTGTTCATGGGGCCGCAATCGGCAGACCCGGCGGTCGCCGGCATCAGGAAAACGGCCCCGATTATCAGTATTGAGAGCGACTTCATACGATCCCCTCCTTCCCCCTTTTATTGCCTTGGAAGGGTGTTGATTGGATGCTCAATAGGACATTAACCTAACGATTACATTTTATCGGTGTCTAAAAGTAGCACCGTTACTTGTTATAGAGCTTCAGGGATCAGTGTGCAAGGTAAATTCAAGGTGTCAGCTGTCACGTTCTAAAGTTCCGTTGGCGGTTCAGGTGTCGGGTTTCAGGTGTCAGAAACGAATAGAAGGGCTGACACCTGAACACTGAAATTAGGAGCAAGCCGCCCGTTATCGCGCAACGCGAAACCCGGAACTCGCATTTATGGTCGTTGGACCATTACCGACATCGAAGTAATGGTTTGCCCCCTGCTGGTGCGCTGCGAAAGAATTTCTCTGAAGATTTCGTTTTGCCGGCTGTCCGCACCGCCGATCTCGACCCATTGCCCGAATGGCACTGTCAATTCCGTCTGAGCCCCCAAAAAACGGATAACTGCATCTTCACGGTCATCATAGGCAATGCGCGGAACGATTTTTAAGATGATATTGTCGCCCGCAATTATCGGCGTAACTTCAAACCCGCTTTCAACGCTATGCCATTCGACCGTTGCGCCGCCCGGGGCATGCTGCCTGATAAAAGGCGAACTGCTCATATATGGGATTTCTTTGCCAGTGCGAATAAAAGCCGGGCTGCCGGACATGGTGACCACAAAGGCCTCGGAGTGGCTGCTGGTCTGACGCTCGTGACTTCTGGATAAAATGCGCGTTCCGTCTTTTTTGCGGCCCCCGACATCAACACTGAGGTCATCGCTGGAATATCGCCCGCGGACCGCGTGCGCCTGATGTTCGCCGCTGTGTCCGGAATGAAATCGCACGCGGATGCGGACCTGCTCGACCGGAGTGTCAAATTGTTCGAGATAGGCGTACACGCGTTGGATCGCCTCGGCGTTATCTACAATAACCAGTGAATTGACCCGCTGACTGACGGTAACACTACCGTCATTCGAGAGCAGGCTGCGGACAATCGGGACCAGCTCCGCTGCCCGGCGGTATTGAACTTTGATAACCGCGACTTCTTTTGCTGCCGCAACAGTGACCAGTATGAACACCATCAAGAACAGCCCCAGAACCCGTGAGGTCTTAACGCTTTGTTTTTCATCTATCATCAGCCTTATTTCCTTTGACTGCATAACAAAAAAATTCTATCATGCCCCTCTCTTTGAATCAAATAATCCTCATTTTACAATTTAAAACGCTCACGGGAGGATTCTTATGTTTTTAGAATTATTACAGAAGCGTAGAAGTATTCGAAAATACCTGGACAAAGGGGTGGATTCGGCAACGATCGATCAACTGGTAGAGGCGGCGCTGCGCGCCCCGACATCCATGGGCAAAAACTCATGGGAATTTGTGATTGTGACGGAGCCCGATTTGCTGCAAAAACTGTCCAACGCAAAACCCCATGGGTCTACTTTTTTAAAAAATGCAAAACTGGGAATTGTCGTGTGCGGCAATCCGCAAATAACCGATGTATGGATCGAGGATGCTTCGATTGCGTCGGCTTTTGTCCATCTGGCTGCTACATCGCTTGAGCTGGGCAGTTGCTGGATCCAGATCAGAGAAAGGAAACACGACGATCAGCAAACGGCCGAAGAATACATTGCGCCAATCTTAAACCTTCCTGCGCATATAAGGGTGGAAGCCATTATTGCCATCGGCCATCCGGATGAAACCAAACCGGGGCATTCCAAAGAGTCGCTGCCCTACGACAAAGTGTCGCTTAACGCCCATGGGGGGGCATATTCCCGACTCACTTAGCTGTATGCTGCCAGGGGAGCAAATGTTTTTTCCACCCGATTTTTTAATGAAATTGAATGCGATATTGCTGTAACGCTGATCAGATCGATTTTTCGTTTGACTAAAAACCGGATTGAAAAATATAATACGGTTACCGAATTGATCCCATGGTTTGGAACCTTTTTAGCTGATTATGGTTGATGAAAAACGATACCTGACTGCCCAGGAGCTGTTAACGGATTCCTTTGAGCTGGGCCTGCGCATCTTCAAAAGCGGGTTCAGGCCCAGTTTTATTATCGGAATTTGGCGGGGCGGTACGCCTGTGGGCATTGCGGTTCAGGAAATACTGGACCATCTGGGCGTTAAAACCGATCATATCGCCATCCGCACTTCTTCTTATTATGGAATCAAAAAAAGGGACAAAGAAGTCCGCGTCCACGGACTCGAATATGTCATCCGGCAGGCCAACTGGGAAGACGGCCTGCTGATCGTTGACGATGTCTTTGATACCGGCAGCAGCATCAGGGCTGTCATCGAGGCCCTGACTGCAACAATGCGCCGCAACCTGCCCAAGGACATCCGGGTTGCCACGGCCTGGTTTAAGCCCAAATATAATCTAACAGACATCATTCCGGATTATTACATTCATAAAACCGATCAGTGGCTGGTGTTTCCCCATGAACTGGAAGGCCTCACCCGTGAAGAAATATTTAAGAATAAATCCGGGATGAAAAAGCTTTTCGAGGATGCGGGTCTGGTATAAGCGCAGAAAGCCCGATGTATCAGGCATTCTGATGCCAGCTTTGGTTTCGACAAAAAAATATGATGCCTGCCATAATATCTATTGTTTTCTATCAACCAATAATGTTACCATCAATTTGACCCATAATGCCTGCCCTCTTTTTTCGCGGTTTGGTGTTATGGTTAGGCTATCTCGGTTGTTCCATTTCGGGCGACTGGGATAGCCTGTACTTTTTGGACCTCTCGATTCCCGCCAGCCGGCGGAGGGGTCATTTTGTATAGAATGAAAGGAGATCTCATTTGGTCGTCATTCGCAAGATATTAAAACCCGTTGTCTGGATGCTGGCGTTTCACCTGCTGATGCTATCCGGACCCTGTCAATCCGCATGGGCGGCAATTATCAGCACAGAGGCGACGATTGACCTGGATCGTGGAGAGCGCACGCGGGACCGTTTGAATCATTACCTGATGAGAGATGATATCAAAGCACTTCTGGAATCCCGGGGCATCGATCCGGCAGAGGTAAAAGCCCGAATAAAGAGCCTGACAGATGCCGAGCTCGAACAGGTCGCAAATCAGATTGATCAGCTCCCGGCCGGCAGTGGTTTTTTTGAAGCTTTTCTGATTGTTATTTTTCTGGTTTTTGTGGTTCTTTTATTCACAGACATCGCCGGCTACACGGACGTATTTCCTTTTGTTAACAAAGAGGCGGCAGCTAAGACGTCCCGTACCCCGGCAGCTGCTAAAACCACCGCACCGGCACAGGCGCCTGTTACCCAATCGGTTTCCGGTATCAATCCCGACATGCCTTTAATCGTTTATTTTAATGCCAACTCAAACGACCTGACTGCCAAAGCATATGAGAGGCTTGATCGCGTCGCGCTCTTTATGGCCAAAAATCCACAAACAAAAATTAACGTCATCGGGTTTTCGGATGCAACCGGCACCTCATCCTATGATCAAATGGTGTCGGAAGTTCGCGCCAACACCGTCAAAAACTACCTGATTGCAAAAGGGGTTGCGCCTTCAAAAATATCAACTACAGCCGGCGGCGCGCACGGTGCAGGCAACCAAAAAAACAGCCGTGTGGTTATTGAATTTAAATGAACTTGATGCCGTTCGGAAAATGTACAGGCCGAAAAGAAAGTGTTAGCCGGCTTCAGCAACCAGCCGCGCTCCCCGCATGAATGCGGGATTTCACGTCTGATCCAAGCGAAGAAAGGTGTTCAACAGGACAAGGCGTGAGCCAACGCAAAAGCGCAGTATACAATGAGTATGTGAGCATTTTAAGGAAGCTCACAACGAAGCTATTGAGCGCTAGATGCATTTTTAGGACAGGTTTTCAGCAGAATTCAACACCCACCCCATAGGCATAATCACCACCATCCTCATCGCCGGACTCTTTACACCATTTAACGATTCCACAAAACTCGTTGGGGCAGGCTTTGAAAGGTGGGTTATCAAGTCTGAATCGAACCCGGGTTCCGGGTCGGAAGGCAAACTCAGTGACAAAAAACATACCGTTACCACTCATATTGCTTATTTTACCATAGGCAAAGGAGCCTTTGTGCTCGTCTTCCAGCAAAATAGTCGAATTATGGTAAAACCGTTTGCATTTTCGGTAGTCTATCGCAGCTTCCATGTTTCACCTCCATTTACCGGCTATCGTTTTCGAATTCTTTGATCTTAACAGCACTATCTCCGGGTCAGCGTCCAATTAAGCGGGGTGAATCAACAACCACCCGCGCAGCTGGCGGCTTGGGTTTTACCGGTTTAGGCGGTAAAATACAGGGGTATTAGGCGACCCAATCGTTGAAAACAACGCGGTTCAACCGGGCGCGAAGCACCCGGTTTGGGAAACCCAATCAGCCGTTTTGCAATCGGAAGTCACCTTGCGGGACGATCTTATACCACATTGTGGTACATGTCAAGGGTGAACCTGGCTCGCAAAAAAGGGATGAAATGTTTTTTAGATATGTCATCGAACTTTAATCACAACCGAAGGACTGGGTAATGTCACCGGATTCATGACCAAAATCCGCTTTGAAAAATCCAAAGCGCCGGCCTTCAAACCAGTGATAATCTTCCCCGCCCCAGTACATTTGATCATTCAAGCGTGTTTCGGCATAAAAATACAAGAAGCGGTTGCGGGTATCGGCAATGTGTTTTTGTTGACCCGCATTCAGCGAGAACCAGCCCCGGGTTGTCCAGTGTTCCGGCTCATTATTCGCCGTCAAAAAACGTACGACAACATAAATGCGGTGTTTACAATTGTTTTTAACAAAAACCTTTGAAAACAAGTCATCGGTAGCATCATTGCGGGCCAGCGCCTGTCGAATCTGGCCTAATATGGCATCGGCGGTTGCTTTGTCTTTTTTTATAATGTGATCTTCCTTGGCATCCACAATCACCTGGGTGGTGTTGGATGTCACCTGAACAAGTTTGATGATTATCTCCAATTCGGGCGTAGATGCCAGTATAATGGTCTCATCCGTATAGGGCGTTATTGAATGCACACGCATGTCCATTTGCGCCAGCGCTCTTCTGGCAGCTGCTGTAACCTCACGCTCTTTACCCATTAGGGTTTCTTTGGCAATATTCGAAGTGGTATAGCGATAATATTCGCCGCCTCCGGCCATCGCCCCGGGCACGACCACCTCGGTACAACCGTTCAGCAACCCGATGCTGCCCAGGAGTCCAATTGATGCCAAAACAATTTTAAACACATTCTTTTCAGTCCGGTCGCGGGGCATGATATTACATTTGTCTACGATCTTCAGTGCAAGGCGTTTTACAGTGCGTTTAAAGTAAGCAGCATTTACTCTTTTTCAATAATTTCAAGCCATTTAAGGCCTGGAGATCAACACCTTTATTGACGATAATAATCGGTTCATGCTACAGACTGAGCGTTTAAACAGATGTGCTGGCCGTAAGCCCGCTTTTGCTTGTTTTGAAGAACGGGGTGGAAAAAAATGGAATCCGTTACCATTTTCCAGATCGTCGCTTTTATCCTGGCATCCGTTGTGATAACCGCTTTGTCCTGGCGCTCGCTGGGAAATCCCAGATGTCACGGGTTCTACCGATTTTTCGCCTTTGAAGCCATTCTGGTTATCTTGGTGCTCAACATTCCCTTCTGGATAAGGAAACCCTTTTCGGTTGTTCAACTCATATCCTGGCTCCTGCTTGTTTTTTCAATTGTATTTGTCGTCCAGGGGGTTTATTGGCTGCGCAAAATAGGGGGCTCGGCTCAAAGAGCCGACAGCCCGGAGACATTTGCTTTTGAAAATACCGCCAACCTGGTAACCGACGGTATTTATGGATATATTCGCCATCCCTTATACAGCTCTTTGCTGTTATTGGCCTGGGGTGCTTACTTAAAACACATTACCATTGCCGGCGGTATTGCCGCCATCGTGGCAACCGCTGCATTGTTCATTACAGCAAAGATGGATGAGCGCGAATGCCTCGATATCTTTGGGTCAGCGTACGCAGCCTATATGAAACAATCAAAAAGGTTCATCCCCTATATATTTTAAGTCAGATAGAGTTGCGGGTTAGGGATATCATTTTCCAGGATAGAAAGGAGTCAATCGCATGTACATCCAGCAGGTTGACCTTACCCGCGGAGTGGGCCAGGATTTCGTGGATGGGCTCACGGCCGCTTCGGTCAAAGAAGAACATGCGCAGGGTGATATTCTCTTTGAAAAAGGCGACCCCGCGGATCACGCTTATCTCCTGTTGATCGGCCGCGTCCACCTGAAGATGGGCGAAGCCGGGCATGTGGTGCATATCGTCAGCCGCCCCGGAGAAACCTTTGGATGGTCCAGTCTGGTGGGCCGAGCGGCATACTCCACATCGGCTGTTTGCACGGCGCAGACAACGGTGCGCAAACTTCACCGGCGCAAATTGAAAAAGCTCCTGGAAATAGACCCTGTCAATGGCCTGATCTTTTTTCAGCGTCTGGCCGGAATGCTCGGAGAACGCCTGCTCGCAAGCTATGCCCGCTATGAGAAGTTGTACAAGGGAGAGACATATGTATAAGGTTCTTGGGTTGAGCCCGTTGCCCGTTATCCCGTTTGCCGATGAAAAGATAAAAGAATGCGGTTTCCCGCTTTTCCGGGCTCAATCCGCCTGCTGCGCACTCAACCGGTCAACCGGAAAGCGCAATCTTCTATTTTTGACAGAAGTTCAAGTTAGTCGTAAGGTGTCAGGAAAACAAAAACCGGAAAGACAATGAATCTCTTATTTGACCTGGATGGCACACTGACGGACCCTTTTGATGGAATTACAAGAAGCATTTCGTATGCATTGGACAGGCTGAACCGGAAAGTTCCGCCCGGAGAAGATTGGCGCTGGTGTATTGGACCTCCTTTGCGGGACATTTTTGCCAAACTGCTGGCTGCTGAGGACGCTACCCTGATTGAAAAGGCGGTCGCAATATATCGCGAGCGCTTCAGCACCGTCGGATTATTCGAAAATGAAGTCTATGACGGCATTCCGGAAACGCTGGCGGCCCTCAACAAAGATGGCCATACGCTTTACGTGGCCACATCGAAACCCACTGTTTATGCGCTCAAAATCATCGATCATTTTAACCTGCAGCGCTTCTTCAAACGGACCTACGGGTGTGAACTCGATGGAACCCGGGGGGATAAGACGAGTTTAATAGCCTACATCCTGCAAACAGAATTGTTTGCAGCCTCTGAGGCAGCAATGATTGGCGATCGCGAGCACGATATGATCGGCGCCAATGAGAATGGCATACCCGGTTTTGGTGTCCTGTGGGGCTATGGGACAAAAGAGGAACTCGAAAATTCGGGCGCCCAATTTTTTTTTGAAACCCCACAGGATCTGGTCACTACCTTTAATGGACAATCAAAGCAATAAGCGCTGGAAACGCAACAAGTCACGCAACAAAATGTGGGAAGTTTGCGATGGAATCAAAGACCAGCTGGTCTTTTGGTGGGACATGGCCTTATGAGCCGCATTGGTTTCAAAACTAGGAAGGACGGCTGCACTACGTATATGAAGACCTAAGGTGCGGCTGCTTGCTTGGCTTTATCTGCGACCTTTTGATTGAATTTGGCGGCATCGATGATGAAGCGTTCATGGGTGCCCCTGGATATGGTGTCGATGCCGTCATCGGCTGCAATCGAAAAGACCAGTCTCCTTCCGTCCACTTCTTCCAGTTTCACCTCGACGTTAACCGTCAGGCCCGGTGGTGTGGCCGCCAGATGATTCAGGTTTAACCCGATGCCCACGGTTTGCTCCCTGGGCCAGTCGATATGCGGGTTGATGGCCTGGATGCAGGTCCACTCAAACAGGCCCACCATAAAACCGGTGGCCAGAACCTCAGGCATTTTTTGCAATTCCGCTGCTTCAGGATAAAGAAACGGGACGGTCTTGTCCTCCGGAACCAGGTATTGAAACGCAAACGTCAGGCCGGGTTTCAAAGAATCCTTCATAATCATCTCCGTTCGGCTTTACGGTGAGTCAATAAATGATCATTGATTGCACGTCATGCTGTCGGGAAAGTCCGCCAGACGATCAAAGGCGGCGTCTGTGTAGTTTCGCAAAAAGCGTGTTTTGCGAAAACTGTTTTCGATCAGCGTGCGATTTTTTTGCCGGGTATAGATTTCAAAACGATCGGTTATATCGCCCGCCAGCTGGGCATTGATGTCGATTAAAACTCGATCCCGATCATGGCCCCACCGAGAACCGTTTGGGCATTCAAAAAGCCGATGTTGGAGTCCCGATAACGATACCCGGCCATCACCGTGGCGAAAAGATAGTCGATCCCGAATAGGTCAGAGCGCGTCAACATCCCGAACACCGAATAATTTGTATCATTGCGGGTTTTGCTGAAAATCGGGTGTTTATCGTCGTAATCATCCCAGCCAACGGCCGCCTTTAACATGAGCTGGTATGATTTGGAAAACCGGCGCAAACCCAGCCCGAACCAGTATCCGGTGTATGCATTGGCATCGCCGTCTATGTCACCGATGGACAGCTCAAAACCCGGCGTCATCGTCAGGGTCTGACTCAAGCGAAAGTCATATTCGAGCTCGGCTTTATGAAAGTAACCGTCGCGCTCCAGGTCGTCGAAGCGCTCACCGATATCATCCACGTTCACATCCACCCGGGAAAAGGCGTAAGTGAGATCAAAACCGGTACCGAGTATCTCCTCGTAGGCGATGCGGGTGCCGTACCTGTATTCACGGGTTTCTTTTCGGCTGGTGTTGGTCAGGTAAGGATCCCGCCAGACCTCTGAAAAGAGCCGGGTAAAAACAGACACGTCCAGCCGGCTGCCGTCTGAGAAGGGTTGCACAAAACCCAGCGAAAGCCCCGGCGGGCCGCCGGGTTCCACAGCGGTTCCAAAATAGACCTGCCGGCCGGATCCGGCAAAGGTGTAGCGCAAGTTTAACAAAGCCAGCGGCAGGAAGGTATCGTGCCAGTCCGCATCTCCGCTGAGCGAATCGATGCGCTTATTCTCGTCGGTTGTCTTGAGCTGGTCGGTGCTGGTCATGTATCCGGCGCCCGCTGAAATCCGGCCGCTAAAGCCTTCGGATTTTTCCGCCGGGCCAGCGGCAACAGCGACCGCGCATGCAAAAAAAAAGACGCCCAAAAGGGTCAGTGGTAAGGTCGGGTTTCGCATTGGCATTCCTTTGGAAGTGCTAGTTAATTGAGTGGTCTTCGCGGTGAAATCTAAAGGTCTATATAACCACAAAGGTCACGAAGAACACAAGGCATTCAAAATTTAAATATGATATTTTTCCGGTGAGTGCAAGATCAGTCGAGTGGTTCGTTGAATCTGTAACCGACACCGTAAACGGTGCTGATAATTTCCTGGCCGGGTAATACGTGCACAATTTTTTTACGCAGATTTTTGATGTGCGTGTCGATCGTGCGGTCATAGCCTTCGAAATCATATCCCTGAACCCGGTTGATGAGTTCGCTTCGCGAAAATACACGATTCGGCTGTTGCATCATAACCTTTAAAAGTTCAAATTCGCTGGGCGTCAGGTTGAGCACCTTTTTGTCGATCATCACCTGACGGGTTTCATCATTCAGTGAAATCGCACCGACGACCATCTGACTTGCCGGGGGGGCGGCATCCACCCGCCTGAAAATCGCTTTGACCCGGGCCACCACTTCCCGGGGGCTGAACGGTTTGCAGATGTAATCGTCAGCTCCCAACTCCAGGCCCAACAATCGGTCGATTTCCTCCACCCGCGCGGTGATCATGATGATGGGAACATTGGAAAATTGCCGGATCTCCCGGCATAATGCCATCCCGTCTTTGCCCGGCAGCATGATATCGAGCAGGATTAAATCCGGCACTTCTTTTTTGACCTGCGCAATAACCCGATCGCCGTTGGCCTGAGAAGAGGTCCGAAATCCGGCTTCAATCAGGTAATCGCACAGCAGGCGGGTAATTTTTTCTTCGTCTTCGACAACAAGGATGTGTTTGCTGGACATGAATATAACCCAAATGGTTTCCCTCCTGCGCCATAGAGGCTTCGGAGGACAAGCAGGTGTCAGTTGATCGGGCGGGGATGAACCCCGCCCCTATACTTCTGATTTTGGTCCTCTGTCCTCTGCTTGCCCGGCGTAGCTTGATAAAGCGAAGACGGGTCTTCTGTCCTCAGGCCAGAGGAAGCTCAACCTCAATTCGCAGACCGCCGGACTTCCCGTTGACGGCCCGTATTTCGCCGCCGAAGGCACAAACGATGCTTTTGCAAATACTGAGACCCAGTCCACTTCCGCCCTTAGCACGGCTTCGCGATCGATCCACCCGGTACAGCCGGTCAAACAGGCGTGCCAGAGATTCCTCAGGCACACCCGGTCCGGAATCCTCGAAGTAAAATACCAATCGATTGGCGCTAAGCTCCTGGCCGATGGTCAACGTACCGGGTGTATCCGCATAACGCAGGGTATTTTCCAGCAGGTTGGAAAAAAGCTGCTTTAAACGATCGGCATCGCCCATGACCGCGACGGGGGGCTGATGGATCAGGTATTTTTCAATCACAATTTGATTCTCAGCAAAGCCCTGTTCGAAATGGCCGAGGGTCTCCTCTAAGACCGCCACGGGATTAATTCGTTCCTTTTTGATGGCAAGCGCTCCGGCATCGGCCAGAGAAAGCTCGTGGAGATCGTATACGATTTTACTCAGGTGCCGGGCTTCCGAATTCAGGGATTCAAGGGTGTCAGCGTTGACTTCGCGCACACCGTCCTTCAACGCTTCGATCTCACCGAGGAGAATCGACAGGGGCGTCCTGAGCTCATGGGCGATATCGGAAATCCATTGCTTTCGCATGCCTTCGTATGTTTCCAGCGTATCCGCCATCGCGTTAAAATCGGCGGCCAATTGACCCAATTCATCTTTGGTCTGAACCGCAATCCGGGTATCGAATTTGCGTGATGCCATGGCCCGGGTTCCGGCGGTAAGCGTGCGAATGGGCGCCAGCAAATGTTTGGACAAAATGAAGGCCATGATGGCAGCCAGCACCAATATCGCTCCACCGATAAGGTAAAACATCTGCGACTGCTGTTTTAAAAACCCCACAGCCAGCGGATTGGCCAAGAGCTCCCGTTTATGCAGACCCAGCCAGCCGATGGTCCGGCCATCGATGGCAATTTTGCGCAAGGCGTAACGGTCAATGGGGGCACGGACGCGGCCCCCGGTCACAGGATGTTTGGTACCATCAAAGAGCACCAGCCGGCGGGCCAATCGCTCAATTCGCCCACGAGGCTTTGGCGGCGGTGGGTCCGCGGTGCTGATGGCGGCTTTCTCGTTTTCAAAACCGGGCGGAGGTGGCGGACGTCGGTCGGAATCAACATCTTTCGGGGGCAAATTCGCGCGCAATATTTCCTTCCAGCGCGCCGGGTTATCCTTAAGCGTCTGCCACCCGTTGTGCGCTTGATATTCAGCAGCCAGGGCATCCACAAAATCGCTGTAGCGCTCCAACAATGACTTGTGGATATAGTCGGCAAAATTGCGGACAACATAAAAGCGCATGATGCCGACCATCAGGGTCACAACCAGCAGCGACGTCAACGTAAAGGCGATAAAAATTTTATAGGAAAGTTTAAATTTCATCTTCGGGCAACCAGTTGGATTTAGAATATCTTACACCCTACAGGTACTAATATACTTTAGCACACATTTCAAACCGAATCCCCGCCCTTCATAACCTTCACATCGGTTCTTCATATTTTCTCCACATTTGATTGTTATGCTTTGCCAGAAGCTTGAGGCCACCGCTTTGGGGTCGTCATACCTCTCGAATCCAGAGCGGAAATCTCTACAATGTTTACACGAAACCTTCATATTTGCTTCACACTTAATTGTTAAATTGAGCACAGGTAAAAGGCAAGATTTCAATCTAACCCGGATGAACTGAAGGAGGTTCTCATGAAAACAACACACATGATCATTTTAAGTTGCGTACTGGTAGTGGGTATCATTTTTTCAGGATGGGCCCTGGCCGGTGACCCGGCCAAAGGAGCACCTAAGGGCTTTGGATTCAAAGGTCACCGTTCAGGCGGAGGCCTGATGCTGCTGGCAAGAGTTCAACAAAAGAACCTGATGGTTCAGACCCTTTCAGATATGACCGGTCAATCGGCAGAAGCCATTGAGGCGCAACTTGACAGCCGGCGGATGCGCACCGTCATGGAAGAATTAAGTGTTGACCGCGAGGCCTTTCGCACGGCCATGCAGACCAAAGTCAACCAGCGCATCAAATCGGCGGTTGCCGATGGAAGCATAACCGCAGAACAGGAAAAAGAAATCCTCGAAAAAATGGAAAGACACCATCAGCGCCGTGAAATTATGAGTCGGCTGGTTGAAAAAGGTGTCGCCGACGGAACCATTACCGAAGAGCAGGCTCAGATGTTAAAGCGGAAAACCCGCTAACAGTCACCTCAAAGATCTGCCCGGAGCCCGATGACAGGCTCCGGGCGAATTGAACCAGAAGCCTGAAGCAATCACACAAAAAAATTAATAAGGTGAAGGCAATGAATACCCGAAGCAATGATCAAAGGAAAACCCTGCCGAAGGACAAAAAATTTCATTCTTTGTTTTTGTTCGGGATCTGTTTGCTGCTGCTCACTGTTTTATCCCGATTTCTGCCATGATATTACGGACGGCCCAACCGAACCGCATTTTCACATGCTGCGGGATGGGAGCACAAATCGTCCCTATCACAAAGTGCTCACAAATGTTGAATCGGGTGACAAATTAAAACCCATCAGACGAAGTCCTTTACTTCATTCGTATCAATATTTATAATGGGGGATTGCAAAGATTGTCATTTGTGCTTTAAGGCTTAATTTATTGTAATTATGGACGAACAAATCATAACGGCAGACAATAAGGACCGAACCGGTCGGTCCCGCAGCCGGCGGCGTCTTTTATTGAATATCGGGCTGTCACTGGCGGTCATTGTGGCCGCTGTCATCGGTGCCACCTATATCACCAAGACTGCACCCAAAGCGCGCCGGCGTCCGCCTGCCAAAATAGCGCCGCTGGTTGAAGTGGTGCAGATACAGCCCGGCATTCACAATGTGGCCGTTCAGGCAATGGGGACTGTGGTGCCGGCTAAAGAGATCGTACTTGAATCGCGCGTAGCCGGCGAAATTGTGGCGCTGCACCCCCAATTTACGGTCGGCGGCTTTTTAGAAAAAGGATCGGAGGTTTTACGCATCGATCCGCTCGATTATGAATTGGCCGTCACGCTGGCTGCAGCCCGGGTAAAGGACTCGGAAAGTATTTTAAAAGTTGCCGAAGAAGAGGCGGCAGCGGCCGTTGAGGAGTGGCAGCTGCTGTATAAAAACAAATCTGAAAACGCTGAAATTCCGGCATTGGTCGCCAAGGAGCCACAGCTGGAAGCCGCCCGGGCCAAACTGGCTGCCGAGAAGGCCGATCTGCGGAAAGCTCAACTCGATCTGGCCAGGACCCGAATCAAAGCCCCCTTTAATGCCATTGTCCGCGAAAAATTTGTCGACATCGGCTCTCAGGTGTCCGGCCAGGAGCAGCTGGCAGAGCTGATCGGCACGGATGTCTACTGGATCCAGGCCTCCATTCCGGTGGATCGTCTCAACTGGATCACCATTCCACGACTGTCCACCGAAACCGGTTCCCGGGTTCGTATCTTCCACCGCAACGACTATGAACATAGCGGTACGGTCATCAAATTGCTCGGAGATCTGGAACAGGAGGGCCGCATGGCACGGGTCCTCATTGAAGTCAGAGACCCTCTGGGATTGCGTCCGAAGGAAAAAACACAGCTACCGCTTTTAATCGGAGAGTATGTGCGCCTCGAGATCCAGGGGCGACAGTTGGACAATGTATACCGTATTCCACGAATTGCCCTGCGCGAAAACACCCGTATCTGGGTGGCCTCGAGCCAGGACACGCTTAAAATACGTGAAGTCGATATCCTGTGGCGTGATAGCAAGACGGTTCTGTTCAAAGACGGCCTCCAGTCGGGCGACCGTTTGATCGTGTCAGAGCTGCCCACTCCGGTCGACGGCATGCCCGTTCAGATTGCCCGGTAAACTCCACTACTCCTTTAAACTGCCCGGCAAAAATATTGATGCAAATGAAAGCAAGCCCTGAAAAAGATGTATATCGCGGCCCGATTGCCTGGATGGCCGGTCATTCGGTGGCTGCCAATCTGCTGATGGCCATTTTCCTGGTTGGTGGGCTCTTCTGGGCCTCTCAGATCAAAAAGGAAGTATTTCCGGATTTTGAGCTCGATATCGTCACCATTACCGTGCCGTATCCGGGCGCCAGTCCTGAGGAGGTTGAGCGCGGCATCGTCCTGGCCATAGAAGAGGCTGTAAACGGACTCGAGGGTGTAGAGGAGATTACCGCCACTGCCAGCGAAGGCATGGGCAGGGTCAATGTGGAAATTATAGAAGGCGAGAACATCGAACGTTTGGCCCAGGACATCAAAAACGAAGTGGACCGCATCACCTCATTTCCGGAAGAAGCCGAGGAACCCCGGGTGGTGATCGCAGAACGCCGGCGTTCCGTCGTTTCGCTGGCACTTTACGGTAACCAGAGCGAATGGATTCTACGTGAAGTGGCCGAAGATATCCGCGACCGGCTCTTGCAGGATCCGGACATTACCCAGGTGGAGATGGAGGGGGTGCGCAATTACGAAATCAGCATCGAAATATCCCAGGCAACCATGCGGGCCTACAACCTGACCCTCGAAGAGGTTGCCGACCGAATCCGCCGGGCATCGGTGGAATTGCCTGCCGGTGCGATTAAAACCGAAAGCGGTGATATTCTGGTGCGTATGGTGGAACGGCGGGATTACGGAACAGAATTCGGCAAAATTCCGATTATTACCGCCAATGACGGCACGCGGGTGCTGCTGGAAGATATCGCCACGATCAAAGACGGCTTTGAAGAAACCGACAATTTTGCCGCCTATAACGGCCAGCCGGCAGTCAAGATCCAGGTTTTTCGTGTCGGAGATCAGACCCCGATTTCGGTCTCAGACGCCGTCCGCCGGCAAATGGAAAGCATCAATCAAATTCTACCTCCCGGACTGGCGCTGGAGGCCCGCAATGACCGATCCGAAATTTACCGCCAGCGCATGAACCTGATGCTGCGCAACGGTTACCTGGGACTTGGCCTGGTGTTTATCTTGCTGGCCATCTTTTTAGAGGCCCGTCTGGCTTTCTGGGTCAGCCTCGGCATACCGATTTCGATTCTGGGATCTTTTCTATTTTTGACAATCATCGGATCATCGATCAACATCATCTCCATGTTTG
>JASFIG010000057.1:0-16331 GCA_050122795.1 Desulfobacterales bacterium
CATCAGACCCACGGTTCTAATGTCCGGATGATCACTGCTGATGGTATCGGCCACAGCATCATAGATGGACAGGATGGGCAGCTTGACCTGCCGGCGAATTTCGGCCAGATAGAAATGGGCCGACACGCAGGGGATGATGATAAAGTCAGCACCGGCTGCCTGCAGGGCGCGACAGCCGTTTACGAGGACGGGCACCGGTGACGGTCCTTTGCCGGTAATGGCCGCGGTGCGATCCGGGACTTTGGGATTGGAGTCAATGACCACCCGCAGGTGCTGCTGATCGGTTTTTGCCGGGGTGTTTTGGATGATTCTGGCATGGCAGTCCACGGTAGCTTCCGGGCCCATGCCGCCCAGGATGCCAATCGTTTTTTCTTTCATGATTTTTTCACCTCAGAGAACACGAAGAAGCACGAAGATTAACATAAAATTTTTTTCTTCGTTTTCTGGAACCT
This sequence comes from Desulfobacterales bacterium, assembly GCA_050122795.1. Classification (GTDB taxonomy): domain Bacteria; phylum Desulfobacterota; class Desulfobacteria; order Desulfobacterales; family JAHEIW01; genus JAHEIW01. Next base: position 453 of record JASFIG010000057.1, read on the forward strand.
TGCCTTTAGTCTTTTTCCCCGGTGCCCAAAATTTTATCCATATAGACATACAGTGCCGGGGAGCCGCCGGTGTGCACAAAAAGAACATGTTCCCCTTTTTTGAAGATGCCTTTGCGCACCAGGTCAATGCATCCGGCCATGGCCTTGCCTGTGTAGACCGGGTCCATCAGGATGCCTTCCAGGCCGGCCAGCATGCGGACGGCTTCAGCCATTTCTGCTGTGGGCAGCGAATAACCCGGACCGACATATTCATCATAGCAGCGCACGGACCGGGCCGGAATGTCTGCGGAGATACCCACATGCACGGCGGTCTCTTTGACCAGCTCGTATACCAGCTGCTCCTGCTCATCTTTTGAGCGGCTGACATTGATTCCGCTGACCGGCATATTGCTGTTGTTTCCGTAAAATCCTGTGACCAGGCCGGCATGGGTGCCGGCACTGCCGCTGGCACAAACCACATGATCGATGTTGATGCCCAGATCAAAGGTCTGGTCCTGGATTTCCTGTGCACAGGCCACATAACCGGTCGCGCCCAGAGGGGTGGAACCGCCGCCGGGAATGACGTAGGCTTTGCGGCCCTCGCTGGCGACTTCGTCTGCCACCTGCTGCAAGGCTGCCGGCATGTCGGAGCCGCCGGCAACAACCGTGATCTTTTCGACGCCCAGCAAGCGGTACAAAAAATTATTGCCGCCGGCCTCGGGGCGATAACTGCCGGGCACCCGTTCCTCCAAAACCAGCCTGCATTTGAGCCCCTCTTTGACGGCTGCAGCCAGTGTCAGGCGGCAATGGTTGGATTGCACCGCCCCGCAGGTAATCAAGGTATCGGCACCCTGCTGCAATGCATCGGCTACCAGAAATTCCAGCTTGCGGGTTTTGTTGCCGCCACCGGCCAGTCCGAGCAGATCGTCTCTTTTCATGTAGATCGTGGGTCCTCCCAGCTCTGCTGAAAGCCGGGTCAGTTTTTCGATCGGCGTTTTTCCCTCTGTGTAACAGCGGCGGGGAAACCTGGCCAGGTTCATTTTCGTGCCCTCCTTATATATCCTTTGCCAAAAAGCAGAAAACGCAGGTGATAATTATTGAGCCGAGAAGCTTTTACCGTCATGCCCGCGTAGGCGGGCATCCAGATACTGCTCGAAGCTCCCCTAATTTATTCTCGCAAATCTGGATTATCAAGCCTTTTGTGGTGATTCCGTTCTTTTCTTGACTACAACAGGGGTAGAAAGTATGGTGCCCCTGATTTAAATGGACACCCTGACAGCGGGATAAGACTTTATGAAAGCCGGAACCGTAAAATCGGATGCGTTGCTGCTGACCACCGCCATCATATGGGGCTTTGCCTTTGTCGCCCAGCGCGTAGGCATGGACTATGTCGGCCCCTTTACGTTTAACGGCATTCGATTTGCCATCGGCAGCCTGTCCTTGTTGCCACTGGTCATCCTGAGCAGTGATGAGCCGGTATCTTCGCGCAACGTCCTGCCACCGGCCGGTCTGAAAACCATCCTTATCGGCGGCGGCGCTCTGGGCCTGGCGCTTTTCTCAGGGGCATCGCTGCAGCAAATCGGACTGGTCTACACAACTGCCGGAAAAGCCGGTTTTATTACCGGTCTGTATGTTATCATCGTGCCGATCCTGGGCCTGTTCTGGCGGCAACAGCCGAATATCGGAACCTGGATCGGCGCTCTTATGGCCGCCATCGGACTGTATTTTTTAAGTGTGACCGAACAATTTACGATCGCCCCGGGCGATTTGCTGGTCCTGATCGGTGCTTTTTTCTGGGCCGCCCACGTTCTGATTATCAGCTGGCTGTCACCCCGTATCAATCCAATCAAATTGGCGTTCTCTCAGTATCTGGCCTGTTCCGTCCTGAGTCTGCTCACTGCGGCCGTCATCGAAGACATCAGCATGCAGGCCATTTCTCAGGCGGCCATCCCCATTTTATATGGCGGCCTTCTTTCCGTAGGCATCGCTTATACCCTCCAGGTTATTGCCCAACGGGATGCGCACCCGGCTCATGCCGCCATTTTACTCAGCATGGAGGCCGTATTTGCAGCCGTCGGCGGCTGGCTGATACTGGATGAAATCATGTCGGCCCGCGGCCTTTTCGGTTGCGGACTGATGCTGGCCGGCATGCTATTGTCACAATTATGGGGCCTGGTCGGTAAAAAATCATAAATAGCCGTATTGTGAATTCAGGCAATTAAACAATGGTTCGTTGTCCGTTGGTTGTTGTCAGTAGCAAAACCTTTATTTTTCAACGGACCACCAGCAACGGACGACTAACTGTTAATTTTTAGTTAAAGCGCTGACGAATTCGCCATTTACCGATGACTAAAAATCATACCGATAAACCCCTGTCCAATATTGACCCGGCGGAGATTGCCAGATTTGAAGCCATGGCCCCCATCTGGTGGGATCGGCAGGGAGATTACAAGGCCCTGCATGATATCAACGGGCTGCGGCTGGACTATATCAACCATCGCGCGCCGCTGGTCGGCAAGGCGGTCCTGGATGTGGGTTGTGGTGGCGGTATTCTGTCCGAGTCAATGGCGGCGCTGGGGGCCGTGGTCACCGGAATCGATATGGGAGAAGTTGCACTGGGGGTCGCCCGCTTGCATTTGGGCCAATCAAGCCTGGTAGTGGACTATCAACAGGCGACGGCCGAACAATTTGCCGAAACCCATGCGGCCCAATTTGATGTGGTCACCTGCCTGGAATTGCTGGAGCACGTTCCGGATCCGGCCTCGGTGATCAAAGCCTGTAGTGTTCTGGTTAAACCGGGCGGGGATGTATTTTTTGCCACTCTCAACCGCAATCTGAAATCCTTTTTATTCGCCATTGTCGGCGCGGAATATATTCTGGGTCTGGTGCGCAAAGGTACCCACACCTATCGCAAATTTATCAAGCCGGCCGAACTCAAAGATTGGGCCCGGGTGGCCGGGCTGGTGCCTGCGGATCTGTGCGGCCTGCAGTATAATCCGTTTTTAAAGCGATATCGTTTAGGCGGGAATACGCATGTAAACTATCTGGCCCATTTTAAAAACGATCTCAAAAATGCATCTCACGCCCAATGGCTTTGTTGCGATTCGGTTTAAAATGCTCACGTACTTCGTGTACGCTTCGCTTTCAAACCGAATCGACGCCTTGCTTTGTTGAACACCGCTATTTTTTGGATCAGATGTGAAATCCCGCATTCATGCGGGGGACGTGATCTACTCTTTTGGTATTCCTAAAAATGTCTCCAGCTGAATGACGCCGAAAAAAGCCAGCAGGGGCACCGGAGAAACCGCCAGCACGACGGTCAGCAAAAACCATTTCCACGAGATGCGGCGACTGATCCCACAGGCTAAAGAAATTCCACCACCGCCGCCGATCAGGTAATTTCCCGGAATATTAAATAAAACAGCTATCGTCAGATAGCGATATCTTGACAAAAAAGACCAGAAGCGGCTCTGGCGGAATCGAGAGTTGCGGGTAAGCGTGTCGAGCATGCCCTCAATTCCATCGTCAGGGTTATCGCGGTCCCGGCTAAAACCCAGTTTTTGCAGGCGCGATTCCGCCCAATCCTTCGGTAACAAACGGCCCAATAAAAATGCCAGGCTTAAACCGGCGACGGTGGCAAAATAAACAAAAACGATTCCCTCTTTGCCGAAAACACACATCAGCAGAACTCCCAGCTCGACGCCGGGCACAAAGGGCAGGCTCAACAGCAGAACATACAGAATGCCGCCGCCGATCAAGATCCCGGTAGTCCAACGCCCTTGCATGAGTTCATTAAATTTGTGGGCGATCCCCATTTCGCCTCTGAGCCAATAATCCAGCCAGAAGGCTAAAATAATCAAAAAAGCCAGCGCAACGAAAATGCGAGCATATAACCGCAGCCGGCTGATGCGTTGCGGCGGGTCATACCGCTTGTCATCAATGCGTTCCGAATAAAAGGATGGCGGCATAAGCGCTTGTAGCAAAAAAACCTTCCGCAAACGGAACGTTTTTTTGACAAGCGCTATAAATCTATGGGTGCAGCTGTCTGTTTTCATCAGATCTCCCTGCTGATTTCCGGCGAATAAGGCGGTCATGGCAAGCGTCTGTTCAGCAAGAGGTATCGCTTGAAGAAAAATCATCCAGCGGGAAGGCTCGACCGGATCATCGTTCGGTGCAGGCGTACGCCGGCTTTTATATGCCACATTGTGGTATATTCTGTCAAGAGAATCTTTCAGGCGAATGATCGACGGGTGCAGCTGGTGTTCGGTAGCTTGGAGGAAGGCGGGGCGGTCGGGCTTAACGTTAGATGTGGCGGTTATCAGCCTGCCTGGTGTTCAAGCAGGCTTGTTGACTTTATCATAATAGGTAGCCGGCATGTTACAGATGTTGCAAGGGGTTTGCGGGGCATCATCTATTGTAGAACCACAGATCCCACATATATGGAAGTCCAGTTTGAGGCCCTCGATTTTCTGGGCCACGCGATCGAAAAAATATTCCGAATATTTGTGAATTTCATTGATTTTACGCTGATGCTGCTGGTGGGATTTCCAAGAATACATGCAATTGATAACGGCCTGATCATGTGATTCTGTTTTGAGTGTCGCCAAAAAATCCGGATAGGTTTTTTCGATCTTTTTTAGTTCAGCTTCTGTGGCCTTCATTAAATTTGCTTTGGTATCCAGGATTAAGACTTCAAATCGAGGTTCCCGGGGCGCCGTGTTCATGGCGGCCAGGATGCGTTTGTAGTTGTCGGCATGTATTTTTTCAGACATTGAAAAGGCGCTAAAAAGATAGGCGATATTGGGATATTTCTCCTCGATCGCCTTTTGGGAATAACAGACATAATTTTCATGCGCCCGCTTTTCGGCTTCATAGGCGCTTTTTAAAACAGTCTTGGTTATCGGAAACTTTTCGTTGGCTTCTTGGTTATTTTTACCTGAAGAAGTCGCGACAACCGATAAGGGATAGGAAAATGACAGCGCAGACAAAATCGCCAAAAATTTTCTTCTGGAAATGGTTTCCATCGTAACAGCTCCTGAAAATTTATATGTCACACCCTTATCTATACGAAATTATCCAGCAATTGGCAAATTTTTGATCTGGCATGGGTACCAATAGGCGATCTGTATATTTTCCCTGGTAGACGGGCATATTGTTTTGACCCCGCTTCAAAAACGGGATTTCACATCTTGATTTAATAGATTAATGTGTTCAAAAGGCGCTATGCCGATTGTTGACCCACACGCTGCACCGGCACTTTGAAGTTCATAGCGTCTTTCAGAAAACGATATGCCCGGCTCTTATTTTGTCAATTATTTCTGGGACGCCACACTAGCTGTTGCCGCAATAGATTCGAACCTTATCGCCTTTTTTATCATCCACATTCACATGAAATTCGGATAGGGCATCCAGAATATCCTTGTAGTTTTCGGCCGTGAAGTCCTCCAGGTTTAGGCCCTTTTCATTGAGTTTGGCATTGATCTTATCCTGGGCATCCTGGGGCAGCAGGGCCTGCAATTTAATTCCGGCCTTGACAAGCTTCAAGGGCACCCGGATATTGACCTTATCCCCGTCGACCGCATCCACTTTGACAAATAAATATTTGGGCAGGTTGTTTAAGCTTTGTGTTAATGCCGTTTGCGGTGACGTTTGAGTGCCCTTTCTTTTGAGGGCCTCCAACAGCCGTTCGGCCTCGTCAACGGTAATTTTGCCCTCTGCCAGCATTTCGAGGACTTTTTTACGCTCTTCGCTCATGATGATTCTCCTTTCATTTAACGGCAATCTGAAAATTTTGTTTTGCGGAGCTGACATCGATTAAGAATCCGCGCGTTGCCGCCAGCATCATCAAACAGGCCGCTGTGGCTTTAAACATATTGAATCCCTTCCAAACCAATAGGACAATGGCGACAATGAGCAGCAGGGGCGAAAGCAGAGCAGCCAGGACGAGTAGCGGGATATACACCAGCGGCAGCGGAATCCAAATCCGTTTGCGTTTTTTGTAATGACCGCCAAATTGAATTTTTACCAACCAGGGTATCATTCTTTAAGTGACTCTATGGCCTGATCAAAAGTAATATTGCCCTTCTCGAGGTCTTCGAGAATATCGCCGGCAGAGTCCGCCGGTGTCAGATCGATAAAATCAAAAGCCTTTGATATGCGGTTGAGCCTGTTTTTAATGGAGGGGTAACTGACCCCATACAGCTCTTCCATATCTTTGATCGATCCGTGGCTTTTAACAAATGCAGCCACAAAAATTTGATCATCCATACTCAACTGGGCCAGAGGGGGCAGCTCAAAATTGCCATCGATGGCAATGCCGGATTCGATAATTTTAACGCGTTCGATGCTGATTTTCTTGTTCCGGGTAAGATCGGTTAGCTGTTGCCAGTCATGCATGCCAGTACCTCCATGCTGTTTTAAGTTAAATATAATAAAAATTAATTTTTTGTCAAGCAAAAATTAATTTTTTTTATAATCAAATCAAATTAATTTATATTTTGAACAAATCAAATTAATTTCTTTAATTTAAATGACTGTATTGTGGGTTTAAGCATAAAGAATGTCCGGACTGCGGTTGGCGGGGAAAAGACGCGGAACTCGATCGGACCGCTGATGGGTCGCACGATCAGACCCACACTTTTTGCCCCGAATGCGGGGGCACAGACATTACAGACCTGACTCCGGATGATAAAGAAACGGCTCCTGAATCCTGATATGGGTTTTAAAGCAAAAAAACGCCGGGGATGTCAAATCCCCGGCGTTTTTATTTCGATGCATGCAAATGGATGCATGTTGTCAGTATCACCTTAAATGGTTAAAAAGCGCGGTAGTTTCTTTGCCGCTCTCTTTTCTTACCATTCCAGCTGCGTTTTACATTTTCTTTGATTTCCCTTGATTTCGAATTGATGACCGTATAGCCGTATTTGAGATTCTTTTCGACCAGATCCGGGTAATTTTTTATGTTGTTTCTGAGCTTTACACCGTTTGATGTCACCTTGCGTATCAGGTCGATTTCCTTTCCCACCACCCTTGTCTTTTTCTTTCTGATGGCATCCAGGAAAGCCTTGCTGTTGCGCCGACAACGCGCATAGGTAACGACTCTGCCCATCTGGGCCACACGATGACCGTCACTGCCGCCGGTGATGCCTTTGTTTAGATTAAAGCCCAAAACCGCGCTGCGCAGATTTGATATTTTCATGTTTTCAGAATTGATGACCTCGACGCCATCCACCATGGAAAATATGCGCTCGCGCCGATCATCGGAAAAATATGAATTCTGAATGCCGGTATAAACCCCGCAATACGGGTGCGGGAAGATGATAACGGTTTTGAATTTGCGGGCCCGTTTGATGATGGCTTCCATCGGAAGCACGGTGGAACTCATGATATCATGGCCCATGTGGGGAACAACGTGATCATGATAAAAGGCTTCCAGCTGATCCAACTGATAAAAATAGATCAGAATATGGGTCCCCTCCGAGGACGTCATTTCAATACCCGGTATGCTCAGGATATCGCGGTACTGCGAAATTTCAAGGGCACCCCGGATTTCATTGTGATCGGTTACAGCGATGCCGATACCCAGTTCGCGTGCTTTTTGGGCAATCGCCCCTATCGAATTATGCCCGTCCGAATAGTGCGAATGAAAATGCAGGTCTACGACCGTATGTTTTGCCTTTAATTGCGCTAGATCGGGTCTTTCAAACTGAATGCGGTGATGATCAATCATTTTTCCTCTTACCTGCTCAACGGTCAATTGTCGCTGTGCGGTTCAACATTCGTGCAACTTTGTCCAGCGTCCCAGGAGAATCCGACTGAGATACCAATAGAGTTTTGCGCTAAATTTTCAGGATATAAAAAAACGGAGAATGGTTATTAAAGGCGGGCAATCTTATCGGGAGATGCAGATCGCTCAGCACTGTTAGGCCCCATTACCGCTCAAAGATTCTCAATGATAATGTAAATATAACAAAAAGGACGACATTTATCAAATTCTTAAAATACCCGGCATCCCGCGGCCTTGACTGCAAGGCTTCGAACCCATTCAAACCCATACGGGTTACCCCAAAAACGGAGTTGCTTTTCCATTATATCGGCTCATGTCGTGCTAAACTTAACACCTGAATTTTGCCGAAAAGAACGCCACCGTTTATAATAAGGGGCCAAATCATTAAGTCAAGGGATGGGACTTGTGAGTGAGGCGGACCGCTGAGCTTAAGACGGGGCACTGAAACCACTTCTAATAATCGATATAGAGCACCCCGTTGAGGTGATCGATCTCATGTTCGAGAAGGGCAGCATAGCTGCTCTGGGCACTGATAATTTTTTCTTTATTTTCCAGTGTCTGATACTTTACCCTGACAATCTGAGAGCGGGCGATCAATTTGCGCTCATATTGCGGCAGCGACAGACAATATTCACTGTTGGTAATCGTTCCCCTTTTCTCCACTATTTCAGGGTTAATCAGTGCTTTAATTTCGCCACGTAAGCCGCATACAATGATGCGCTTTTGCACACCGATCTGCGGTGCCGCCAATCCATTATAAAGGGATGCTTTGAATAAAAAGGCAAAAGGTGCATGGTACTGCAAAATTGCAGTCATCGAATTTGCGAGGGTAACGGTGGTGTTATCGATCAATTCAATCGGTTCCGACACGGCGCGTAGAATTGGATCGGGGAATTCGACAATATCGACAATATGATGTTTTTGCTTATAGCGCTTTAGAAAAGAAAAGCTGCCCGTTGTGCCGATTAGGCCGGCCAGGGCTAGCTTTAAAAATTGTCTTCTACTCCAATTCCACATGCACTGTTACCAATAATTTAATTATCGTTTTTGCCGGTTTCGCGGCGATACCAGCGGGCCAGTCGTTCGGGAGCGATTCCCAGGTAAAAGGCGACAACGATCATCTGATTGATCAGCCATGTTCTTAAAATACCGAAATGCAACCAGCGGCGCGGCGAGGTAATGACCGCAGCGGGCAGGATAGCAATTCTACCTTTACGCCGCAAGTGGCGCGCCAGAATAAAGTCTTCCATGATCGGCACGTCCGCAAATCCACCGATGGCATCAAAGATTGATTTTTTCATGAACAGGGCCTGGTCGCCATACGGTAGCTGCAAATACCGGGAGCGCATATCGGCCACGCGTTCAATAAAGCGAATGCCAGCTGCGCGGGAATCGATAGCCAGCCGGAAGGCGCCGGCGGCCACTCCTGTTTGCTCCAGCGCCGCAAGGATCAGACGATTGAAATTATCGGGCAGGCGGGTGTCAGCATGCAGGAAAACCAGCACCTCACCCGATGCTGCTGCAGCCCCGCAGTTCATCTGGCGGGCTTTGCCCGGTTGGGTTTGCAGCACTTTAGCACCCTGCCGTCTGGCCAGATCCACCGTCTCGTCGGTACTGCCGCCGTCAACAACGATCACTTCAAGATGGTCGATACCATTCAGAGCGGAAAGGGTGTTTTCGATGGTGGCGGCTTCGTTGAGCGCCGGAATGATGACCGATAGGTTTTGCACTTGCTGCCAGGCGGACAGATCCCCGGGCCGATCCACATCGGCCAGACTTTCCAGACAGGTCAGATCGAGCCCAAGATCGTTGGCAATTTGCAGACTCTGCGACATAACGCGGTCGCTGCCCCAGTCGATCCCGTCAAACAACCGGCCGTAGGTTTCAGCCGATAGCGTTCTTCGGATGCCGATCAGGTAATAACCGCCGTCCTTGGCCGGGCCCAGCACCAGATCTTTTTGACGCAACGCCTCAAAAGCCTGGCGAAGAATGTCGCCTGTCATTCCCGGAATGTCACTTCCGATGATAACAACCGCCGCCGCATCGTCTTCAAACGCCGCTTCGAAAGCCCGTTGCATGCGGCGGCCCAGGCTGCCGCCACCCTGCGGTCGGTAGGTCAAATGCGACCCCAACCAGTCCCGCATCAGAACGGCATTGCCGCCTTCGTGGCGAACTTCGACGCTCGGTCCGTTTTGGCCGTTGAGGCTTGCCGCTGTGGCGATGATGTGTTCGGTCATCTGGCGTTGCAGGCGAGCAGCCCCCTGGGCGCCCAGAGCCGGAATCAGACGGGTTTTGGTTTTTCCAGGCTCGGGAAAGCGGGTGAAGATAATCAAGCGTTCAGGCCGCGCTGCCGGCATTGGTTTTCTCCTTGAAGTGGTTTCAAAGCCTCAGATCAGGTTCGAGGGCAAGGCGTCCCGCAACATTGGAAGCGGAGCGTACACGTAGTACGTGAGCATTATTATGTGCGGGACAACGCAGCCATTGAGCCTCAGATGGGGTTTTGAAACCATTTCTACCTGAACTCAGGTGCTAATGCTGCCGCCTCAGGTAAAACCCGAGCCGGCCGCACAGGTATAGCAGTGTTCGGCCGTCATGATAGGGTTGCCCGCTTCCGGTGGCCCCGCCATCTCGGAAACATGGATTTTCCGGCCGCACATATAAAGACCGCGTGCCAGGTTGAAGTCACAGTCGTACAGATAGCCATCCCAGGAAACCGAAATCTGACTGCGACACATCAGCCCTTCGACCGCACAGGGATTAAAAGCGCCCACCAGTTTCTGAAGATAGGCTTCATAATTGCCCGTTTGTATCAGCCATTGCTCGAAGCGGCCCAGCGGCACATTGGCAAAATTAAACAGGCGGTTAAACGTCAGCCCCCACTTTTGCTCCAGAATTTGATGATAGCGCTTTTCGATCTGTTCCTGATTGGGCGGCATAAAGGCCCCGGTGGGGTTGGAGACCAGGTTCAGCTCCAGACCGGATCCGTCACGACCGTAGCCCCGAGCATTGAGCCTCTTTAGCATGGCGATGCTTTCGTCAAAAATGCCCTCTCCCCGCTGCGCATCCGTCTGGGAAAGGTTCAGCGATGGAAATGAGGCCACGATCACCACCCGATGGGATGTGAGTACGCCCAGCAGGCCATTCGTATGTTCCTTTAGCGCCGACAGATTGGAGCGCAGCATGATTCGCGGCGTCCATGGCGAGATTTGCTGAATTAAATCGGGCAGCAGCGGATTGAGTTCCGGTGCGCCTCCGGTAATGTCGACGGTTTCAAAACGGCAACGCTTTGCAAACGCGACGACTGCTTTGAGCGTCTGCGCGTCCATATTTTCCCTTTTTCGGGCCGGTCCGGCATTCAAATGGCAGTGGCGGCAGGTCTGATTGCACAGAAAGCCTAGATTGATCTGCAAGGTCACCGTAGTCTGGCGCGCAAGTTTAAGCGCATGCTGGTCCAGCATGGACTTAAATGGCATGATTTCAGATGCCCTGGTCTGTGAAGACGCTTTCATTTGGGTTATGTTTGCTTGCTCGGGCATCGGGTCTCGGTCACATGGATAATTTGTCCGCGATGGTACGCATCTGAACGCCGTGAACCAGGGATGCACCGCCACGGATGGCAGTGACGACGTGGACGGCTTCAGTCATTTCAGCCAGGTTGGATCCTTTTTCCAGACAGGCCTGGGTGTAAGCATCGATACAGTAGGGGCACTGGACCGCGTGGGCGACCGCCAGGGCGATCAGCGCCTTCTCGCGTTCGCTCAATTCTCCTTCGCTAAAAACGGCATTGTAATATTCAAAGAATTTGCGGGCCAGTTCCGGCACCTCTTTACCGATTTCTTCAAATTTAGGAAGATCTTCCGGTTTGTAATAGGTTTCCATCAAATATGTCTCCTATAATTCAGTAAAAAACTCGCTTCTCTGTGTCGTCTATCCGTAGTGAAACTTACAACGAGGTGTCAGTTCTCAGGTTCAAAGGTTCAACGTTCAAAGGTTCAACGTTCAAAGGTTTAGAGGATAATAACGGCGAGCAACGGCATCTGATCCCTAACCTCTGAACCCTGAACCCAGGAACCATAGTTAGCCCATGTGTGAGATGATCGCCTGGCCAAATTCGGAGCACTTGACCTGCTTTGCATCTCTGATCTGGCGGGCCAGATCGTAGGTAACGGTTTTGGCTTCAATGGCGGCTTGCAGAGCGTCGCGAACCCGGCGGGATGCTTCACGCCATCCCATGTGATCCAGCATCATGGCGCCCGAGAGGATCAACGAGCTGGGATTGACTTTGTCCAGGCCGGCATATTTGGGAGCGGTGCCATGAGTGGCCTCGAAGACGGCGCATTGATCGCCGATATTGGCGCCCGGTGCCATCCCCAATCCGCCCACCTGGGCGGCAAGCGCATCTGACAGATAGTCACCGTTCAAGTTTGGCGTGGCAATCACGCCGAATTCATTCGGGCGCAAAAGGACCTGCTGAAAGAGCATGTCGGCGATGCGATCTTTGATCACTACCTTACCGTGCGGTTGCTTGCCCTGATGGTCGTCCCACAGCTCTGCTTCGGTGATGGTTTGGTCTTTAAATTTTTCGGCAGCCACATCATAGCCCCATTGGGCGAAAGCGCCTTCGGTGAATTTCATGATATTGCCCTTGTGCATCAGCGTCACACTGTCAAAGCCGTTTTCCAGGGCATACGCAATCGCTCTGGCCACCAGCCGTTTGGTATTGGTCGCGCTGATCGGTTTGATGCCGATACCCGCATCGGCAGGCAAGGTTGTGCCCATTTGCTCATTTAAAAATCGGCGCACCTTGTCGGCATCCGGACTGCCGGATTGATACTCGATACCGGCATACAGATCCTCGGTATTTTCACGAAAAATGACCATATTAACGCTTTGCGGATCTTTCACGGGACTGGGAACCGATTTGATATATTTTACCGGCCGCACGCAGGCATACAGATCAAGAACCTGGCGGATCGTTACATTCAGGCTGCGGATCCCTTTTCCCACAGGGGTCGTCATGGGGCCTTTAATCGCCACCGCATGCTTTTCAATATCAGCCAGTGTTTCATCCGGCAGCCAGTTACCGGTTTTATTAAATGCCTTTTCACCGGCCAATACCTCGAGCCATACAATCTTTTTTTGTCCCGCATACGCTTTTTCAACGGCCGCATCGATCACCTGGCATGCTGCCTGCCAGATTTCCGGTCCGATGCCGTCGCCTTCAATAAACGGAATGCGGGGTGTATCCGGGACATTTAGGGTGCCGTCCGCGTTTATGGTGATCCGATTTTCAGTTCCCATGATTGAGCCTTTCTTATTTTATTTTGTAGGTGGCTTTTATGATTTACACAGCCCGTTTGCTTTGCCTCGTATGTTATATCGTCCTCGTGCTCGTCGTCGTTCTCGTACTCGTTGTCGGCTCCAGGTCGAGGACGACGACGAGGACGAGGACGATTCTAAAGTGAATTAACGCATCTTATAGACCAGCGTAGCAGCACTTCTGCTGTCAGTAGCTTAATCGGCCAATATTTTACGTAATACATACGGCAAAATGCCACCGTGTTTGAAATATGCCACATCGATATCGGTGTTCAAGCGGGCGGTGACATCAAACTCAATTTTGCTGCCGTCCGGCTTAACCGCCTGCACACCAAGGGTTTTAAGCGGTGCGATGCTGTCAATGCCGCTGATGGTGTACGTCTCCGAGCCGTCCAGTCCCAGGCTTTGCCAGCTGTCATCCTCGTTGAAGGTGAGCGGCAGCACGCCCATGCCCACCAGATTGCTGCGGTGGATTCGTTCAAAAGATTCGGCAATCACGGCCTTGATGCCCAGCAGCTGGGATCCTTTTGCCGCCCAGTCCCGTGATGAGCCGGTGCCGTATTCCTTGCCGCCCAAAACCAGCTGTGGTTTATTTTCTGCCATGTATTGCATGGCGGCGTCATAAACAAACATCTCCTGGTGCTCGGGAAATTTAAGCGTATAACTGCCTTCTTTGGGATCTACCAGCCTGTTTTTGATACGGATGTTGCCGAAGGTGCCGCGCATCATGACATCGTGGTTGCCCCGGCGGGATCCGTAGGAATTAAAATCAGCCGGCGCGACTTTCTTTTCGATCAAGTATTGCCCGGCCGGATAATCCGGCGGGATGGCGCCGGCCGGCGAGATATGGTCGGTGGTCAGCGAATCGCCTAAAATCAGCAACACACCGGCATTTTGAACATCCGCCGCTTCGCCGATATCCAGGGCAAATCCCTGAAAATAAGGCGGCTTACGGATGTAAGTCGATTGCTCCTGCCACTCAAAGGTGGTGCTTTCCGCTACCGGCAGCTTTTGCCAGAACTCATCGCCATCAAAGATTTTGGCGTATTCCTCTTTGAAATACTGCTGCTTGACATGCCGCTGGATAAGGTTTTCAATTTCTTCGGTGCTTGGCCAGATGTCTTTCAAATATACCGGCCGGCCGTCGGCATCCTTGCCCAGCGGTTCACTGGTCAGGTCAATATCGATGCTGCCGGCGATGGCAAAGGCCACCACCAGCATCGGTGATGCCAGAAAATTCCCGCGGACCTGTTGATGAATGCGGGCTTCAAAATTACGGTTGCCCGAAAGCACCGCCGCCACGGTTAAATCTTGGTCCTTAATTGCCTTATCAATTTCAGGCGGCAGCGGCCCGCTGTTGCCGATGCAGGTGGTGCAGCCGAATCCGGCCAGGTAAAATCCCAGTTTTTCCAGGTAGGAAAGCAATCGGGCGTCCTTTAAATAATCAATAACAACCTTGGAGCCCGGTGCCAGGGAAGTTTTTACATAGGCGGGCACGCGCAGTCCCCTTTCAACGGCCTTCTTGGCCACCAGTCCGGCGCCCAGCATCACAAACGGATTGGAGGTATTGGTGCAGGAGGTAATGGCTGCGATGACGACGTGGCCGTCACAAAGCGTGGCTGGCTCACCGTTGACGATCACCTGACAGGATTTCTTTTTGGGCTCGCAGTCTTCAGGACGGCTGCTTTTCGAGCCGGACTCATCGTGATATTTGGATATATGCCCGATATCCGTGTCGCGCTTATAATCACAGCCCAGCTGGGTGGCAAAGTTTTGCTTCAGGTCGCTGAGGTTGATGCGATCCTGGGGTCGCGCCGGACCGGCAACGCAGGGCACCACCGTGGACAGATCCAGCTCGACGATTTCAGAGTATTCGGGCTCGCTGGCATCGGTGTAGAAGAGTCCCTGTTTTTTGGCATAGGCTTCAACGATCTGGCCCCGATCGGCGCGGTTGGTCATTTTCAGATAATTGATGGTTTTCTCGTCGATGGGGAAAAAGCCGAGAGTAGCGCCGTATTCGGGGGTCATGTTGGCCAGGGTGGCCCGGTCGGTAACGGTCAGGTTTTTCATGCCGGATCCAAAAAATTCCACAAATTTTTCTACCACATTGAGCTGGCGCAACAACTCGGTGACGGTCAGCACCAGATCGGTTGCTGTCGTGCCGGCTGGCAGCTCACCGATCAGCTTGACGCCGATGACCTGCGGAATGGACATGTAATAGGGCTGCCCGAGCGTAACCGCTTCGGCCTCGATGCCACCGACGCCCCATCCCATGACCCCGATGGCGTTGATCATCGGGGTGTGCGAGTCGGTGCCCACCAGGGTGTCCGGATAGGCCAAAGTCCCGTTACCGGTTTTTTCGGTCATGACTACCCGCCCCAGATATTCCAGATTGACCTGGTGGCAGATGCCCGAGTTGGGGGGCACGACGTTGAAATTATCAAAGCTTTTCTGGGCCCACTTGAGCAGGGCATAGCGTTCGGCGTTGCGTTCATATTCTTTGGCAACATTCTGGGTGATGGCTTCGGCCGTGCCGAAATAATCGACCTGTACCGAATGATCGACAATTAGATCCACCGGAACGAGTGGATTGATTTTTTGCGGATCGCCGCCCAGGTCTTTGACGGCATCGCGCATGGCTGCAAGATCGACCACCGCCGGAACACCCGTAAAATCCTGCATCAGCACTCGTGCCGGGTGATACGGTATTTCAACCGGTGTATCATAGCTTTTTTGCCAGCGAGCGATATTTTTTAGATCTTCCTCGAGGACGACATGCCCATCGAGCTTTCGCA
>JASFIG010000058.1:0-16312 GCA_050122795.1 Desulfobacterales bacterium
GCAATCTGCCAGCGGGTTTCATCTGAAAAGGAATCAATGTGATCGGCCGACAGGCGGGGTGAAACCCAGGGTTGGATGGAGGTATAGCCCAGCGCGACAAATAAAATAATGGGGGCCCAGCGGTTGGCCCGGCGGCACCAGATGCGGTATGCGATCCATACAGCACTCAAACAACTCATAATGACAGCGGCAACAATAAGGCCCGCAAAATGAGCGCCGAAAAGAATACCGCCCATCAGTGCAAACAAAAGCGGCGCGATAGGCCGTGAATAGATCTGACTTGCCATGTGAAAGCTCTATGCTTCAGAGGTAGATCCGATACCCTCAAGCGGTCATGTCATTTTAAACGACGGGCAGCAAACAAACCAACTCTTTATTTAATACGCTTAATGGCGGCGCCCAGCTGGCTGAACTTTTTTTCAATGGTTTCATAGCCGCGGTCCAGATGGTAGACACGATTGACTTCGGTCTGGCCTTCAGCCACCAGACCGGCCAGAATCAGGGAGGCGCTGGCTCTTAAATCGGTGGCCATTACAGGAGCGGCCGACAGAGCGGGAACGCCCTTAACGATCGCCGTGTGCCCGGATATTTTTATATCAGCGCCCATACGCTCCAATTCACTGACATGAATAAAGCGGTTTTCAAATATGGTTTCGGTGATCGTGCTGGTTCCGCTGGCAACGCACATCAACACCATGAATTGTGCCTGCATATCAGTCGGAAAACCCGGATAGGGCTGGGTTTCGACATCCACACTGATAATTTCGTCATTGCCGCGAACGTGAATGGCATTTTCAGCGGTGCTGATCTTGACACCGGCGCGCCTGAGTTTGTGAATGCTGGCACGCACATGCTCCGGATTACAATCGAGCAGCGTCACATCGCCGTGCGTCAGGGCTGCGGCGATCATGAAGGTACCCGTTTCGATCCGATCGGGAATGATGCGCACCGATACCGGCTTTAAGGATGTGACCCCATTTATCGTTATCACAGCCGTGCCGGCTCCCTGAATATCGGCACCCATTTTATTAAGCACCTCTGCCAGCGCAACGACCTCGGGCTCACGCGCCGCGTTACGCAAAACGGTGGTGCCTTCGGCCAAAACAGCCGCCATCATCAGGTTCTCAGTACCGGTAACCGTCACGGTATCGAAATAAATATCAGCACCTTTTAACTTTTTGGCTTCCGCCCGCACATAGCCATGTTCCAGATGAATATCGGCGCCCAGCTGCGCCAGCCCCTTCAAATGCAGGTTAATCGGTCGGGCGCCGATGGCGCAGCCGCCCGGAAGCGAAACGACGGCCTTTTGCAGGCGGGCCATCATGGGACCTAAAACGAGAATCGAAGCCCTCATTTTTCGCACCAGATCATAGGGGGCCTCGCAGCTTAAAATTCGTCCGGTATCCACATGGACCGTATCACCGTGCGCCTCCGCGTGCGCGCCCAGATTGCAAAGCAGCGCTTTGATACTTTCGATGTCCTGTAAGCGCGGTACATTGGAATAGGTATTGGTCCCTTCGGCCAGCAGCGATGATACTAAAATGGGCAGTGCTGCATTTTTTGCCCCACTGATGCGCACCTGTCCCCTTAACGCACGCCCGCCTTCAACGATGATTTTATCCATCCAAACTCCTCATCGAGTTACCGCAATGGCATGATTTTATAACCACAAAGGCACAAAGAACACAAAGAAAAATATTAAAAATTTGATCTTGAAATCCTTTGTGACCTGTGTGTCTTCGTGGTGAGATTTTCACGCTTAAACACGGCCGAGCAATTCATTAACCGCAAAGGCACAAAGACCACAAAGAAAAAAAGCGCTCCCCTGGTGGTACGGGGGCAGCGCTTTAGGACATCTATCGGTATTTCAAATCAGTGGTGATTATCGCCCTCACCTTTGGCGGCTTGCAAGACAGCTTTGATGACACAGTACGTCATGCCAAGGCCGAGTATGGTCAGGGCATACCACAGCCCCCCGTGAAAAACCATGTGACCGGCATCCCAGATCCATTCAAAACTAAATGGAAACATATCTTTCCTCCAGGTACTTGTGAAAAGCAACAATATTATACTTGCACCGTCAGTTGCCTCTAAACCAAAAATGATCACTTACCACGAAAGCACGAAAGAAAGAAAACTCGAAAATAATCTATAATTTTATTATTTCGTGCTTTTTAAAATTTCGTGTTTTCGTGATTGAATCTTTTATTCCAAACGCTTTGTGTCTTCGTGGTAGAAACTAAGTCTAAAAGAACAACAACCGATTGCCAACTTGCCCAATTATTGACTAACTTCTTATGACTCCGCCGGGCTGAGTTCCGGTTCGGGTGCGTCGACATCCAGCTCGGGTTGCGCGCTCACTTCCACGGCCGCAGGTTCGGGCTCATCAATCGGGTTTAATTCGCGCTCCTGCGGAAAAATCGGCAGATAGCGATAGGAAATTGAAATCATGATCACACCGTAAGCCACCGGCAAAATGGTGGTAGCAACTTCCTGCCAGCTGGGCAAATAGGTAAACCAGTTATCGAAGGGCAGCACCGGAATCGCCAGCACCTGAAGCACCATCACCCAGCGGTTCAAGCTGACACCCAGAACACCACAAAATACGGCCACCCACAGCAGCCCGTTCATCCTCCGAAGCTTGGGGGTAATCAAAATAATAGCAGGCACAATCCCGCCGATCACAATTTCAAGAAAGAGAATCCAGAGACCATACCATGAGTCCGGGCCGCTGCTGTAAAATTCCATAAAGGTGAAGCCTTTGGCGGGAGCGGTGTGCGTGGCCCACCAGATGGTGTCAATAATTTTGGCGATAATGTAGGTGAATATCATCCAGCCGGATATTTTCGCCAGCAGATCAATGACGTTGTCTTTAACCAGTTTCTTACGCGTCACGGTCTCGGTGATCTTGGTAATAAAAATAGTAAAGCAAGGGCCAAACGCCGCCGCAGACCAGGTAAATAGAAAAAAGGTCCAGGGCCAGACCAGGATCCCTTCGCGAAAGCCGAAGGGACGGCCAAACAGGACACCGGGCACGCCACCCAGCGAGCCCTGGTGAAAAAAAGACAGAAAGGCGCCGGTGGCGGCAAACACAGCCATGATCTCATGCATGTTGTGACTCAGATGATGAAAAAACGGTATCTTATCAAGCCGACGGTTTTCCAGCACCATGGGAATATATTCGATCGTCAGCACGATGAAATAGCAGGTCAGGCAAAAAGCCACTTCAGTCAGCATGGAATGCACATTGGCGTGCCAGAAGATAAACCACCCTCTAAGCGGCTGGCCGATATCAAAACCCAGGATCATCAGGGCGGAACTGTAACAGATGAACCCGATGAGCACGGCATAATTGATAATATTTTTGAGTTCATCTTTGCCGACCAGATACCGTAGAAAGCCGGTAAAAAAGGCGCCGCCGCCCAGTGCGATGACAGCCAGGTCGGCCCAGATCCACAACGCAAATCCGTAGGCGTTGTTCATATTGGTCTGGTTGAGCCCTTTGATGTAGACCAGCAGCATGGCAAATACGCCCCAGGCCAATACCAGGCCGTTGGCGCCAATCCACAAGGCAAATTGCCAGATGGGACATCGTTTAACGCCCTTGGGAATTAATGCAGTATCCATAAGTTGCGTGCTCCTAATAAATGATAGCTGAATTTAAGTCATCGCCAATAAAAACTTAGCTGTGAGCCTTTTTTTGAAATTCACCTTCCAAATAGTTATCACCGGCCTTGCGCACCCACTCGCGGCTGGTCAGATAATAAATCTTGGTGTTGGTGCCCAGGCGCTCCAGAAGACGGAAGCCCCTGGGGTTCTTGGAGTGGCCATGGTGAGCCGAATCCGGTTGCGCCAGCTTATAAACCGCATGATCGTGATTGTTAAGGTCACCAAAGGTGATCGCACCGGAGGGGCAAGCCTGGGTGCAGGCGGTTTGATACTCATCTTCTTCGATCTCGCGCCGACCTTCCATATAGGCCTGATCCATGGCCAGCTGGTAGCGATGAATACAGAAGCTGCATTTTTCAACTACCCCGCGCATGCGCACCGATACGTTCGGATTGAGCATTTTCTCCATGCCGTCAGGCCAGATCGGATCCCACCAGTTAAACTGGCGCACATGGTAGGGGCAGGCAGCCATACAGTAACGGCACCCGAAGCAGCGTGGATAAATCTGGCTGACAATGCCGGTGGCCATATCATAATCGGTGGCAGTTGCGGGACAAACCGACACGCACGGTGAATGCCCGGCATGCCCTTCACAGTGCTGGCAGGGACGGGGCAAAAAACATTCTTCGTAGTCTGGAAACGATTTGCCATTATTGAGTTTATATACATGCATCCAGGAAACGCTGAGCATCTTGTCGGTATCATCTGCACGAAACGGAATGTTGTTTTCCGCATAACAGGCAACCATGCATGCCCCGCAGCCGGTGCACTTGTCCAGATCGATCACCATTCCAAACTTCTTGCCATTTTGGTTTTTCATCAGCACCCCTTGGTCATTATTTTTTAGCGATCTCTAATGCCGATTGCGAACTAAATTAAAAAGGTAGAATTCCTCAAATATTCAATCGACATTATTCAATATTTAGATATATAACGCTCAGCTTGTAAACTGAGTTGAGCGATTGTCGAGGTTTATCTGCCTCAGGCAGGTTGCCGCAGCTACACGGCAGATGTCGTTCCGCTATAGTGACCTATGCGGAACGGCATCTAACACAGTAGATGCGGTAAGATCGGCAATCCCGAAGGGTTCTGAATTCTAAATTACAAATGACAGAATGCCTTCGGAAAACAAAACATATTTAAAATTTAGAACGCTCAACTCAGTTTGGCTCTGATTCCCCAGGCCGCATTATACCCGGAGGCCGGATCATCCACCGGACCGCTTAACTGATTGTAATTCACACCTTTGCCGGCCAAAAATTGGTTATCAGCCGTATGGCCCAGACCCCGTGGGATCGCGATAACACCGGGCATAATCCCCTGGGTGAGGCGGATCTTCACCCGTGCCGATGCTTTGGGGGTCGCCAGAGTGGCAAGCCGACCCTCTGACAGCCCGAGCTGTTTGGCGGTAGCCGGGTTAATTTCCACGAGCACATCATTCCCTTTTAGAATTGTGTCTTCTAGGGCCTTGATCATAAACGGCGGCGCACCCGGTTGACCGTCGCCATTGAGCCGCATGCTGTCAAAAGGCACCAGCAGTAACGGGTAGCCGGCTTCATCCCCTTCAGGCTTGACCGGTTCATATCCGGCCAGCGTGTGAATATCGTTGTTGGTGAATTCAAATTTGGCTGAATCGGTTTCAAACGCGTCCGCCCATTGCGCACCGCTGAAAGCATCATCAACCCAGTAGCCATTTTCAATCAACCCATCCCAGCGATCGCCCAGCGTTTCTTCCAGGCAGGCGCTGTAATCATCCCATTCAAATGCGGCGCCAATCGTATGGCCCAATTCTTTGGCCAGTTGAATAACGACATCGCCGACATGGCGCGTATTGTAGAGAGGCTCGACCGCCGGCTGGGCCAGACTGATGATGGGTTTCGGGAAGCCACTGGCTCCGGCAACATCTTGATAACGTTCCAGAAACATGTGGTTGGGCAATATCATATCTGCCAGAGCACTGGTTTCATCCATAGAGGAAGAGAAACTGACCACCGTGGGTATTTTCTCAAGGGCACTTGCAACTGCGGCGGTATCCGGCAGCGAATAGGCCGGGTTGGCATCGGCAATGAACAGCACCTGCAACGGTGATTCGGCACTGGCATTGATCACTTCGGGCAATCGATGCAGCAGATAGCGGGCGTTCGGGTAGCGGTCGGTACCGGCGCCATCGATGCGCGGCTGCTGCAGGCCTTTGGCAGCAACTGCATCAATTTCCAGTTCCGGCCATTCAATATAATCCGGTTCAGGCACAGCCCAGAGACCTCCGGGCTGGTTGATGTTACCCACCAGTGCATTTAAGGTATGCACTGCCAGGAAGGTTTGCAGGCTTCCGGGCAGATGCCCCTGACCCTGCCCGCAAATAGCCAGCGGGCGACGGGCGGCGGCAAAATCTCTGGCAAGCGTTAAAATCGTCCCGGCGCTAATGCCGGTCATCTTTGAGGAAATTTCAGGCGGAAAACCGTCAATTAACTGCTGGAAACGCTCGGAAAGCCCGCTGCTATAGCCATTGACGAAATTTCGATTATACAGCTGTTCTTTGATGATCACGTGTGCCAGGCCTAGCGCCAGCGCCCCCTCGGTGCCGGGGTTGATGGAAATCCAGTGATCGGCTTTGGCCGCCGTTTTGGACAGGCGCGGCTCAATCTGATCCATGCGTCCGCCAGCCTTGCGCAGTTCGGATTTGGCCCGAAACATGTAGCCGGGCGAGCCCCAACCTTCAATAAGTCCGCTGCCGAAACTGAGGACAAAGTCCGCATTTGCAACATCAAATCCGGCCATGGAGCGGGTACCCTGCATCAGGTAGAGGGACAGTTCATATGCGTCCCAGATGGACGGGGTCCGCCAGAAGTTGGGAGAACCGTAAACGTTTAGAAAGCGGTTGAAAAGCGCCGGAACCGTCCCCCGATCCGATCCGGCCACCCAGCCCACTGCATGCGCCGAGCCGTCGGCGCGCAGTTGCCGCAGTTGGCCGGCCAACTCGGCAATAGCGTCCTGCCACGATATTTTCTGCCAGCGGCCGTTGACCTTTTTTAAGGGCGTCTGGACGCGAGTCGGCCCGTACAGGAGTTGGGCGCCGCTGTTTCCCAGAGGACAAAGCCCCCCATCGTTTACCGGATGGCCCTCCAAACCCTCGATTTTGATGACCCGTTGGTCTACTTTTTTTACCGATATTCCGCAACCACCGGGGCACAGTGTACAGGCCGAGCGAACCCGGCTGATTTCACCTTTGGGCGGAATCGGAATCCAGGGCCAATTCTGGCTCCAGATGGAGATATCATCGGTGACTTTCCAGGGTAAAGGCGACAGTGCCGTACCGGCGGCACCGCCGAGAATGAATGCCAAAAAACTTCTTCGATCTACTTTCATTTAATTTTCCCTGTTCAGATGAGCACATTTATAATTGAAAACACGATCGATTCGGGGTCCGTTTACCCATCAAAAAACATTTATTAATGGTGGCATACAAAACAACCCCCGCGCAGGGTTTGAACGCTGTTTTGATTGACGCCTTCTCTGCGGTGGCATTCAGCACAATCATCCATTTTCATGCGGTCCCAGGAGTTGCGCTTGATACCGGATATATTCCGGCCCCAGATATCAATACTGTAACCGGAGATGCGGTTTTGTTTATAAATCGGTAAGCTCTCGGATTCACCGATATGCCCGTGACAGGTCACACAGTCTATTTCGCCCATTTTGACATGGGCTACATGCGAGAAAAATACATTCTGGGGCTGCCGCGAATAGATCAACCAGGGAACTTCCCGATTATTGGCAACGTATTCATTGACAAATCGGGCTTCCTCAGGATCTTCGCCGTTGACCTCCTCATGGCATTCGATGCACTGATCCAGTTTAGGCACACCGTGATAGGAGCCGTCTTCTCGAAAAAAGTGGCAGCTTTCACAACCATCTTCAACCAGCTCGTTGTGCAGGGCATGATTGTATTCGATGGGTTGCTTTTTCTGGGAGTAGAGCAGTTTTGGGAATACCACCCAGCCGACAATGAGACTGGCAGCCAACCCGAGGATGAAAAACAGGATAATGGGTCCGCCGACCCCATCGGTATCGGTTTCGGTAGATGGGTTTATTTCAGGAGATGAAGTTGATGTTTGCTGATCTTTCGCAATGGCCGCATTGGCTTGTTCCTCTGATGTCATAAAAACTCCGTGGGTATCTGGGTTGTTGGAAACAAGTCTTTACAAACAATTACAGCTATGGGTCAATCATTGCCGGTAGTCACCGATAAGTAACGATTACAGTAGGTTATACGATATGAACCGCTGATCATATATTGGCAAAGGTGATTGATTACCTTAATTGGCGCGATTTTGTCAAGCAAAATCATTGGCCAAAGGCACCGTAGCTGTGCAGACCGGGCAGCAAATTTACACCAAAATAGGTGAACAAAACCGCAGCAAAGCCCACCAGCGACAGGTAGGCAATGCGCCGCCCCCGCCAGCCGCGCATCAGGCGCGCATGCAGCAATGTAGCGTAGATGAACCAGGTAATCAGGGACCATGTTTCTTTGGGGTCCCACCCCCAGTATCGTCCCCAGGCGGAATTGGCCCAGACCGCACCGGTAATAATGCCAATCGATAAAAACAAAAAGCCGAAAAGGGTGACCTGATAACCAAGTTCATCCAATATGGCCGCCTCCGGAAACACGCCCAGCAAGCTGTTTTTAAGATCCGGCGGCATTCGACGGACGAGCAGAACACCGATATAAAAAATAATGCAAAGCGGTAAAGCGATGATAATCGCCATGGCCCAATTGCCCACCAGCAGAACCCGGCTAAAAAGCAACACGAAAATAAACAGTGTCAGGGGCTTGGCAATATCCAGCCAGGTCACCGCTTCTGTCTCCTGCCCCTGTTTCATAAGATACATCGCACCGATACCAAACGAGGTGGCAAAGGCCGCATAACCGATAAAACACGTAATAACATGTGCGATCAGCCAGTTGCTTTTGAGGGCCGGGATAAGGGGTTGGATCTCACTACTGATACCGGTTTTCAGGGAAGCATATGCCATTGCCAGAAAAGCAATCGGCATGGTAAAGGCGCCGATCGTGCGATTCGCGGCTTTGCGCTCGACCACCAGGTAAATCAACGCAATCGTCCAGGCAAAAAAGACCAGCGATTCGTAAAGGTTAGAAAAGGGTGCATGCCCGATTCCCATCTGATAGGATTCAACCCAGCGCAATATGATTCCGGCCGTGTTGCCGATGAGACCGATGATGGCCACCCATGATGCCAGTTTGCCGGCTACCGGCTTCTTAAAAATCCAGGCAAAAATATATAAAAACCCGGCCAGTCCGTAGACAAACGTAATGATGGATAAAATAAGTGAACTGTTCATGATTTTCCCTTTAGCAGTCCCTTTTTATTTAGCAAAATTTAATTTAACCGATAGCGAAGGGGTGCCATTATTTAGGGGGCGGCAGATTTTCCAGCTGGTGAGCCAGCTGCGTCACCCGCTTGTGCATCCCCATTTTGTTTTTATTGGAAGTCCCGGCAACCATCACCCGGCTTTTGGAGCCGTCCGCAGTGATCTCGACACAGAGTTGCTGATGGGACGTAAAAAAGGTAATGTAAATTCCGATAATCATTAGAATAAATCCGATATAAACCACCCAGACGCCCGGATCCTTGCTGACCTGAAGACCGGTGTAATAGCGGGGTACGAAATCGGCGACTGCAATAAAGACCTGGCCTTTGCGCATTTTATCAAAACTTGGGAATTTCAGAGGCAAGGTTACATTGACCGGAGTTCCGTTTGGCGGTGTGTATTCGCCGATAAATGCTTCGCCGATATTGTTTCCTCTAAAATCTGCCTGGCGTGTGAATTTTTTTAGGGTGAATATCCCTAAATTTTCAGGAATATCGACCGGTTTGCCAATAGCGGCCTTCTGACTGTATATCATCCCAGTGGTCTGACTGGTAAAGTTCAAGATCACCTCGGTCGGCGGCAGGTTGCCGTAACTGGCCTGAAAAAAGCTGATGCCCTCAAAACGCAGCGGATCATTGACGATGATGTCTTTTTGCTCGACCACTTTTCCCTGCTTGAGGATGGATAAGCTGGACCGAAATTCCTTGGGAGCACCGGTATCATAAAATTCGACCTTGAAATCATCACAGCGGATCTCAAACCCCAGCGGCAATATCTGATTGTTATGCCGGAGCTGGATGGTACTGGCCGAGTCGCCGGGTGCCAGATTGACAAAGCCCTCATAACCCAAAATCGACCCGATCAACCCGCCGATCAATAAAATCACGACGCTTAAATGAACAACATACACCCCCAGTCGTGTCAGGCGTCCTTTTTCAGCATAAATGGCAAACCCATTATCGGTATCTTCGGTTCGATGGAATCGAAACCTGCGGGAGATGACCGGCAGATACCGCTCATTAAGCTGAGCAGCGGCGCCATCGTGGTTAAATTCGGTTTTATTTTTGAGATGCCGATAACGGGCAACCTTGAAACGCGGATTACGGGCAAAAATGATTTTCCAGGTGGCTTGCAGTCGGTCAATGGAACAGACGATGATGTTGACCACCAGCAACAGAATCAGGGCACGAAACCACCAGGAATGAAACATATCGAGCAATCCCAGTAGCGAGAAAATGCGATACAAGGTCTCACCAAAGCTCTGCAGATAGGCTGCCGGTGATTCATTTTGTGGAATGAGCGTGCCGATGATTGAGGTCGCTGCCAGGGTCAGCAGCAGGCCAATGGTGAGTTTAACAGAGGCAAACGACTTCCATATTTGATCGATAGCAGAGGGGTTATCGGAACTCTGCCGCGTGCTCATGGGCAATCCTTTCCGGACAAAATTGAGACTGTTTTCATATCAAATGGAAGCTGATCAGGCAACCATCAAATAATCTGGATTGATCTCATACGCTCAAAGGGTCTACCATAAGCATCATATCGGCTGTGAAAAACAGATGACCGTATTGATAAGACCCCGATAACATGCTAGACAGGAGAAGAAGGCAATATTATCTGGTAAGCGGTTCAACACGTGCTATTTTCAGCCGGGTTTTTGAGGCCATGAACTGACGCCCGGGCATCAGATAGTGGCGCCCACAGGTTATCAACTCGGTGCGGTTAAGACGGATTACTCCCCCGCGAGCAACTGCTGTCTTTGTAAAAAAATAGTCTTCTGCTGCTCGAATGTTAAGTGGCAACCAGAAGACTATTTTGTTTCAAAAGTAACACTGCACCGATTTTTCAATCGGATCGGCGTCGATTTACTTTTTAATATAGTGTCCGCGCGATTTGGCACGCACCATCTGCTTTTTGGAAAGTTTATAAAGCGCATTGCTGAGCTGCCGGGAATCGAGACCTGTATTCTTTTTCAATGTTGCAATCGTCGCCCCATTCGGGCTGCGTCGGATGACACCATAGACCATATCCAGTACAGTCTTGCCCCGGGCAGCAGTCGCTTTTTTGCGTGCAGCTGTTTTACGGGCTGTTTTTTTGCGTCTGGCAGGTGCTGCCTTTTTAGTTGGTTGAAGTTTGTCAACCTGTTTGCTAATTCTATCCACCTGTTTTGACAGGCTGGTAAGGGATTTAGAGATTGTTTTCAGTTGATTTTTTATTCTCTTCATTCTATTTGTCCCTCCCTGTTGGAAGCGTTTTTGTCTAAAGAACACTATTTGAAGAGTAAGACAGCATCGGTAAAAGTCAATATTAGGGAAGATAATGAAGAAAAGTAATATCAATTTTCAGAAACGGTATGCCGGAGCTCTGAATCCGGACCAGCTTGCAGCAGTCACCCACACGGAAGGCCCGTTGCTGGTTATCGCCGGTGCGGGAAGCGGAAAAACAAGAACGCTCACCTACCGGGCGGCGTATCTGGTAGAAAAAGGCATATCCCCGTCCGCCATCCTTCTGTTGACTTTTACGCGTAAGGCCTCCCAGGAAATGCTTCGCAGAGCCACGCAGCTGCTCGATGAACGCTGCGGGAAAATTGCAGGCGGCACGTTTCACGCCTTTGCCAATGCAACACTACGCCAATATGCGTCGTATATGGGTTTGGACCCCGCCTTTGGTATTCTCGACCGTAACGACTCTGAAAACCTAATTGGGCTTCTGCGCCAGGAATTGCAGCCCGCAACCCGGCAGCGATCATTTCCCAGGAGTAAAACGCTGGCGGACATTTTCAGCCGGGCCGTCAACAAAGGCCTGTCACTCGAAGAAGTAACCGAAAATGACTATCCGCATTTTGAGTCTCATTTTGAAACCATCAGCCGTCTCTATCAGTTATTTGAAATCCGTAAACAGGAGCATCACTTCCTGGACTATGACGATTTGCTCGTTTATCTGCGTCGCCTCTTGGCCGAGCATCCCAGCGCGCAGGACCGCATTTCAAATCGCTACCATTATATAATGGTGGACGAATACCAGGACACCAATACCATTCAGGCCGAAATACTGTACCTTCTGACCCGCACCCATCAGAACATCATGGTTGTGGGCGACGACGCCCAAAGCATCTATGCTTTTCGGGGAGCCAATTTTAGAAATATTATTGACTTTCCGAAACGGTTTCCCGCCACCCGAATCGTCTCGCTCGAAGAAAATTACCGCAGCAATCAACCGGTATTGACCTTAACCAATACGATTATCGCGCGGGCCCGGGAGAAATTTACCAAAAATCTGTTCTCCCAAAAAAAAGACGGCGCCAAGCCGGTAATGGTAAACGCCGAAGATGAGTACAGCCAATCCCGCTATATTGTGGATCGGATCAAAGATTTCCAAAACCAGGGTGTGGCCATAAACGAAATCGCTGTTCTGTTTCGCGCCAGTTTTCATTCATTTGATCTTGAAATAGAATTGAGCCGGGAAGGCATCGCGTTTGTAAAGATGGGTGGATTTAAATTCGTTGAGTCGGCACATATTAAGGATGTTTTGGCGCACATGCGCGTTATGGCCAATGTCTATGATCGCATCAGCTGGTACCGAATTTTGCTGCTGCTCGAAAAAGTAGGACCGAAGACCGCCCAGAAAATTTTTGAAGCAACCCTGGCGGAGAAATCAGGCTATACCGGCTTGCTTTCAGCTGAGATAGCCAGCAGCAAACCGCTCGAGCGCCTGAAAATGCTTTTTGCTACCCTGGATGCCGAACCGGTAACCGTTGGTGAAATGGGGCAAACCATTGTTGAATATTACATGCCGATTTTAAAAAATCGCTTTGATGACCACCCGCGGCGCGCAAGAGATCTGGAGCATCTGGTTGACATAATGGAGCGTTACAAAAGTCTTGACGCCTTTTTAACCGATATGGCGTTAGAGCCCCCAACTGCCAGTTTTGAAAATAGCCTGTATACCGAAGCCGTTGGTACGGATCGCTTGACGCTATCAACCGTTCATTCCGCCAAGGGACTGGAATGGAGCACCGTTTTTGTTATCTGGACGCTGGACGGCAGATTTCCTTCGGTGCATTCACTGCATAAAGAAGACGAGCTTGAAGAAGAACTCAGGTTGATGTATGTCGCCGCAACCCGGGCAAAAGAGAACCTGTTTTTTACCTATCCCAGCAATGTCTGGGACCGCAGTACGGGATTGATACTGAACCAGCCCTCCCGCTTTCTCGACAACATACCGGAGGATATCCTTGAAAAGGAATACGAATACCGCTAGTCGCTGAAGAAACCCCACCACACAAATATAACAAACACTACAATCAAGATAATGGCGATGAGGTAGCCTGCCCAGTCAAAGGTTCGTGAGGCGAATCCGAGCTTGTCCACGTCACCCAGTTTGGTGTTACACGATGGGCATTTGGTCGTGCGCAGTGGCAAGTAGGTGTAGCACTCGGGGCACTTTTTTATAATATAACGCGTGCTGCCGGTGCGGCTGTGCGGTGCATCATCGTGCATCTTGATTCTCCTTATGTGACCTGAATCTTGCATTAATTTTCATGCAAGCTTCAGGTATTAACCGCTGAACCCATCTGATAGCCGGTCGCCTGCTATTGACATCAGCTCTTCCAAAAACCGTCTTCGATGACAATTTCACTTTCATCTTTTGCGCGATTTAACCAGGCTTCCACTGTTTGAAACGCTTTTTGTTGCAACAGGCGCGCCTTGATGTCTGACTTTTCTTTTTCATATCCATCTAAAGGGGGCTCTTTCCGCTCTCGTAGGCTGATCACGAAATAGCCCTTTTGTCCTTTGATGGCGTCAGCGTGAATTTTATCGCTCTCAGAAAGCTTAAAGGCTGCATGCGCAATGTCGGGTTCATATCCGACGCCGGGTATCGAATCGGTTCGCTTGAAAAATCCCGATGCCTGAGGTTTCAGGTTGAACTTATCGGCAACGGCCGCCAGAGATCCCGTTTCCTTGAGTTCGGTGACAATGGCCTGGGCTTGACGAAGGGCTTCGGCATCCTGTTTTTCTTTTGCCAAATCTTTTTTAACTGCCGTTTTTACGGTTTCTAATTCCGGAATCTGGGCCGGTCGCTTATCCAGCGCCTCAATCAGATAGTACCCGTTGCCCAGATCCTGAATCTCACTGACCTCATTGAGGGGCAGTTTAAAGGCTGCCTCTGCAAGCTGTCGGGCATTTTGGGTCCCCTGCGGTCCTTTTTTCAGCGCAAAAAAATCGGTATGGATCATTTTCAAATCGCGTTTTTGGGCAAGGTCGGCAAAATTTTGACCTTCAAAAGTTGCATCAAAAATAGCCTCGGCTTCATCATAGGCCAGGTTTCTGGATCGGTCGGCTTTCAGTTTTCCTTCTATTTCGGGGCGCGCTTCATCCAAAGACCGGATCGAGGCCGGATTGACTTGCTCAACTTTGATAATATGCCATCCAAAATCGGTGCGCACCGGTTCGCTGATTTCTCCGGCCTGCATCGCAAAGGCCTTATCAGAAAAAGGCTTTACCATATCCTGTCTGCGAAAAGTCCCCAGGTCACCGCCTTTTGTTTTGGTGGGGCCTTCTGAATATTCAGCAGCCAGTTCGGCGAAATCCTCTCCGGCGATTGCCATTTGATGGACATCTTCGATTCGTTGCCGCGCTTCTTCGACCTGCTCGGGTGTCGCATTCTGATCCACTTTTATGAGTATGTGCCGTGCCTTAACCGTTTGCGGGCTTTTGAATTGCTCTATGTTGCTTTCATAATAATCGCTGACATCTTCTGCTGAAACCGTTACCTTGGCCTCATAGTTCTTGGGGTTAAAATACAGGTAGCGAATTTTAAGTTCAGGATCCGTTTTATAGTTTTCCTTGTTTGCTTCAAAGTGGGCCTGAATATCGGCGGCTGACGGTTCTATGCCCTTGATCTGCTGCGGTTCCAAAAGCACATAATCAATATCGACTTCGGTATTATTGAATGTATACCACTGCTGCGCTTCAATATCCGACACCTTTATGTTACCAGAAATAAAGCTTTGCAGTTTATTGATCGTAATCGCTTCGCGTTGCTGGTTTTCAAAGGTTTCAGGAGAAAGCTGGGTGCGGCTTAAGGTGTTGAGATAGCGCTGGTTGTCGAACACCCCTGCAGTCTGAAACGCAGCGATGCTGCCAATCGCCTGGGCAAGCTCTTCATCCGATACCTGGATTTTGAGTTTTCCAGCAGCCTGAAGCATCAAGGCCCTGTCGATCAGCTGATCCAGCGCACGTTTGGGCAACTGCAGAGTTTGTATAAACTCGTCATTTACATTGTTACCGAATGACTGCCGCACCTGTTCAACAAGATTTCTATACGTGTTACGATAGTCATCCATGGTGATGATGCTTCCATTGACTTCGGCCACGCGACCCGACCGCCCGGATGTATATCGTTGGACACCCCAGGGAATAAAAACAACAATGATGGCCGCCAGCAAAAATTTGATGATCCAGCTGCTGGCATGTTTACGCATTAAACTTAACATTAAAATCTTCTCCTCGCGCGTTCAGGGTTCAGAGGTTCAGAGGTTCAGGGTTCAGAGGTTCAGGGTTCAGGGTTCAGAGGTTCAGAGGTTCAAGGCTTTAACAACCCGGAACGCAGAACGCTGAACCGGGAACCCTATCCTATAAAAAATATCACGAAAATATAAAAGAAGGGAAGCATAAAATCAGGAAATAAGGGTTAGCGAATTTTCCTGTTTGTCGATTTTGGTCCCCACGGTTTCAGCACAGTACGCGCATAGGTATTCATATTTATCGCCTTCAGGCAATACCAACAACAGTCGTTTGCGCACCGGGACAGCCTGTTTGCATTTGGGACAATAGAGCTCGGTGGCGTCAAATTCCTTGAAGATATTTGCGTCGGTCGGCTCACCGGCCAGCCCATTTGGCGGAATTGGATGACGTTTCATACGCTTTCGTATTCATTAGCATGCACGATTAAAGATATAACGTATTAATAATATTTATTATCCAAAATATTGTCAACCCTTCCTAGCGGCAATGCCGTTACCGCAACCAGATGCCGCAATTGACTGCAGATACGGCCCGGCCACTGTGCTCAGCAAATATAACTGTTGACACCTAAAAAACCAAATGCTAAGTAATTTCGCTCATGTGGGGCTGTAGCTCAGCTGGGAGAGCGCATGACTGGCAGTCATGAGGTCGTCGGTTCGATCCCGATCAGCTCCACTCTTTTAGGTCCATACGGGTTAGCCTGAGGCTGGCCCTTTTTTGATTTC
>JASFIG010000059.1:0-16243 GCA_050122795.1 Desulfobacterales bacterium
TGTAGCCCTGCATGACGCCCAATTCCGGATCGGGAATAACCTTCACGCCCAATTTTTTCCCGATGGCGATGCGTTCCTTATCAACTGCTTCGATCAGCCTGCCGACCGCAGGCGTGACGCCCTGGTGATAAAAATCGAAATCACCCCTGGTGCGTTCGATTAAGGCGACATTCATGAGCGTAATGGTGGGATGGATGACCGGGTTGCCGTTCTGCAGGCTGGTCTGGAGTATATTCTTTGCCGCCTTCATTGTCGGATAGACATCACGTACCAGCTCCAACACGCGTTGGGTATGTTGCGCCGGAACCGCCGCCAGGAACAACCCGCCTTTGAGCTTGTTAAAAATCCTGATTTTACCGGGTTCGATCAGTCGCACGGCATACGGCAGTGTGGACGTTTCTGCCACAACAATGTCCTCGTCCCGCAGATCCAGTCCGGCGCCGTTTTTAAATTCAACACTGCCGCCGCAGGAACCCGGGCACACGATCACGATCTGCCTTTGCTTGAGGTAGGGTTTGCAGGCTTCGGCAAAGGGTCTGGTGCTGTAGGCCGGACCAACGGCATATATGATATCAGCCCCTTCCAACGCTTTTTCAATCCGGTGTCCGGCGGAAGCCAACGGCTGAAACCCTTCAATTTCGCCCTCGCAGTGGATGCCGCCGTTGTTCTGGACAGCCTTGATGCTCTGCGGGAATTGTTCAAAATCAAACAGGCTGACCTGATGGCCGTTGGCCGCACAGTCGAATGCAACGGCACAGCCCCCGTTTCCCGAGCCCAACACAGCGATGTGCATATTGTTATCCTTCAGCTTGTTTAGGTTCGAGTCGCGTTATTTCTTGCCCTTAGATTTTTTTTTCCCCTTGGCCTTTTTGGGGTTTTTACCCTTGCCCTTGGCTTTCTTTTGGGCCTTTTTTTGGGTTTTTTCTTTCTTTACCTTCTTTTCTTTTTTCTTTTTGGCCATGGCCGCCTCCTTTCGGGTTTCGCTGTTTTTGGCGATAGGTTAAGGTGACATTTTGGACAAGTAACCTGATGGACGGTCTCCATCAGTGCCGTGTTGTTCGCATAAGCCCGCACGATGCGTATTGCGGTTTTCAGGCACCCAGCATCAATCCAGCCGGGGTGACGTTAACGTCCGATCAATGAGTCAGAATCGATTGCAGGAAATATTTACCCCGATCGGTTTGGGGGTTGGTAAAAAAATCATTTGGGGGTGCGATCTCGATAATCTGACCTTCATCCATGAAGACGACCCGACTGGCCACCTCCCGCGCGAACCCCATTTCATGCGTCACCACCATCATGGTCATTCCGCCCTTGGCCAGATCGCGCATAACGTCGAGAACCTCATTGATCATCTCGGGGTCCAAGGCTGACGTGGGCTCGTCAAAGAGCATGATCTTGGGCTGCATGCACAGGCCGCGTGCGATCGCCACGCGCTGCTGTTGACCGCCTGAGAGCTGGGCCGGATAGTGGTCGATGCGCTCTTTCAATCCGACCCGTGTGAGTTTCTCCCTGCCGAGCTTTTCTGCTTCTTCTTTCGGTATTTTTCTGACCTTCATGGGGGCAATAGTGACATTTCCGAGTGCCGTCATGTGGGGGTACAGATTGAATGATTGAAAGACAAACCCGATCTCCGCTCGAATCTTGGTCATGTTGGTCTTTTTGTCATGCACCGACATGCCATCGACAACGAGTTCGCCTTCCTGGATGGGCTCCAGGCGGTTGATACAACGAATCAGGGTACTCTTGCCCGACCCACTCGGGCCGCAGACCACAATGACTTCCCCCTTTTCAACCTCCAGATTGATGCTGTTGAGAACATGAAGTTCTCCGTACCATTTGTTTACATTTTTAAAAGAAATCATGAACCTTTTCCCCTTTTGGATGTCTTTCTTTTCTATGAAGAAAATGTCTGTCTCACGTTAGAGCCGGGTAGATGCAACCGTCATCCGCCTTTCGAGGAAACCGGACAGATTGATTAACGGGTAACAGATGGCGAAATATAAAAGCCCCACAAGACCGAAAACCATCAGACCTTCCGGGATGCGCTGCACGGTCAGCCAGCCGACTCTGGTGATATCGACCACGCCGATGGCCGAGACGACGGATGAATCTTTGACCAAAAGCACATACTGTCCCACCAAGGGTGGCAAAATGGACCGTATGGCCTGGGGCAAAACAATAAACCGAAGCTGCTGGTAATGAGAGAGTCCGGATGCGGTGGCGGCTTCTCGCTGGCCTTTGGGCACGGAGAGGATACCGCTGGCGACGATCTCGGTGATGAAACTGGCCGTTAAATTGGTCAAGGCGATGACGGCCGCCGGGAAGGCTTCCAGTTCAATGCCGATACCGGGTAAAATAAAAAAGATGACAAAAATTTGCACCAGAAAGGGCGTGCCGCGGATGAGATCCACCCATGCGCCGACGATCATGCGGGCAGGCTTGTTACGGCCGGCTCTCAGAATGCCTCCGAAAAAGCCGATGATGGTCCCCAGGATCAGGCTCAAACTGGAAACGGCAACGGTCATCCAGAGCCCCTTGAGGAAGAACGGTAGACTGCGCATCAGTTCGTTAAAATAGAAACCCCACATAGTTTTCCCTCGTGTCTCAATGCGCTTCCCGGAAGATCAGTCGTTTTTCAGACCAACCCGAGAAAGCCTTGAGCAGATAATAAATAATCAGATAAAAAGCCGCTGTGGTCAAAAACCCTTCGGCAGGCGTGAATCGTTCTGATGTGAGCACCTGGCCGGCCCGCGTCAGCTCCATAATTGAGATCAATGAGAGCAGCGACGAGTCTTTTACCAGTATGATGGCCTGGCCCAGCATGGGCCGGATCGTGTTGCCAAGCGCCTGCGGTAGAATGATATGACGCATGCGCTGGAAATAGCTCAAGCCGGAGGCAATTCCGGCCTCGATCTGCCCGAATGCAATGGCTTGGATTCCCGCCCTGATGATTTCGGCATAATAGGCGCCGCTGTTCAGGACTAGCGCAATAACGCCGGTAACCCATTCCGGAAGCATGATGCCCATAGACGGCAGACCGAAATAGAAAAAATAGAGCTGCGCCAGCAGAGGTGTAGAACGGATGGTTTCGATATAAACGCCGGCGATGCTGCGCATGAGCCGGGATTGACTCAGTCGCATGGCACAGGCGATGATCCCCACCAAAACTGCGCCAAGCAGTGACACACCAGACAGCCAAAGGGTGGCCGCAAAGCACTGCATATAGAGCGGCATGTATTCCAGGATGATTCTAAAATTGAAGCCTTCAAGCATATCGTTTACCCGTAAGTTTTATACCTTGCGTTCGATGCAGCAGGGTGTGAGCCGGATGAACCGGCTCACACCGGACAACATTTAATCCGCCTGCGAAGTAAAAGGTTGTTTAATGGTCCTTTTTCCAATCCAGAGAATTGACCCAGTAGTTCAAATTTTGTTCCAGCCGACCGTCCAAAGAGATGTGCAGGAAGAAAAGGTTGAGCCACTGCTGCAGATCCGGGGAATCATAGCGCACAGCAAAGGCCAGCGGCGATTTTGACAGCTGCCCTTCTAAAATTCGGACGCTATTGGGCGGAAAGCTGGCGATCTGGCTGCGTGCCGCCGAACCGTCGTTCACCCCGGCCTCGACGTGCCCGGCAAGAACGGCATTAATCAACAGCGGGCCGCCGCCCTTGTAAGTCTTCAATTTAGCCTCTGGAAAGGCCTTTTTTGCGTCGCTTTCTCCGGTTGACCCTAAGAGGACGGCAACGTTGGTCCCTGATTTCTTTACATCTTCAAGCGTCTTGATCGGGCTGTCCTGTTTCACGAAGACCACACTGCCGGTGTACATATACGGGTCGGTAAAACTGATTTTCATGGCCCGTTTCAGGGTCGGGGTCATATCGGCCGCCAGCATGTCGGCCTTTTTTGAGAGCAAAGCCGGAATCAGACCGTCCCAGTCATAATTGAGGTACTTGGCTTTGACGCCCATCTCCTTGGCAATCATTTCAGTAAGTTCCACAGAGCTGCCGGTCCGCTTGCCATTTTTATCCACAAAACTGAACGGTGCACCCTGGGTTTGACAGGCGATACGGATCTCTCCTCTTTTTAAAATTTCGTCAAGGGTTCCTGCTGAGGCGATTCCCGACAAGCCGACCATAACAGCCAATGAAACCAGAATCGCTAAGACTTTAACCTTTTTCATTTTTCTTCCTCCTTTTTTTAATTTCGTTATGGGTGTTCAACCGCTATGCGATCATCTTGCATTAAAACCGATCACCTACTTGCTGATTGCATTCATGCGCTTGATCAGGGCGTCATGCAAAGCCTTAAGCCAATATGTTGGAACCGGTAGTGTGGTGGACTCCCGAAACGACTGGCGCTGCGACAATCGCGCGCCGGGCTGTACCAGACGCCGCCTCTCATCGCCCGGTAGGAGCCGTCCTTGGGCCCTTTCGGATCGATGACTTCATCGTCCGGATAGGCCCCGAACCAGTCCTGGCACCACTCCTGGACATTACCGAGCATGTCATAGAGCCCCCAGGCATTGGGCTTTTTTTGAGCCACCGGCTGAATCACATTATTCGAGTTACCACAATACCAGCCGATGGGGTCCAGGTTGGGATCCCGGCCGCAATTGAGTTCCGTAATCCCGCCGTTGGGAAAAGCGGTCGTGCTTCCCGCCCGGCAGGCATATTCCCATTCTGCCTCGGTCGGAAGTCGGTACTTATTGGTGCCTTCTTTCTGATTGAGCTTCTGAATAAATTGTTGCGCATCTTCCCAGGAAATCTGTTCCACCGGACACGTGTCCCCGCATCTTTTATGACTGGCAGGATTTTTGTCCATGACCGCTTTCCATTGTGCCTGGGTGACTTCGGTGGTCTGCATATAAAAAGGATTTGTCAAATTAACCGGGTGTGCCGTTTCTCCGCTATACCTGCCAGGTTCATCTTCCGGGCTTCCCATCATAAATTTGCCGGATTTAATCAGAACAAACTCCATTCCCAGGCTATTGCTGATCTGTTCCTTGGGTTGTTCGGCATAACCATTAAAAACAAGGCATGCGATAACCATGATGAATTGAATTGGGATAATGTATTTTCTCATTGCCATATCCCCTTTGAGCATTTGATGATTGAAGGCCAATTCACCTTTCAGCCAGTTTGTAGCTGAAAAGGGTTCTCACGATTTCTCGTTTAGATCTCTTCCACACCTTTGGGCAGACACAGCCAGTTACGTCTGGATTTCATAATGATAAAGGTTTCACTTCTAACCACATTTCCGATTTTAAGAATCGCCTGAGTCGTAAATTCATATAATTCTTCCCTTCCCCTTACACATACAACCTCTGCGATAATATCGTAGCGCCCGGTGCAAACACCTGCCCAGACCACATTGGGCAGGCCGGCGATTTTTTCCAATATTTGATCCATCTTTCCAAGCGACCGGATGCTCATCGCAACGATGGCCGTTACCATCTGAGGATGTTGGTCTGGATCAATCAGACCGGAAACCTTAAATATACCGCTTTTCTCGAGATCTTTAATCCGGTTACGTATGGTGGGAGCGGTTACATTAAGGCTTTTTGACATTTCACCGATCGGCATACGCCCGTTATCTGTTAGCAACCGAATGATCTCATTGTCCAATGTATCAAGATTTGATTTATCCATAGAACCTTTTATTTTTTATTTGAAATATTTTTTCAGCCAATTATATTTGTTTAATAAAAATGTCAAGAAAAAATTTGTTAATATGAAAAAAAGATCTTGATTTATTTTCTATCTGGAATTAGAAGACACCAAAGTGAGTATTTTATCCTTGCTCGATCAGTTTGATGCGGCGGATATACCATGCAGAGACAGGCTTGAATCGAAACTGTCGGGGATACTTCTGACGCGATGGAAAATCGTAAATGGAGGCGTTTCGAAAAAAATGACTGAATTAAAGAGTTCCGAATATCCGGAAATGAAAAAGCGTATCACCTTTTTCATACTCATGAACCTTCAGACCAATAAAGAAAAGAAACTGATCGAAAAAATCTATGCTCTCGAAGAAGTCAAAGAGATTTACTGGGTGCACGGAGATGTGGATTTACTGGTGAAAGTGGAGCTGACACGCGACCTGATCAGTTCGGATGCTGAAGTCATTTCCCTGTTTGTGCACAAAAAGGTCCGGCAGTTGCAGGGAATCATCAGCACCAATACGTTGATCCCCGGCTTTTCCAGGATAAAGGCACCGCCCACTGATCGAAATAATTCAGGTGATTCCCAATGAGGGGACATATTCAATATTCTAAATTAATCATCAGCCTTAATGAATTCATAAATTTGTTTATCACGCGTTGAAAGCGATTTTCCCTTTTCATAGAGTTTATCAAAAAAATAGTGATAGAAGTCGTGACGAAGGCTATCGCGGTTAGCAATGACAAACCAGTGGTTTCGAGTCCAGATAAATGGTGATTTGTGAACATGGTTTGTTTCAAATATGCCTGCCAAGGCTTCTTTCCGGTCGGCTATGATGTCGATGGATTCTCCTCCGAGTTTATCTTTAAGCTGTTCGACATCAGGATGCAAAATTTGGATGTCGTATTGCAGATCCATGGAACCCATAGAGATAAAGCGAACACCAACTCCCCGCTGAATAGCCGCCTCAATATGATCCTTTAAGCGTTCCCATGTATCCGGAAATAGACGCATGTAAAGTTCCTGTCCGGCGGAATCGATAATATCCGCTGCTTTGAAAAGGACCTCCTGCACGCCGTTCAACGTTATCAGGTACTCGAAATGGGACTGATCTATCATGGCATTCAGCTGATCATCCAGGATCTTGAGGTTTGATTCGAACTGGCTGCGAAGCCGTTTTTTCAATTCCTCAAACGGTAACGGCACATAGAGCCCTTTTTCAATTTCAAAAATAACCTTTTTATTTGCCAGGCTGCGCAGAACATCATAGATTCTGGACCGGGCGATACCTGAAAGCTTGCTAAGCTGCGACCCGTTTGCCGGATGTTTGGCGAGCAGGGCCAGGTAGCATGATGATTCATATTTTGAAAAGGCAAAATCCCTCAGTATTGCCGCTACATCCATCTAAACCGCCTCCTTATAAGTTGCTATCCATATAACGACAATACTGCCATTTTCTGATTTTATCAATCAGAGGATGAATCAAAGTCGTGTTCGGATTTATTTCAGTCTGTACAGCAAACAGCTTTAATTATCCAATTAACATGTAATAACAATAGCTTAAAAAAAATGCATCAAATTTAAAAATATCTTGACAATTTGGCCGATTTGTTAATAAAGTTGCTACTTAGATAGCAACATATATTGTGATTAGGCGAACCGGCCATGCAAAATTTACCGATAGAACTTTACGATACCCCCGTTATTGGCTTTTCAAATTTAAAAGATGATAGTGTGTATGCATTGGAGCGAAATTTCGGTGCTGATCACTATAACCGTCTCAATCTGGTCGTGAGAACAGCCCGGGGAAGCTGGATTACGGATATACACGGCAGAAAATATCTCGATTGCCTGGCCGCATATTCCGCCGCCAATCCCGGTCATCACCACCCGAAAATCGTCAATGCGCTCATGCGTGCGCTTGCCGGAAATTATGCATCCGTCATTTCCAATGTCGTTTACACCGATCCGCTGGCGCTTTTTTTATCCAAAACAGCTGAATTTGTTCCTCAGCTGGGACCTCGTTTCGGTACGATCGGCAATAAAGTCCTGCCCAAAAACGGAGGGGTTGAGTCTGTCGAAACGGCTATCAAAATGGCGCGGTATTACGGCTGGAAAGAAAAGAACATCCCAGATGGCAAGCAAGAAATAATCGTCTTCGATAACAATTTCCACGGTCGTATGATTACGGTGGTGTCATTTTCAACACAGCAAAATTATCGCGCCGGGTTTGGCCCGTTAACGCCCGGATTTGTAGCGGTTGAATTTGGTAATCTGAATGCCGTAAAGGCAGCGATCAATGAAAATACCTGCGGTATATTAGTCGAGCCCATGCAGGGAGAGGGGGGGATGAGAATTCCTCCGGCCGGATTTTTAAAAGGGCTGCGCGAAATTGCCGATGATCACGATTTGCTGCTTTTGCTCGATGAAATTCAGGTCGGTCTCGGGCGGACGGGAAAAAATTTTTGTTTTGAGCACGAAGAAATGGTTCCGGACGGTCTGATATTGGGTAAGGCCCTGTCTGGGGGACTCATTCCTTTATCTGTGTTTGTTACTAACTCCGGACTGATGGATCTGGCCTTTCAGAAGGGATCAGATGGTTCGACATTTGGCGGATACCCGCTGGCATGTGTTGCTGGAATCAGCGCCCTGGAAGTACTTCAAGAGGAGGAATTGGCAAAGAATGCCCAAGTCCAGGGAAAAAAGCTGAAAAAGCGACTCATGAAAATTGCTGTGCGGTCCGAGGATATCGAGGAAGTCAGGGGAAAAGGCCTGTTTATCGGCATTGAAGTCAAACATGGGAACGCCATGAAGTTTTGTCGAAGGCTACTTGAAATGGGAATTATCGTCAATGACAGCCACGGCCATACCATTCGTATCTCACCACCGCTCAACATAAGTGATAGTGAAATCGGATTTCTAATTGAATGCCTTGAAGAAGTTTTTCTTCATTAAGGTCATCCCAAATGTGAACCCTTGATCGTATCGTCACCAGGTCGCTTGGCTTTCACCCGGCATATCCACTATACACCTTCTATAAGTGGTTTCAAAATTCCAGGTCAGGCTCAAGGGCAAGGCGTCAGGACGATCGGGAAAGCGCAGCATACATATGAGTATGTGAGCATTTGCCGGAGGCCTGCAACGCGGCCATTGGGCCCTAGATGGGATTTTGAAACCACTTCTAATTATGGTGGTCAGGATAATCCTGCCGATGATAATCTGATTGACCCCAAGTAAAATATTGACCTCATCATCAACAGGGAAACGTCCAGTTCTTAAAAGCCTCCCTGATAGCTTCGCAAAAATCGTAAATCGGTTTCGACTGTATCTGTGGGGAGGGGTATGCCAGGGCGTAGGTCAATTTCAAACGCGGACGAAACGGGCGCAAAGTAACCTCGTTGTGCCAGTGTTGGGCGGCGAAGGGCTCCATCAAGCCGATACAGAGGTCTTGGGCGATCATGGCGTAACCGGTGTGCGAGGTATGATAGGCCATAATGTATCCGGGCTCTATGCCGGCTTTCTGTAAGATCTGTTCTTCCTCCTCCCAGGTGAGCGGTCCGGTTGGCTGCGGTTTTAACAGCGGAATCCCGACCAGGTCTTCGGGGGTAATGACATCTTTCGATGCCAGGGGATGCGAAATGGGCATGGCACAGTAATTTTCGGTTTCGAACAGCGTTTCCACCTCAATACCGGTGATGGGTGGGAAGGCGAGGGTGACGGCCAAGTCAACACGCATTTGCTGCAGCCGTTCAAGGAGACCCGTAACGATAATCGTGTCCACATTGATCATGATCGTGGGATAATGGACGCGATAGGCTTTGACGGCCACCGGCAACAGGGTAGACGACAGAGCGGGAGTACAGGCTATT
Source organism: Desulfobacterales bacterium (assembly GCA_050122795.1). Classification (GTDB taxonomy): domain Bacteria; phylum Desulfobacterota; class Desulfobacteria; order Desulfobacterales; family JAHEIW01; genus JAHEIW01. The sequence goes on from JASFIG010000059.1 coordinate 9,533, forward strand.
TTCAATTCGCGCGGTTCGTTGCGGCGAATTCTGGCAGCCGTTTGATCCAGGCGTTCCAGGCCCAGGAAATTCTGCTCAACTGCTTCATAAAAACGCATGCCCGCCGTGGTCGGTTGCAGACGGCCTTTTAGGCGCTTAAAAAGTGTGAACCCCACCTCCTCTTCCAGGGCGTTGATCAAGCGGCTGATTGCAGGCTGGCTGACAAACATGCGACTGGCGGCTTCCCTGGTAGTCCCGGTCAGGATAACATGCCGAAAGGCCTCGAGTTGTCTGAATTTCATTGGGTTCGGTCCTTTCCCGCAAGTAATTTTTTCCCCACCTTAAAATTATGGCGCCGACGATGCAATAAGTTTTGCGCATACACTATGAAATAATATGGCTTGACATTATTGATTTCTCGCGTGTAGGCATTTCTAATAAGAAAATTATAATATATTATTTTTTCTAATATGATATTTTTTTCTTTATCTAATTTTCGTATAAATAATATTCCTCTTATAAATATTTTTTTCTTTTAGGATTGTAGATCTCGCAAAATGCGGTGGGTTTATAATTTCAGGCCTTATCGATCCGAGCAGAAATATAGAAATGATAACCGCTCAGGTCGCCATGCGCGTCACATCAAATGCAAAGATGGATCACCTTATTAACAAAAATAACACACAAAAAGGAGGGATTATGAAAATCTTACCACGCAAATTGATGTTTTGTTTACTGGTATTTTTCCTTTTCCCTGTCATGGTGACTTTTGCCGCTGATCAGGCCGCCGATAAGGCCAACCAGATCATCCGCATAGCCCTCGAGCAGGAACCCCCCCAGCTCAACAGTTTCCTTACAGAGGATTCCGTCAGCATGATGGTGCTGGGTCACGTCATGGAGGGGCTGTTGTGCTATGACAGGCGGGGGCGCCTGGCACCGGGGGTTGCCGAACGTTGGGATATGGATGCCAGTGGGGCGACCTTTTATCTGCGCAAAGACGCCCAATGGAGCGACGGGAAACCGGTAACCGCCAAAGATTTTGTATTTGCCTGGCGCATGGCAGTGGATCCGAAGGTGGCCAGCGAATACGCTTTCATCATGTACCCGGTGAAAAATGCCGAGGCCATCAACACCGGCAAAATAAAGGATGTCACCCAGCTGGGGGTCAAAGCGATCGATGATTATACCCTGAAAGTCGACTTCGAATATCCCTGCGGCTATTTTCTGGGCCTGGCGGCTTTTGCCACCTATATGCCCGTGCGCGAAGATTTTTATAAAAGCCGTGGCGACAAGTATGCGGCTGAAGCATCGGACATGCTGTACAACGGGGCTTTTGTATTGACCGAATGGGTGCATGGCGCCTCTTTGAAAATGAATAAAAACGACAAATACTGGAATAAGGCCGCGGTTACCCTCAATGCGATTGAATGCCCCTACATCACCTCCGACAGTACGGCACTGTTAAACCTGTTCAAGGATGACAAAATCGTCGTAGCCAATCTGGATTCGGAAACCATCAAAACGGCCATGAAAAATAAGATGAAAATCCGCAAGTTTGCCAGCGGCCGGCTGCGATATCTAAATTTCAACCATCGTGAAGGCAAAGTGACCGCCAATCTGAATTTCAGAAAGGCGATCAGGGCGGCCTTTGATCCCCAGCTGTTTGCCGATAAAGTGGTGGCGGTTCCCGGCACGCTGCCCGGACGCAGTGTCATGCCGGCCTTTCTGCAGGGCGTCAGCGACAAGTTCCGCACGGAATACCCGGTACCGGAACATAAAGTCGACCCGGTAGCCGGAAAAGAATACCTGGCCAAGGCCAAGAAAGAGCTGGGTCTGGACGCGTTTCCGCCCATCGTGCTGCTGTGCGACGATTACCCCGCCATTGCCAAGATGGGTGAATACCTGCAGGGCTTGCTGAGTGAAACCCTGGGGCTGGATATCAAACTCGACAAGCAGATTTTCAAGCAACGCCTGGCCAAAGCCAGTGCCGGAGACTTTGACATGATGATCGGCGGGTGGTTGCCCGACTACGATGATCCCATGACCTATGCCGAACTGTTTGCCTCCTGGAACGCCAACAACTCCGGCAAATGGAAAAACACGGTCTACGACGAAGGTATCCGCCTTGCCAGCCAATCCGTGGACACCAAAGTCCGCATGGATGCGTTCGGTAAAGCTCAGCAGGCCATGTACGACGATATCGGGGCTTTACCGCTGTTCGAAGGTAGCGTGGTCTATGTCCAGCATAAAAATGTCAAGGGAATCAGTCGCAGTGTCACCGGCTTCAATCCCAACTTTGTTTATGCCAAAGTGGCCAAATAGAGCGTTCTGAAAAAGTGGTCCGTCGGGCAGCGGGCGTCATCGGTTTGGCGGCGCCCGCCACCCGACGTTTCCAAAGAGGGGCAACATGTTAAATTACGTCCTTAAAAGAGTGCTTTCAGGCGTTGTGACGGTGTGGTTTATCGCCACCGCCACCTTTATGGCGATGCATGCGGTGCCGGGCGATCCCTTGAGCAGCGATAAGGAAGTCAGTCCCGAAATTCGCAGAAACCTCGAGAAAAAGTACGGTCTGGATAAACCTGTCATGACCCAGTACTTTATTTACCTGGGCAATATGCTCAAAGGTGATTTTGGAATCTCGTTCACCCAGCAAAATCGCGAAGTGAACGACATCATCCGCGAACATTTTCCGGTATCGGCCATCCTGGGGGTTCTGGCGCTTATCTTTGCTGCCGTGGGCGGTATTGTCTGGGGGGCCCTGACCGCGCTTTACCGCAATAAACTACCCGATATCGTCATCATGTTCCTGGTCATTCTGGGGGTCTCGGTACCGGGCTTTGTCTTTGCCGCCCTGGCACAAATTGTAATTGTCATCATTAATAAGGCGGTCGGCGTCTCGGTCTTTCCCGTGGCCGGCTGGGGTTCTATCATGCATCTGTGGGTGCCGGCGTTTGTTCTGGGTATCAGCACCATGGCCTACCTGACGCGTTTGATGCGTTCCTCCATGCTCGAGGTGATCAATTCCGATTATATTCGCACGGCTAAATCCAAGGGGCTGTCGGTGCTGCGGATCTTCTTCGTGCATCAGTTGCGAAACGCTGTGCTGCCGGTGATCACCGTTCTCGGACCGGCCGTTGCCTATATCACCACCGGTGGATTCGTGGTCGAGCTGGTATTTGCCGTTCCGGGGCTGGGCCGCTACTTCATCCAGGCCGTTCAACAGCTGGACTATACCGTTATCATGGGCACGACCGTTTTCTACGGCGCCTTCCTGGTGGTGATGGTCACCACGGTGGACATCGTATATGCCTATGTCGATCCCAGAATACGCCTTAAATAGCGGAAAGGGCCAAAAGATGACTGACGTTGCACAATATAACCCGAACGCCGTGGATTTTGAGCGGGTTACGGTCAGTTTAGACGTACAACAGCTGACCCGGCCCTCGCTTTCCTACTGGCAGGATGCCTGGGTGCGCCTGAAGAAGAACAAGCGCGCGCTGGCATCCCTCTACATCGTTATCGCCCTGATCCTTTTTACCCTGATCGGCCCGATAATCTGGCGCGTCGACCCTTCGGTGCAGGATCTGGATCAGATTTCTCAGTTTATTTCCTTTAACCGCAAAGCGGTCATCACCGCCTCTGAAGGTGTCTGGGAAGGATTTGTCCTAGACAATTTTCCGGCTGAGCCCGAAGAGATACCGGATGAACTGGCCGCCACTGAAAAAGTCGAGTCCGTGGGTAGCCCCACCACCCAGGGGGTCCGTTTGCAGTGGGCGCCGGTGGAAGGGGCGGCCGGCTATGTGATCTACCGCAACGAGAAAGCGCCCGATCCGGACGACCTGGGTATTCCGGTGGGCGAAACCGATGCCGGCAACCTTGTCGGCTATGAAGATCGGTTGAAACTGGAGGCCCGGACTTACCATTACTCCATCGTGGCGACCGATGGCATGGACGAGGCCGATACCCACAAAACCGTGGGAGTGCCGGTGGCTCAGGGCATCTCCCTGGAAGAGGCCCAGCGCCGGGGATTAAAGGGCCAGGTCGGCGAAACCGTCACCCTCGAAGCCCATCCCCTGGGTACCGATTATTTGGGTCGTGATGTGCTGGCGCGTTTGATGTACGGTGCGCGCATATCCATGTTCATCGGTATCGTGGCGCCTTTGCTCTTTGTTGCTTTCGGCACCTTCTACGGTGGACTGGCCGGCTTTTTGGGCGGAAGAATCGATCGATATCTGATGGCGATTTCGGATTTTGTGGTTGCGCTGCCGTTTTTGCTGTTCATGATCCTGTTTAAAATATCCTTTGGTATCGGACCGGGAGAAAGCGGGGTTATCCCCATGATGGTCGCCCTGGTGCTGCTGTCCTGGCCTTCAACGGCCCGTCTGGTGCGCGGGCAGGTGATGCAGCAGCGGGGTGAGGGCTATGTTCAGGCGGCTCAATTGCTGGGCGCCAAAAGCAATTATTTGATTATGCGCCACATGATTCCCAATACCATGGGGGTGATTCTGGTTTCGCTGACCTTTTCGGTACCGACCGCTATTTTTACGGAAGCCTTCCTTTCCTTTATCGGGATGGGGGTAGCGCCGCCAACGCCGTCATGGGGATCGATGTGCAATGAAGGAATCAAAACCATGCTCTCCCATCCCCATGAGCTAATTTTTCCGGCGCTGATGATCAGCATAACGGTGCTTGCCTTCAATCTCCTGGGGGACGGCTTGCGGGACGCTTTGGATCCCCGCATGAGATCCAGAGAATGATGAGGTTAAAAGAATAATGAATACCCCAAATGACTATATCCTGGACGTGAAAGATCTCCAAGTGCAGTTCGCCACCTACGGCGGAACCGTCAAGGCCGTGCGGGGCGTCAGTTACCGGGTTCGCAAGGGCAAAACCCTGGGCGTGGTCGGTGAATCCGGCTGCGGCAAATCTGTGACGGTGCAGGCCATTTTGCAGTTGATTCCGATCCCGCCGGGCAAGATCACCGGTGGCTCGGCCAAACTCAACGGCAGAGAGATAATCGGTTTAAGTCCTTCGGAAATGAATACCATCCGTGGACGCGAGATCGGAGTGATCTTTCAGGACCCGATGAGTTCTTTGAATCCGACCATGAAAATCGGCAAGCAAATCGCCGAGACCGTGAAAGTCCATCAAAATGCCAGCGACGAAGAGGCCATGGAAAAGGCGGTCGCTCTTCTGGAAAAGACCAAAATACCGGAAGCTAAAAAACGGGCGCAGCAGTACCCCTTCGAGTTTTCCGGCGGGATGCTGCAACGCGCCATCATCGCCATGAGCATGGCCTGCGACCCGACCCTGCTGGTGGCCGACGAGCCCACTACGGCGCTGGATGTTACCATCCAGGCCCAAACCCTCGAACTGATGCACGAACTGCAAAAAGACCTCGGCATGAGCATTATTTTGATTACCCATGATCTGGGGGTTATCGCCCGCATGGCCCACGACGTGGCGGTCATGTATGCCGGACAGGTGGTCGAGTCGGGTCCGGTGGATGATATTTTTTACCGATCGTCACATCCCTACACCCTGGGTTTGCGACATGCCATGCCTTCCAATATCGAAGGGCGCCAGAAAAAACTCGAGCCCATTGACGGCAGTCCCCCGGATCTTTTTAAACCCCCCAAGGGTTGCGGGTACTACGCCCGTTGCCCCTATGCCATGCGCGTGTGCGAAAACCAGATTCCGGAGGAATTTACCATCAGCGAGGGCCACTTTGCACGCTGCTGGCTCCAGCACGCAACCGCACCCAAGGTGGAGAGCGAGCTTTACCAGATCGGTCACACGGAGAATGCTTAAATGAATACCATAATCGAAACCAAGGACTTGAAAAAATACTTTCAAATCGACAAGAAGCGAACCGTACATGCGACCGATGGCCTCTCCATAACCATAGAGAAGCAGGAGGTCCTGGGACTGGTGGGGGAAAGCGGATCCGGCAAGTCGACCTTTGGTAAGGCCGTGGTCGGGCTGCATGACAAGACCTCCGGTGAGGTCTGGTACAAGGGCGAGCTGACCCCCCAGCGCTTCACGCCGGCGGATTACAAAAAGTATTCCACCGAGATGCAGATGATTTTCCAGGATCCCTATTCTTCACTCAACCCGCGCATGACCGTGCTGGAGATCATCGGTGAAGGGCTTCATCTGCAGGGTGGCTTCAGCAAGGCGGACATCAAGGAGCGGGTGGCGGAGTGGCTGCGGCGGGTCGGCCTACAGCCGGATCATATGTCGCGCTACTGCCATGAATTTTCCGGTGGCCAACGCCAGCGCATCGGTATCGCCCGCGCGCTGGTTCTGGAACCCAACTTTGTGGTCTGCGACGAGCCCATATCGGCCCTGGACGTCTCGGTCCAGGCACAGGTGGTCAACCTGCTGGGCGAATTCCGGGATGAGTTGGGGATCAGCCTGTTGTTCATCGCCCATGATCTGTCCATGGTCAGGTATGTATCGGATCGGATCGTGGTCATGTATCTGGGGGCCATGGTAGAAATCGGTCAGGCCGACGAGGTTTTTTTCCATCCCAAACACCCCTATACGCGCCTGTTGATCGGATCGAATCCCGAGGCCGATCCTGAATATGAGCGCAACCACGCCCATGTCCCCATTAAAGGGGAGATCCCCTCGCCGATCAATATCCCGCCGGGATGTCGCTTTGCAGGCCGTTGCCCCGAGGTGATGGATAAGTGCCGCCAGGTTACGCCCGAGCTGGTCATGCTTGGG
>JASFIG010000060.1:0-16211 GCA_050122795.1 Desulfobacterales bacterium
CGGAAATTGGGTGCCGTCTTTGCGCACATACACCCATTCACTTGGCGCCAATTGTTTTTGAGCTGCATATTCAAAAAAGACATCGAATCCTTTCACCTGGCTGCCGTATTTGAAGCTCAAGCTATCGCGGACAATTTCCAGTTCGGATTGGAGGTGAAAAAGTTCCGGCGTCTTTCTGCCGACGATTTCTTCGGCCAGGTAGCCCAGCAGATTTTCAGCACCTGTATTGAAGATGGTAATTTCACCTTCTTTGTCGGTGGCAATGATGGATATCCGGCTGGCGGAATCAAGCACGGCTTTGCGCATTGCATTGGCAACCTGAAAGCGGTGGAGAACCTTTTCAGTCTCCTCGAATTGCTTGACAACAAGGTTGGCGGTAAGATCAGCCGCTTTGCGAGCCACCTGAATTTCTTTTCGCAAAAGTGCATTTTCTTCAGCCAGTGTCCCGACGCGACTGATGGCTGTCACATATTGCTGAGAGGGTTGCGATAAAACTTCCATGGCATTCACTCACGCGCTGGAGGGTTTATAAACGATCTTATTTTGTTATATCAATGGCGTGGACCGTACATACCAAACACGGGTCGAAAGACCGGATGATATGATCGACTTCTATCGGATTATCCAGATCCTTGATCTCGGTACCAACGATGGCTTCTTCTAAGGGTCCCCGCAAACCGTTGGCGTCACGGGGCGATGCATTCCAGGCCGTGGGGGTAATAATCTGATATTTTTCGATTTTGGCGTCTTTGATCTTTACCCAGTGACCCAGCGCACCGCGAGGCGCTTCCAAAAGGCCGCAGCCTTCTCCGTTTTCCTTTTTGCGATGATCCTGATAGAATTCTTCGTGGCACCGAATCGTTTCTTCAAGCCATTGCTCCATAAGGGGTATCAAATAAGCCGGTCTGATCAGACGCGCCAGCTCTCTGATGAACACGCTGGGGCCATCTTGCCGCATAAAATCACTCAACAGAGGATCGCCAGCAGCAACCATTTCCGCCAGGGGGCCGGTCTCAGCCGGCATGCCATCATAGCGCGGTGCTTTGGACCAGGAATATTTGCCTCTCTCTTTACCGATGGCATAGGGCCTGGTTTCACCCTCAAAGGGGTGTTTGGGATGCGCACTATCATCAAACCATGAATGCGATACATCTTCGGTAATTTTTTCCTGATCAAACGCTCTGCGCTCACGCTTATGGTAAAACCCGGGTTGAATAAACTGCCGATTTTCAGCATCCACTTTTACGCCGGTGTCATGCGGTAAATCCAGTGAGCCAAAGCTGATAAAATTTTCGCAGCCCCTGCCGATTTGTTGTAAACCGGCTTCTTCCGCAAATCGAAGATAGAATCCGAGATCGCTTTTCAGGTGAGATTCAGCTTCATCGAGCCAGCTGTCGAGATCGGCCTTGGATTTGACTTCCATCCAGCGTTCAATCCGGCATCCCAGCACACGGCTTTCGAACCATTTTCGAAAATTCCGGATCACAAACAGACATTGCGCCAGGTCATTGGCCTTGGGCACAGACACCACCCCGCCGGGGACCATAAACGATGAATGCGGCCACTGGCCGCCTAAATGGGCAATGATTTCGAGAATTTTTTTGGTCTCGCGGACCGTCGCTGCCGTCGTCTCACCGCTTAATGGGTTATACCGCCGAACAGCCTCGGCAAACAATGAATGTTTTTGATACGCCCGATTGGTAAAATCGGCCATAAACAGCATAAATGCATGCCGGATATCATTCTGGATTTTTTCGGCAATCAAGGTAATATTGCGAATACGAACGGCATTATTCGGTATTTCGACATTGAAAAACATATCCAATGCCTTGGCCGCGGCATTTAAATGCGAGGTGCTGCAGATGCCGCAAATGCGCGGCGTCAGAACCAGACCATCCAGTACGGCGCGGCCGATGAGCAGATTCTCAAAGCCTCTGTACATAATACCGGCGCTCCAGGCATCGGATACGCGGTTATTTTCGACTTCGATCCGAATCTCGAGATCGCCTTCGACCCGATTAACAGGAAAAATATGAATTTTTTTGGGTTTCATTTGACCGACCGATCAAGCGTTGTTTCCCACAAATATGTTACAAAATCAATGTGCTGAATCAAATGCCCGTCTTTCTTGTTTTTAGCCTTTTAGGTGCGGCTGCGGCGGCCATACCCTTGTATGCCATGTAGTGCGCCCGGCTGATGCCTTCCGGCAATTCAATCGGTATGCCCTCGATGTTGCGGGTTTGGAAAAACGGGTATTGTTGTGGAAAGTCAGGCCGCGTGCATCCAAAACAGGGAACGCCAACCCGGGTCTTGGACGAGCGCTGGTTCCAGAGCACCTTGTTGCAGGGACCGTGAACCAAGGGCCCATGACAGCCCAGATGAAAAAACATGCAGCCTTTTTCCCCAAATTTGCGCTCCTCCACGCGGTACTCGTGATACTCATTGCGGGTGCATCCCTGGTGTACCATCATTCCGTACCATTCCACGGGTGTATTGTATTTATCCAGTTCAAGCTGGGCGCCGGAATCAATAGCGACCAGCGTTCCGGCAATGATATCGGAATGGCAGGGGCAGCCCGGCAGATTGATAACCGGCATTCCGCTGGCGGTGGTGAATTCTGCGCCCAGAAAACCGCCCTTTTCCTCTTTTAAAAATTGCATTCCGGTGGCTTCAATTTCGGTATTGGCGCCGATGCCGCCATAGCTGGCGCAGGTGCCGATGGCCAATATATGGTTGGCGCGCTTGGCGAATGAAGCCACAAGGTCCTTTTTGGGTTTTCCATGGATCTCGTCATAGCGGCCGGTTCCGCCGGGTCCCCGCAGGATGGAGCCTTCAACGCACAGAACATCCAGTTCACGGGCACCTGATTCCAAATCTTCAAGGATCGTTTTTAAGCTATCGGGATTGCTGGTTGAAATCGAAGGATGCCACAGCAGTTCGACATCAAGTGAATTGAAAAGTTCGATGACGTCGGGAGATTCGGCATTGAAAAACGACCAGGTGTCGCCGCCGCAACCGCCACATTGGATCCATAATAACTTCAATGACATTATAACCGTCTCCTTTACTTGAAAAACATCACTGGCAGTCGCCGATCCGCAAACAGGATTTTGTCGTTCGCTCCGGTCAAGCGGTCTCCGGTCACAGGGTGTTGCGGACCTTTTTAAAAATACCACAAAATAGCACACTTGAAACGGCAAGGGAAGCGCTAATTTCGATCTCAGATCGACGGCCATCGGGCCGGCAGGCAATTCTTGCGTTTAGCGCCGGGCGCGGGGAAAGGTCACCGTGAAGGTGGCACCTTGATGTTCCAGGCTGACAGCATCGATACGGCCGGCGAAATCCCTGACAATCTGATAGCTGATGCTGAGCCCCAGGCCTTTTCCCTGCCCGATTGCCTTGGTTGAAAAAAACGGTTCGTAAATCCGACCGATATCGGATGCGGAAATGCCGATTCCCGAATCCGAAACCGTCAGAATGACGGTGTCGCCCTCTGAAAATGACCGGATCCGAACCTCAGCCTGTCCGGTATCCGTGCCGGCTTTTTTTCTCTTGGCGATAATCGCCTCATGGGCATTGGTTACCAGGTTATACACAACCTGACCCAAGCGGTTCCGATGACCGATAATCGGCGGTAGATTCTCATCTAATTCCAGTTTGAGTTCAATATTATCGACACTCAACTGGTGACTGACGATCGCCAGGATGTCCTTGACGGAATCATTGATGGATATGGTTTGTCTGGCAAAGTCGGGCCGTTCTCCAAAGGCTTGCAACCGGTTGATAATCAACGATGCTCGATCAACTTGATTGCCGATTTCATCGACTACCTCAAGCAGATGCGTTTCTTTGATCTTGGTCTTTTGCGCAATCATCATTTTCAAAAAGTCGCTGCCCATTTTGATGGCGTTCAGCGGCTGGTTCAGCTCATGAGCAATGCCGGTGGTCATGCCCCCCATCGTCGGCATCAATTTCAAAAGATCCCATGCCGTCACCAGTTCAACGTGGCGCATGAGTGCCGGCAAGAGGATCAAATCGCCGATCAGCGCTGCCAGCATGGTGATGACCATTAAAAAACCAAAGATAGCCGTGGGGTTGAAATGAGAGAGCATCAAGACACAAAATCCGATACTGATGGTCAGCGTGGTAAAAATAATCGGCTTTCCGACATTTTTGATGGCAGCGCGCATGGCACGATCTTTATCCAGATCCTTCTTAAACTCACGGTTATACCGGTGTAAATAATGAATGGTATCATCAACGGCCAGCCCGATGGCTATGCTGGCGATCAGACTGGTGGAGGTTGAAAGCGGGATGCCCATCCAGCCCATGATCCCAAAATTCATGATGATCGGAAAACAGTTGGGAACAAGGGCAATCAGGCCGACTTTCGCCGACAGAAACATCAAAAACATGATCGCGAAAATGAGGATGAGGCCGAGCGCAACGCTTTTTATCTGACCCTCGACAAGCAAATGACTGCTGGCAGAGAGCGCCACACCAAAGCCGGTCACTTCAACGGCAAGGTGATCCGGCAAATTTTGCTGCGCATGGATTCGGATTTGGTCTCTGATTTTAAGCAGATCTTTGGTACTCGAAATATGTGTCAACATCAGAATATTGGCCGTATCGAGCTGCGGCGTCATAAACGGTGAAAACAGTTCTTCCCCCAGCAGACCTTTGTAGTTGTTGACCGCCATTCGCGCCTCGTATGCTTCCTGGGGGATCACGTAATATTTGGAATCGTATTTATTTAAAGCATAGTGGACCAGCATAACGTAATCGGAGAAAGAAATGGTTTTATCCACACCGGGAAGCGTTTCAAGATGTTCCTGAAAGCGCTTGATTTCAGCAATGTGCTGCGGATCCTCGAAATAATATTCCTGCCGGCTTTCCATTATCACGAAAATCGCAAAACTGCCTGCCAGTTTCTGATGACTGTCATCAAAATTTTGTCTGACGGGTATATCTTTTTTGAAAAATTCGAACGGATTGGTCTCGACCTGAACGAAAAATATGCCGACCAGTGCCAGCAAAGACAAAAGGCCTACCGAAATAAAGACGGCTTTCTGATGCTTCGAGCCGAGCCGGGTAATCAGATCAAGAATTTGATTCAGCAATCTGTCGCTGGCGGCGGCAGGTTTCTTCTTTTGGGAAGGCAAGGGTAGCAAAACAAGCACTGCCGGCAAAAGCAAAAGAAGCACAACTAGCAGACTGCCCATCCCAAGGCAGGTAAATAGCGCAAATTCATGGATCGCACGGATGCGGTTGACAAAGAGCGATCCGACTCCGAACAGGGTGGTCACGACAGCCAGAGAGCATGGCAAGGCTGCATGCGCATAGGTTGCCATGACCGCTTCCTTTGCGGTTTGGGCAACCGCTGTGTTGGAGATATATTCAGACATTACGTGCAGGCAGTAAGCCGTTCCCACGGCAATCAAAAACACCGGAACAATCATGGTAAGAAGGGATAAAGGCACCTGCATTATTGCCATCAGCCCAAACGTCCAAATGAGCACGAGGATCACAACCATCAGCACCAGCATGACGCGACCGGGCGCCCGGAACAGAACAAACAGGGTCAGAGTGATTAAAACAAGCGTTAAAGCGGGGAGCGTTTGAAAATCTTTAATGGTGTATTTGACCAGCGCTTGCGACACCAGTGGCATGCCGATCTGGTAAAGCGAAAGGGTGCCGGAATCTTCAGCAATGATATCGTTGATTTTCGCGATGACGCCGGCATGCACGGCTTCACTTTCCAGAATCAGGGTGATCGCACTGACCGTGCCGTCCGCCGATATCAAATTTTTTTGGAACAGTTCAACCGGCGATATCGCTTGCGCGAATCGATCGATGGTCCAATTTTTGCCGGGATCGACCTTATGCCGGATATCCGGCAGGCTGATAACCCGCCTGACGCCATCGATCTGGCTGAACGCTTCTGCGAGGATCTCGATTTTTTTAAATGTGGTGGTGTCAAAAATGGAGTCCGCTTTGACCACCACTTGAATTATCTCGTCGGAACCGAAAACTTTTTTGGCCTTTTGGTAACGGACGGAATCGGAAAGATTTTCAATCAGCAAATCATAGATGGAGGTCCGAAAGGAGAGTTTGGGAATCTGGATGGCAAAGAAAAGAGAAATCAATGCAAAACATACAACACTGATCAACGGCCTCGAGAGAATCCATTCTAAGGCCGACCGGAAAGAAAGCGGTTTTGAAAATCGATTCGGCATGCGCAGACAACTTTCAGGGGAATCATCAGTTGAATGCTAAAATTTATGTGCAAAGGCCTTGGATGTGTTTTCATTTACTTTTCTTTTTCCGATAGGACCCGCCCAACCGTTCTACCTCACCCAATACCTTCTCAATAATGGTGTCGACTTTGGCTTGAGTGGTGGCCGTCAGTTCAGTGCTCAGCGTTTCGATATCTTCGGGTTCTACACCGAGAATAACCGTCTCGGGAACCTTATCGAGTGTCTGACACAGCGTCAGTGCCTCCAGAAAATCAACCTGATGCAGCGAGTTTTTGGCTCGAATGCGCCCCGGTATGGCTTCACCTTCCAGGCGATACAGATCTCCGGGCTTGCCTTTATTGCGGATGGCGTCCACAACGATCAGATGATCCGGTTTTGAAATCACCCCCAGTAAATTGATCCCCAACACGCCGCCGTCCACCAACAGCACATCTTCTGAAAAATCGTATTCTCGCTGCATTTTTTCAATGACCCGTACGCCAAATCCTTCATCGGAATACAGGGTGCAGCCGACACCCAGCACCATTACATGGACAGCATATATTTCATCAAACGGGTTTTGCTCAGACACGTCTAACCTATTTAAACAAGATGCTATTTAATCGATTGAGGATCAAATCCGAAATGATGTTTCTTACACCAAATCCAGACGGAGCGTCAACAGCATAAAAAAACGGCCTCCCAAAATTCCGGAAGGCCGTTTCGGGTCAACGACCACCCGCACAGCGGGTGGCATGGATTTAACCGCCGCAGGCGGTAAAAGCCAGGGGCGAAAAGGGCCCCCGTCGTTAAAAACAACGCGGTGAAACCGGGTGCAAAGCACCCGGTTTTGAAAACCCAATCAATAAATAGGCACTAAAGCGCTTTGATCTTGTATACCTCGTTGGAGTCCGGGTCGATGACGTGGACACCACAGGCAATACAGGGGTCAAAGGAATGGACCGTTCGCAGGACCTCAAGCGGCCGTTTGGGATCTGCGACCGGCGTGCCGATCAGTGACTCTTCCACCGGGCCCATCTTATTGCTGGCATCCCGCGGGCAGAGGTTCCAGGTGGAGGGCACGACATACTGATAGTTTTTAATCTTTTTATTTTCAATTTGGACCCAGTGCCCAAGGGATCCGCGAGGAACATCGTTTAGGCCGACCCCCATGCCGCTGTCGGGCATCTCATAGGGCTCATAGGTCTGCGTATCGCCGGCTTTGATGTTTTCGACCAGTTCCATGATCCAGGCCCGCATTTGCTGCCCGATGGCAACTGTCTCGACACCTCTGGCGGCTGTGCGCCCCAGCGTCGAGAACAGGGCGTTGGCGTCGACCCCCAGGGTCTTGAGCACATTATCGACCACCGGCTTTATGTCCTTGTGGCCGTTGGCATATGCAACCAGAACGCGGGCCAGCGGACCCACCTCGCAGGGTTCTCCGTCGTAACGCGGGGCTTTGAACCAGGTATATTTACCATCGCCCGGTCGGTACTGTGGATTTTCCTGTAACGGCTTGGTTTCACCCTCATACGGATGGCGCGCCGGACCGTCTGTATACCAGCCCCGGGTCACATCTTCTGAAACCCGCGCCTGATTGGCCATTTTGACGCCGGCCAGGTTACGGTTCATGACAACGCCTCTGGGCATATAAAGACTATCGGGTTCCTTGTCGGATTCGGGAAACTCACCCCAGGCCAACTGGTTGGTCGTCCCGCCGATGGCGCCCCAGTCCTTGTAAAAGGAAGCAACTGCCAAAAGATCCGGAATATAGACTTTGTTGACAAAGTCGTCGGTCTCTTTGGTGATATATAAAAATTCGGCAATACGATCCGGCGTAAGGTCTCGAACGCAGGTCACCCCACCGACTACCAGCGACTGCGGATGGGGATTTTTACCGCCGAAAATAGCATGCATGCGGGCCGCACGCGCTTGCAGGCGAATAGCCTCAATATAATGCGCCGCCGCCATTAAATTGGCTTCGGGCGGCAGCTTGTAGGCTGAATGGCCCCAGTACGCGTTGGCAAAGGGCCCCAGCTGCCCGCTGTCGACAAGTGTTTGAATCCGTTGCTGTACTTGTTTAAAATAAACGCTCCCACCCCAGGGTGCGTTGCTGACGTTGTCGGCCAGTGCGGCTGTTTTCTTGGGATCTGCTTTCAGCGCGCTGACAATATCCACCCAGTCTAAAGCGTGCAGATGATAAAAATGGACAATATGATCGTGCTGGAATTGGGCGCCCATCAGCAGGTTGCGAATGATGCGGGCGTTTTTCGGAATTTTAACACCGACGGCATTATCGACTGCCCTCACCGAGGACAGAGCATGTGTGTACGTTCAGACGCCGCAGGAGCGCTGTACAAAATGGTGCGCGTCGCGGGGATCTCTGCCTTGCAGGATGATCTCAATGCCCCGGAACATCTGGCCTGAACTCCAGGCATTGACCACCTTGCCTCCGGCCACCTCGACTTCGATGCGAAGGTGACCTTCAATTCGGGTAATTGGATCTATCGTGATTCGCTGTGCCATATGGTTCCTCCCTTTTATTCTGAATAGAGCTGCTGATATCTACAGTTCCTCGTAAAACGGCGTAAAGTTATCCCAGAATTTGGGTTCGCTGCAACCGATGCACGGATGACCGGCTTCGACCGGCCAGCTGGTGCCGGCATTGAATTTGGCCACCGGGCAGTTGTTGTAGGTTTCCGGGCCCCGGCAGCCGACCTTGTAAAGGCAGTAGCCCATCGCAGCTTCCTCCGAGCCGAATTCTTCCACAAACTCCTCGTTTTCAAAGTGGGACCGTCGCGGACACTGATCATGGATGGTTTTACCGTAGGCAAACAGCGGCCGGCCCAGGTCATCCAGCTCTGGAAGTTTGCCCAGCAACACGTAATTCACCACCGTACCGACAAAATTGACCGGATTCGGCGGACAGCCGGCGATATTGACGGTTTTGATACCCAGCGCTTCGCCGACACTTTTGTATCCACCGGGATTGGGATTTGCCGCCGGAATATTGCCGAAGCTGGAGCAACCGCCGATGCAGATGACACCGGCAGCCTTTGGACAGACTTCTTTAGCAATTTGCAAAAATGTCCGGCCGCCGATTTTGCCGTAACCGCCGTCGAATTTCGTTGCGACTGCACCTTCAACAACGCAAATAAATTTACCTTCATACTTTTTCATTGCCATGTGGAGCTGATCCTCGGCCTGCTGTCCGGCCGCCGCCATAACCGTCTCATGATATTCGAGCGAGAGAATCTCAAGAATCAGATCGTCAATATACGGGTACTGGGATCTTAGAACAGCCTCGGAGCAACCCGTGCATTCTCCAAAATGCAGCCATATGACGGGTGGGCGCTGTGCCGGTGCGGCAAAGACTTCCGCCACCTTTGGCACAAACGATGACGAGAGCCCCATGGTCGCCGTCAGGAACGTGCAGTATTTCATGAAGTCCCTTCGACTGACACCTTTGCTCGCCAACCTCTCATAAAATGCCTTTTCCGTTTCCATTTGCACCTCCTTGATACGATTAAAGATCAATCAATTACCGCTAAAGTATACGTAAGGCTATCCACAAATATTATAATAAACCGATTTAGCTGGCTATTTCCATCGTTGGCAAGACTAAACAGGAAGGCGCGGTATAACCGCAAGACTCAATTTTAAGAGACACAAAAACGATCTGAATTCCCCTAAGATTGGTTGCCCCACAAAAATTGAATAAGATTTTTACTTAATGGATCGAGGTCAATAAGTCAACGAAAAAAACCCTTTTGCAGGCCACGTTATAAAGAGCGAATACCGGACACGCTTACGCACATCGGGGGCTGTTTTGCGGCGGGATGCCGTTCGGCCGCGTCGGTAGGCCGAACATCAGGTAACGAAACATTTTTACACATAACTGTGTTTCATCTGTAAAGCCGATAAGCTGGTATCGTCATCCTCAACTGTCATCCGGGCCATCACTGTAATCGTCATCGGCAATTTTTAAGGACGAATTTATTTTGCTGATCTTGTCCTTCTCCTCGTAATCCGATTCAAAATCGTCCTCTAGCAGCTCATCTACATCTTCACCTTGCTCTTGAACAGGCTTTTCCTCGTCAGCATTCTCGGGTTCGGGATGGGATTCTACGGCAAGCAATTCCAGATCGTCAAAAAAGAGATCCAGAGATTGCTGGCCTTTGGTGGCATACAATTCTGTGACGCTGGCGGCTATTTTTTCGGCATAAATCCCGGGCGGATAAAGATTATTCGTCCGTAATGCGGTGATCAGATGGCTCCGACCCTGCTTAACGGCGGCACGAATCATCTTTGAATCGTAGGTTTCCTCGCACAGCAGCGATAAAATTTGCTTATCAAGTTCGGCAAATTCACGGATAATCAATTGATTGTTTTTATCGTCTTTGACAATGGTGTATTTTTGCTTCATTTAATATTCCTTTCCAATGAAAACTAAAGATAATGTCCGGATGCTTTAAGGCCTTCGAAACCATAAAAAATATGACCTGTCAACACCTAATGCAAAGACAAAATTTATTGACCATGTATGCTTGTAATGCTAATTATATAAGTTTAATACTCGACATTTTGCAAAAAAATTTAGTCATTGATATGGAGGGATGGCTGAGTGGTCGAAAGCGGCGGTCTTGAAAACCGTTGAGGTTAACACCTCCGTGGGTTCGAATCCTACTCCCTCCGCCATAAAATTACTGCCTAATTTTATATAAAAAGATTTTGTAAAAATTTTTTTGGAGAGATGGCCGAGCTGGCTGAAGGCGCTCGCCTGCTAAGCGAGTATGGGGCGAAAGTTCCATCGAGGGTTCGAATCCCTCTCTCTCCGCCAGTGACAATAATTGAGCCGGTTTCCGGATTCGGGAAACCGGCTCTTTTTTTGACAAAAGCACCGGGCAATGAAATGTTTACAAGTGCTGTTTTGAACCTTTTTGGCTGCAATATGCTCAGTTTAAACCCGGGATTCAATCGTGGGCCTGTTATGGGGAGCCGCTGAAAAAATTTGGTGCAGGTAAAGCCCCCAGATTGTGTAGGCGATCATCAAAGGAAAGTAACGCCACATTATTGTCGACAGAAAATCGAAGCCGGGCAACATCAAATGGGGGGCGGCTAAAATGGAGAGTATAAAAATAAACGCAAAAGCATTTTTCAGGCGGGTTGTTTTCATGATGTAATAGGATGGTACGATCAGTAACATATAGGCGTAGTCTTTAAAACGCGGATGAATCAGCGCATACACCAGGCAAACCAGAAACAGGATCATTTTTTCGCGGTCCGGATCATCGTTGAGCGTGCCTTTGAGCAAAAAATAGGCCTTGCCGCTCAGAAAAACGACCAGTGCGGCCAGTGCGATAACCACAGCTGATACAACAGCCGGTGACACCGGTCCCATCAGCTGCGACAAGAGCGCAAATATTTCTTTGACAAACTTTTCAGTGGACGGCCCGACGGCACCGCTCTCACCGACCACAGTCAATGCATTGCGCACAAATCCCATAAACATATCCGGATAAATGAGATATTGAATTGTCAGATACGCCAAAAAAATGGCGCCGGCATAACCAAAATGGTGATATTTTTTCGGATGATCAGACGTTAACAGCAAAACGATAAAAAATATGGGCGTCATCTTAAAACTGGCGGCCAATAACACAAACACGCAAAAAAGAGCATAGCGCTGTTTGAGGAAAAAAAAGAAAGCGACCCACAGCAGGACCTGTTCAACCAAATTAATATTGCCGGCAATAAGGTCGGCGAAAACGGCACTGTTGAAAACCAGTAGACAGAACAGGAAAAACAAAGAATCCCCTGCCGGACCCAGGAAGGCGTATCTCCAAAAAAGCGCCAGCCCGATCAGCAACGCGCACTTGACCAGCAGGAAACCATGAAAAGCGGTGCTGTCGTCTGTTAGGTTAAAGAGCGCATAAAAAAAGAGGGTAAAAGGCGGATAGGTGTACAAGAAATTAGCCTCTTTTTGACCGAGTAAAATACCGGGATCATAGGGGTCTGTTCCGGCAGCAAAAATTTCAGCGGCTTTGCGGTGGGTGCGAAAATCCCATTGATATTGATCCGATTGAGCGGAAATATGCAAGACCAGGGTTACAAAATATGCCAGTACAAGCAAAGGCCCCACAATGCGAAGAATTTTTCTTGTCATCGTCATGTACATTGAGATCGAAACTAGTCAAAAAACCGAAACCACAGGATGGTAAATATTGCCGCCAGACCATCATACCAGCCGATCTTTTTACCCTCTTCGTAGGTCCGGCCGCTATAGCTGATCGGAACTTCGTAAATGCGAAAACCTTTTTTGGCAATTTTCATGGTAAATTCCGGTTCAAATCCGAAACGATTTGATTTAAGCGTAATGTCTGCGATCACTTCTTTTTTAAAAACCTTATAACCGGTTTCCATATCCGACAGGTTCAGATTGCTGAATGCATCGCATAAAAGTGTTATCAATTTATTGCCGACATAATGCCAAAAGAATAAAACTCGCTGGGGGCCGCCCAGAAATCGGGAGCCGTAAACGACATCGGCCCGGCCGTCTAAAATCGGAACCAACAGCGTCCCATAATCACGCGGATCATATTCGAGGTCTGCATCCTGAATGATAATGACTTCACCAGTAGCTTCAGCCAGACCGGTTCTGAGCGCAGCACCTTTGCCACAATTTTTATCATGACGAAACATACTTACATTTTCATAGGTGCTGTCGATCGTTTCCAAATGCGCGGAGGTGCCGTCGGTGGAGCCATCGTCGACAATAATAATTTCCGTTTCCAGATCAACTGCCTGGACCCGCGAAACGATTTCTGTGATCGTGGATTCTTCGTTGTAAACCGGAATGATGACCGATATGCGCATCTGATCTTGTGTCTTTTCGTTTTAGGCGAAACGCTGGATGAATTCGCCTGTGTTAACATTGGCGGAATTAATATTCAAATCATTTTTTAGCGAGACGGGTGAGTCGTTACCGAAACACTTCGGGAAACTTACACAGTTGCTCAAGTCGATACTGCAATGGCGCTCTGGAGAAATGGAGTGTTGCAATGATATCTATCTTGTAACCATTACGCCGGTACGCCAACCGAATTAAAGAGGTAATCGGCTGAAATTTGTAGACAAAATACCGCCATCACCGGTCTATGAAAATCAGCAGCGGCAGTCATTGTCCGTTGCTTGACACCAAATTGGCAAAACCTTATGTTACATTCTGAAAGTTTAGGGGGTTATGGACGTCCACCATCGATGAGGTCACGTAAAAATGAAAGCGTTTATCCTTATATTGAGCATTTCAATCGGCTTCTGGCTTTCAGCCTGCAAAACAACGCCGGAACCCAGCACTCCAAAGCCGCCCCAGCCGGAGTCAACAGAAACAGCCCAGACCCGCCCACCTTCATCATCTGAGCAGCAAAAGACCGGACAATCCGGCCCACAGCAACAATCAAAATCCAGTCAAAAGTCCGGTTCTGAAAGCACCGAAGCGCCCGAGCAATCGACATCACAAAAAGCGGCGTCCAGTCCGGCCGCATCCACAGATGCGCAAGACGCCCGGCCGGCGCTGACCCAAAAATCAGAGCAACCTCGACCCCAAGCTTCGTCAGCAGAAGCATCGCCTGAATCGGGCCAGAGTGAAGCTGAAACGCCCGCCACGCAGGCATCTCGAAAATCAGAAATGCCCCGACCGCAAGCACCTTCCACGGCAGAATCCAAATTGGAAAAAGCCCGGGAAGATTTGAAAGTCAGCGAAGCCACCGAACGAAAAATAGCCGCTAAACTCGAGGAGCTCAAAAAATCCGGTAATGCTCCCGCCGAGGATATTCGCGATTATGAAATATATCACGAGCGCGTCCAGGCCATGGTCGCCGAAAACCGCAAAAGAGTCGAAGAATTGGAAAGCGCTTACCATAGGCACCAGCCTGAAGGCGAAACAGCCCAGACGCCCGAAACCAGTGGATCACCCGGATCTGAAGAATCCATTCCCGAAGCACAAACTCAGGATCAGGTGGCGGAGCTAGACCACCAGCTGACGGCTTCGCTCAGCCAGTTTGATGCCATGCTTCTCAAAGAAATGGAGACCATTGAAACCAAATCCGCCGCCAAAATGCGGGACCTGGCACAGGAAGCGGCTGAGGCCGCCAAACGCCTGAAGGAAAAGGGCATCGATTTGGGTACTGGCGAATCTGAATCATCGGATGAGGCTTCACAACGGGAAAAAACCGGAGACAAAGAGGCCGCGGGAGAAAAAAAGGACGCCGAAACTGAAGCGGGTGACGTCGATGATGCAGTCGCTTCCAGTGATCGCCCCGAAGGCCAGGGTCCGGGCCCAAAAGACAACAGAGGCAGTCGTTATAATAAAGAGGATGATGATATTGTTGCCCGCCAGCTGCGCGAGGCTGCCGAAAACGAAACCGATCCGGAGCTCAAAGAAAAACTCTGGAAAGAGTACGAGGACTATAGGAAAAACACCCAATAGCCTGAGTTGAGCGTTTCAAATTTAAAAATGAAAATGAGCGTTTCAAGTTTATGAAAATGAAATACAGTACTTATAACTGCATATGTGTTTTTTTCTGTGTCGCATTCTTTGCGGGCTGCGCCACTTACAATGCTCAGAAAGTGGGCCCGACGGCAATCGAGCAAGCCAACACCGAAATCCCCGAAGAGCAGTTGCTTGACGTCGGCATCCTGGTTTTCGAAACAAAAGAATTGACGAGCGAAACGGCCAAAAAAGAAGGCACCAACGCCAATATCCGCCAGGCCGAAACCCACTTCATTCCCTACCATCTAAAAAACACGCTGCACCAGAGCAGCCACTGGGGCGCCATCCAGGTGGTGCCGGCCGAGACCAACAGTGTCGATCTGATAGTGAAAGGCAAAATACTCGAATCAAATGGCGAGCATCTGGTGCTCGAAATCGATGTGGTAGACGCATCCCAAAGGCGCTGGTTTAAAAAGACGTACAGTGCCGAGGCGTCTGAGGCCGCCTATTCGGGTAACACCCATGGGGAAAAGGACGCCTATCAGGATATTTATAATGCCATCGCCAATGATATGGCCCGCTATAAGATGAAACTGACGGCGGCGCAGATCAAAGACATGCGCACCGTCGCCAAACTCAAATTTGCCCGGGAATTTGCGCCGGATGCATTTGACGGCTATTTGAAGACAGACGATAAAAAGCAACTGAGCGTCAACCGCCTGCCGGCTGAAAATGACCCCATGATGGAGCGCCTGCTGCAAATCAGAGAGCGCGAATACATGTATGTGGATACCCTCAATCAGCAATATGAAGGGTTTTACGCTGAAATGTGGCCGGCTTACGAAAATTGGCGTCAGTTGAATTTGACCGAGCGTGAGGCCATCAAAAAGATAAAAAGGGAGGCGATGACCAAGCAATTGATCGGCGCGCTCTTAATTGCCGGAGCAATTGCCGCCGGTTCGCAGGACTCCAATGTCGGTCGTGCCATCGCACCGGCGATGGTGATTGTCGGCGGACAGGTGTTTATCAGTGGCTGGAATGTTTCAAAAGAAGC
Source organism: Desulfobacterales bacterium (assembly GCA_050122795.1). Lineage (GTDB taxonomy): Bacteria > Desulfobacterota > Desulfobacteria > Desulfobacterales > JAHEIW01 > JAHEIW01. Next base: position 15,782 of record JASFIG010000060.1, read on the forward strand.
CGAGATGCACAAAGCGGCCATCGAAGAACTCAGCGATTCATTCGGTTCAGAAATGCAACCGGTTACGATGGAGTTTGAAGGGCAGCAATACGAGCTGACCGGATCCGCCGAGGAGCAGTTTAAAAACTGGAAAAAACTGCTGCGGCAGATCTACTTTGCCGAAACCGGCTTTGAGCCTGCAACGCCACCCGACCCGGAAGAAACGAATCAGGACCCGGATCTGTAAAAGCCGTTTCAAAATGCCTTTTGTGTTGGTTTGCGGCTTCTGAAACGCGCTAAACGCGTTACGCTAAATTTTGCAAACTCGGGCTGACGCCCAGTTGCTGCACTGTCACCGGATTCTAAACCTGAAATCACGAAAATGGCTGTGGTGCATCCAAAGCCTTTCATATTTTCGTGATTTTTTATATAGTTGCACCCGGAACGGCAA
>JASFIG010000061.1:0-16192 GCA_050122795.1 Desulfobacterales bacterium
ACAATAGCGCTGGCAGCCGCAAAACCGCCGCAGGTAAAAAAATCCGGGGGTTCGTTGAAGCGCTTCATGTGTTCGGCCACCAGCCAGTCATTGACCTCATTTTTTGGATTTTCGTAATAGTAGTAAATGGAACCGACCATTCCTTCTAAGGGTTTCCAGGCCTTGAGCGCCGCCAGCACGTTGCCGCCGCTGGTAATCTGGATGCCGTATTTATCCAGCCCGCTTTCCTGAAGCTTGTTCATCGGGCTGTTTTTCCCGGCCCAGATCACAAAGACATACTTGGGCTCCGGTTTATCCTTGAGCGCCCCGATGACCTTCTGGATCGCCGCCGCAAAATCCGTGGCTTTGGGATCGGCATATTCCTCATGAACAATCTTGGCACCGAGTTTTTCCGCTGCCTGCTTGTAAGCGGCAACCCCATCCCGCCCAAAAGCATAATCCTGGGCGATGGTGGCGATGCTGACGCCCGGTTTGGCTATGGCGACTGCATTGGAGATCGCATCCTGGCCAGAATTGCGGCCGGTTCGAAAGATGTAACGGTTCCAGTTTTTGCCGGTGATGGAATCCGCCACTGCCGGCTCCACGATCAGGATCTTTTTGAATTCCTGAGCCACGGGCAGGCAGGCCAGCGCCACGCCGCTGCTGGTGGGACCCACAGCAATATCCACTTTGTCATCGCTGTACAGTTTGGTCAGCAGCATCTTGCCTCTGGCCGGTTTGAGTTGGGTGTCCTCCGCGATGATCTCGACATCCCGGCCGATGATCTGGTTGGTGCCCTTGGTGAAATATTCCAGCCCCATCTTGAATCCGGTGACCTCCGCCTTGCCATAAATTTCGTAAGCACCGCTCAATCCCTGAATAATACCGATTTTAATCGGCTCGGCCGACATGGCCGGAGACACCCATAGCGCCAAAACCAGCAATACCGAAATAAGTGAATAATAGTTCTTTCTTCCTTTCATTTTAATCCTCCTTTCTGATGATGACAGACATGGTTAATTAAGGCACAGCGCGTACTAATTAAACCCTTTTCGTGATTGCACAGACAGCTTATTTCAAATACCAAAGGTTGCTTTAGGAATTGAAGATTGAAAATTGAATATCTAAATAGGTATTGAATATGTAGATTGAATATTGAATATTTAAAAAATTCTTTATATTTAAAAAAAGATTGAGCGCAGCGACATCCACAAATATTCAATTTTCAATATTCAATATTCAATTATTTTACCTGGCGCGGTTCCGGAAAAAGCCTAAGGATTCAAGCATACGCCTCCCGCAACAAATTTTTAAGCACCTTGCCGGCAGCATTGCGCGGCAGCTGATCGACGAAAACGACCTGTTTGGGAACTTTGTATTTAGCTAGTCGCTGCTTTAAGAAGCCAATAATGTCGTCGGCGCTTAATTGTTCTTCCGACTTGAGAGACACAACCGCCAGTCCGACTTCGCCCCACTTCTCGTCTTTGACCCCGATAACCGCTGTCTCGGCTACCTGCGGTAGCTCAAAGATGGCATTTTCGACTTCAGCCGGATAAACATTTTCACCACCGGAAATAAACATATCCTTTTTACGATCGACAATATACAGGTCGCCGTCCGGGTCCATGCGGGCAATATCACCCGTATGAAACCAACCGCCTTCAAAGGCTTCTTTTGTGGCGTCAGGCCGATTCCAGTAACCTTGCATCAGGTTGGGTCCGCGGATGACCAGCTCGCCCTCAACACCGTCCGGCACGTCGTTTGTCTCGGCGTCCACAACTCTGGCATCGACATGAAATAGGGCCCGGCCGATGGAGCCGGCCTTTTCGAGGGCCAGGTCCTTGCTCAAGGTGGCAATACTCGGCGCGGCTTCACTCATGCCAAAGCCCTGTTGAAGCACAATCCCGGCTTCGTGGTATTGCCTGACCAGGCTAACCGGTAATGGTGCCCCGCCGCTCATAACCACGCGCACGTTGGCAAAAGCCTCGGCATTGAAATCGGAATGTTGGATTAAGAACAAAAAGACCGCTGCCACGCCAAAGAAGAGCGTAATCTTCTCTTTTCTGAGCAGACGCAAGGTTTCAGACGGGTCAAAGGTGCGCTGGATGACAACCGTACCCCCCATATACAGCACGGGCAGTGTGAAAAGCCCGATACCGCCGATATGAAACATCGGCAAAACTGAAAGGTTGCGATCATCCGGGGTGAAGTTCATGTCCAGCGTGAGGTTGATGGCGTTCCAGAAACTGGCTCCCTGGCTCAGAACGGCGCCTTTGGGTCGACCGGTGGTGCCGGCCGTGTACATGATGATGTGGGCGGTGTCCAGTCCCACCGCCTGATCGACTGTCGGTTCATCATCCGACTGCCGGGCCAAAAGTTCCTCATATGCATCGGCCTCCAGACCGGCCCTGCTGCCCAGCACGATCATGCGCTTGATGGCAGCCTGCTCTTTTACTTGCGCCACGACCCGGGCGAATTCAGCATCAAAAATCAGGGTTTCGCTGCCGCTGTCGGAAAAGTTGAAAGCCAGCTCGGCCGGTGAAAGCCGCCAGTTCAGGGGAACCAGTGTCAAACCCAGCTTGGCGCTGGCAAAAATCACTTCGACATACTGCTGACAGTTGTAAGCCAGAATGGCGCAGCGGTCGCCATGTGCAAGACCCAGCGCCTGAAGTGATCCGGCCAGTCGATTTACCCGTTGATTCAGCTCGCGATAGGTCAGGCGACGCTCGCCATCCACCAAGGCTTCCTTGTCACCCCCCAGAAACGCCCTTTTGGTAAGCCAGTAGCCAATCCCCTGCACCGCTATCCTCCTTCGTTAAACAGTTTTTGCATCAATCCGGCCATGTTGTGGGCAAAGTTGACAACAGTCTGAAGCCCTTCGGTGTCATCGGCTGCATCCCGGGCGCCGCCGGCTCCGGCCAGACCGACGTTCCAGTAGGTTGAGCCCGGTACGATCAGACCGTTGAAGAAAAACCAGAGTAACAGCTGCGAGAACGCCACGTTGTGGCCGGCCCTGCGGGCAACCGTGATGGGCCCCCCCACTTTGCCGGCGAAACATTTATCGCTCCAGTAAGCCACGAATGTGGCCCGGGCCAGCAGGGCCATCATCTGGGGCACGACCGAACTGAGGTAAACCGGGGATCCCAGAATCAATCCCTCGCTTTGGCGCATTTTGGCAAATATGTCGTCGAAATCGTCCCCTTTGATGGAACAAACACCTTTTTTTTTCTTAACGCAATCGTAGCATCCGGTACAAGGCTTAATTTCTTTTCCTCGCAGCGAAATCAGTTCCGTCCGAATCCCCTCGTCCTTGAGCACCTTTAAACCGGTTTTGACATAGTGCAGCGTATTACTTCTGGCACGCAAGCTGCCTGCGATTCCAATGACTTTCATAAGCCTCAACCCTCCAGATCCCGGACGAGTACCAGCGATTGCGCCTGGCAAACCCATTCACCGCTTGAGTTAGAGCACGTGCCGATTAAATTCACCAGGTTTTTCTGCGGCCTTAAACGAATGATTTCCACCCTGGCAGTGATTTCATCTCCCATGTAAGCCGGCGCCGGAAAATGCAATTTTTGTTTCAACCAGTTGGTGCCTCTGCCGGGCAGTTTGGTTCCCAGCAGATCGGAAAACATGCCGCTCAGTAGCGGCCCGGGAATAATGCAGTCCTTAAATCCCTGCTGTCGTGCAAATACTGCATCGTTAAACAAGGGATTCGTGTCTTTGGTCAGGGCGGCATATTCGCTCAAATCCTCGGCGTTAAATTTTTTTTTGGCAGCTGCACTCTGGCCGACCTGCAGACGCTTCAGTGATTGCGCTTCTGAATCACCGGCCGCCGCCATGCCGGCATCAATTCCCGGAAACCCGCCTTTCCAGCCCGGCAAATGAACGGTTGTGCTGCCATTGCAGGCCAGTTTGCCGTCCGGTAGACCGATCACGGTGCTCAATTCAGCCAGTTGCAGTGCCGATTGGAAATCAATAACTTCTAATTTAATCGTTATTTCCGTTTGCGTATATGTCGGGTTTTGAAACATCATATCCTGCTTTATTTGCAGGATTCCGGGGCCCGGATATTGGGTGCTTAACACCCGGCAGATGGTGCTGTACAGCAGCATTCCGTGCGCAACGGGCTGTCCGAAATGCGTGCGGGCAGAAAATTCGGGATCGACGTGGATGGGGTTGTTATCACCGGTCAGATCGGCGAAGCGGTCAAAATCTTCCTGCGTAAAGCTGCATTTAAATGTTTCAATATGTCCCTTTTTTACCTTCATAGCGTTGTTAGCGATTACTTAAAGTTATCGCGCATAACGCGCTTGAGGGTTTTTCCGGCCACATTGCGGGGGAAATCTTCCATAATGACAACATCATGAACCCGCTGGAACTTGGCGGCCACCCGCGCGTTGATCCAATCCCGCAGCGCTTCGGCTGTAATGCTGCCCGGTTTGTGCAAAATTACCGCCGCCACCGGTGTCTCCCCCCACTTTTCATGGGGGATGCCCAAAACAGCCACTTCCTGGACGTCCGGGTGTTGCGCCACGATTTCCTCGATGTCGCGCGGATATACGTTGACGCCCCCGGAGATGATCATATCCTTCATGCGGTCCACCAGATAAAGGAAGCCGTCTTCATCGACATAACCCAGGTCTCCCGAATGCAGCCACCCGTCGACGATGGCGGTCTCGGTCAGATCCGGGCGTTTGTAATAGCCCGGCATCAGAATCGGGCCTTTGCCGCAGATTTCACCGACTTCACCAACCGGCACTTCGTTTCCGCTTTCATCCAAGATTTTCATTTCGAAAAAAGGTGGCGGCACGCCGACCGAGTCCGGTTTGGCGGCATAATCCTCTTTATCAAGGACGGTGACAAAGCCCTCGGTTAAGCCGTACAGCTCATAAAATCTACCGGGCAAGCGTTTGTTGAGCTCATCTTTGTGCTCTTTTAACAGCGGCGCCCCCAGGGAAAGAATCATCTGAAGGGATTCCAGGGCTTTTGCTGAAAAATTGGGAGCATTCAGGATGGCAATGATCTGAGCGGGCACCAGCATGACGTGGGTGACCTTTTCGCGTTCGATGGTATCGATATAGCTGACGGGGTCAAACCGGCCCAGCAGAATATAGGTGGCGCCAACATACATGGTGGGCATCAGATCGACAAAAGCGCCGTTGAAGACGATGGCGCCGGCATGCATGGTAATGCTTTCCGGTGTCATGCGATAGGTGGCGGCGAATGTGGCTCCGTACCAGCTTCTGACATAGTGGGTGTGCACAATACCTTTGGGCAAACCGGTTGTTCCGCTGCTGTACATGATGTTAAAGGGATCATCATCATTGATGCCCCTGTCTTCCGGTTCATCGTCCCCGGCAGCCGCTTTTAAATCGTGATAGTCCCGATAGCCTTTTTGACCGGCATAATCCGTCAGAATATAGCGGTCCTCCGCTATGGCCGTCAGATCGGCTTTGATCGAATCAATCTTATCGACGAACTCGGAGTTGGTCACCAGCAGGACGGTATCCGAATCATTCAGGAGGGTCTTCATGGCCGGCTCAAGCAGCAGGGTACTGGACGGCACCACCACCGCACCAATTTTGCCAACGGCCCAATATACCTCCATCAACTCCAGGCAATTGGGTAGAATCGTGGCGACCTTATCCCCTTTTTGAATGCCCAGATCGATAAGGGCATTGGCCAATCGATTTATCTGCTGGTTAAATTCAAACCAGGTCAGCCGCTGATCTTCAAAAATGACGGCAAGGTGGTTGGGGCGGTACTTTGCATGGCGCGAAAATAAGGACCCGATATTCATGGCGGCCTCGCTTGATGGTGGATGGGTTTTTATCGAAAAACAGGAGATAAGGTTAATCTTTCCTTAAAAATTCTAAGCGAAATCTATGCCAGAATATCGGGATTGAAGTGCCGTTCCAGTGGATGGCCTGAATGCCCCATTTGATCAATATTTATAATATTTTCAGTTTAATAAGATTTTTCATAAAACAGTTGTTGCAAGGAATGAGAGTCGTGAATGTGTAGCAAAAAGAAGACATGTAGCCAGTTTGAAACGAAGAATTAGAGGGAATAATACGGCCGAGGGCAATTCTATGCATTGCATCTGTTGGTTTTGATCGGCAACAAGCGATTTAAAACATGTGTGATGATAAAAGTCGAAACCTTTGTCTGAACACGTCCCGCGAGATGCCGTCGTGAAAAATGTCTATTGAGCCCCCGACCGACAACGCTGAAACCCTGTCACAAAAGAGGTTAGCGTTACAGGCGACACGCACCTTTGTACCAATTTTGATACAATCCCATTTCAGTGGCGTAACCTACTGAGTCTCGGACAATCGCACCAGCATGACCGGTATGCTGCCTCTCCGCAAAACGCGGCGGGTCGTACTGCCCAGAACCGCCTCTCCTAATTTACCGCGATCCTGATACCCCATCACAATCAAATCGCATTTTTTTTCGCGGCTGACCGCCAATATTTCATCCACGACATTACCCCGGGTCACAATCGTTTCATCGGTCATAAACTCACAATCATCATGCTCTTTTTGGACCGACGCACAAAATTCTTCCAGTGCTGCTTTGATCATCGCACCTTCCCTGCGTTTGCCGATCAGCATCTGCTTGGCTTCCTGCTCATGGGCTTGCTGCAGTTTCTGCCACTGTTCCTCACCTAAAAACGTCTTGATATGGATGTCTGAGGTATGTGACACCTCCTCCATGACATGCAGAACGGTAATGACCGCGCCGTAGCGGTCTGCCAGACTGACCGCATAATCAAAGGCCGCACGCGAATTCGGAGAAAGATTGGTGGTAAATAAGATCTTTTTAATGTCCGGAACCATTATGATCCTCCCTTTCAGTTATCAAACGCACACTCCATCCCATAAATCTTCTGCAACTCCCGTACCACTATGAAAGCGATGACTGAATCTGATGCTCCCGCCTATATAACCTTACTGAAGAAATGTCCGCAAAAACTTTAAGTTGATTCAAATCACACACTCCTGTAAGAAAATCAAAGCGTCTAACATGTTACACGTCCGGATTAATCTGATATTTTCAGAATCCGTTATTTTTTATTTGCCGAAACGGCAAATCGGAAATAGATTATACCCTGTCATATGTTCTAATCTTAAAATCAATATTGTCAACGGGAAAAAGCAGATGTCACAGGAGCCCCAAAAACCTGAAGCTGTATATTATTTCGGTACGTGTCTGATGGACACCATTTATCCCCAGGCCGGATTGGCCGGTCTCAAACTCATCCGGCGCGAAGGCGTCCAGGTCATTTACCCGCGCCAGCAGAGCTGTTGCGGACAGCCCGCCTATAATTCCGGTTTTCCGAAAGAAGCCAAAAAGGTCGCCCTGAAACAAATCCGCGCATTTGCTGATGACTATCCGATCGTTGTGCCCTCCGGATCCTGCGCCGGTATGATGAAACACCACTATCCGTTGTTATTTGAGGGCGATAAAAATCTGCAACAGATTCGGCAATTCTCCGAACGGGTGGTCGAGCTATCCGAATTTTTGGTGCAAACGCTCGCTATACAGCTGACGGACCGCGGGCAACCGATCAAAGTTACCTGGCACTCATCCTGCCATGCCATGCGGGAAATGCACGTCATCGAATATTCGAAAGCGCTCATCCGCCAGCTGCAAAACGTTGAGCTGGTCGAGCTGCAAAACGAGCATGAGTGCTGCGGTTTCGGCGGCACCTTTGCCATCAAACAGCCAAAAATATCCGGGACCATGGTCGCTGACAAGGTTGCCGATGTCCATCAGACCGGTGCCGAACGCCTGCTGGCCGGTGATTGCGGCTGTCTGATGAATATCAGCGGAGCCATGGATTATCAAAAAATTCCCATTCGCAGTCAACACCTGGCCGAATTTATCTGGGAGAGAACCCATGTCAAATGATACCGGACCCAATTTTCAGCAAAATGCTTCGCAGGCTTTAGATGATCAGCAACTGCGCAAAAACTTCAAGTTTGCCATGGGAAATTTTATTCTCAAGCGCAAGCAGATTTTTTCAGACGAAAGTGAGACCGAACAGCTGCGGCAGGTCGGCAACACCATCAAGCGCCGGGCCCTGAGCCAATTACCGCAGTTACTCGAACGGCTTGAGCAAAACTGCACCCGCAACGGTATCCAGGTACACTGGGCTGAGACCACCGCAGAAGCCAATCGGCAGGTTTTGCGTATCATGCATGCGCACCAGGCCACCCGTCTGGTAAAGGGCAAGTCCATGGTGTCCGAAGAAATGGGGCTCAACGAATTTTTGCAGGATAATAAGATCGAAGTCGTCGAAACGGATCTGGGCGAATTCATCATTCAGCTCAACAATGAGAAACCCTCGCACATCATCGTGCCGGCCATCCATAAAAATAAACAACAGATAGCCGACATCTTTCATCAAAAACTGGCCGACACGCCCTACACTGAGGATGTCGAAGAGCTCAACGCCATTGCCCGCCGCACGCTGCGCGACAAATTTTATAAAGCCCAGGCGGGCCTGAGCGGCGTTAATTTTGCCGTGGCGGAAACCGGCACCCTCTGCCTGGTGGAAAACGAGGGCAATGGCCGCATGAGCACAACGGTGCCGCCGGTTCATATCGCGGTGATGGGACTGGAGAAAGTGGTTGAACGATTGGCCGAAATTCCGCCGATGCTGCGGCTGCTGACCGGCTCGGCTACCGGGCAGTTGATTACCACCTATGTGAACATGATTACCTCGCCCCGCAAGCCGGGAGAAAAAGACGGGCCCAAAGAAGTCCACCTCATTATTCTCGACAATGGCCGCTCGGCCGTCCTATCCGACCCCCAGCTGCGCCAGACACTGCAATGTATTCGTTGCGGCACCTGTTTAAATCACTGTCCGGTGTACACCCGAATCGGGGGGCACGCTTACGGATTTGTCTATCCCGGGCCGATCGGCAAAATCTTAAATCCACAAATTGAAGGCCTCAAAAAGGCCGGTGAGCTGGCAACCGCGTCCAGCCTGTGCGAGGCCTGCGCTGAAGTCTGCCCGGTTAAAATACCCATTCCGCAGCTGTTGCGCCGGCTGCGCAATGAGAGCTACACAAGTGTGCACCTGGCGACAGTCAAAGATGGCGGCTACAAAAAAAATCTGATGGAGACCATTGCATGGAAGGGCTGGGAAATCATGAACACCCATCCGCAGCTCAATGCCATTGGAAACAACATCATGCGCCGTCTGGGGGTCAAATTGCCCAGAATCGGTCCGCTAAAACAATGGACGCGATACCGCACCGCCCCTAAACTGGCGCCCAAAAGCCTGCAGCAACTGGTCGACGAGGAAGGAATTCGCAATGAGTGATACCTCACGTGATCAAATTCTAAATCGATTGCATGCGGCCCTTGGCGAGCGACCGCAGGTCATCCCCGAGCCGGCTGAGCTAACGCTGGCATCGCTCGACCGGTCTCAAAAAATCGATAAACTTAAAACACTGATGGAAGCCATGCGAACCGAGGTGCATGTCATTGACGATCAGGATTGGACGACGCATTTAAAAGACCTCCTGAAGAAGCGGGACCTCAAAACATTGCTCTACGCTCCGGGCACACCTGTTGGAGATCGGCTGCAAGCGAAATGGGAGGGGGCATCGGATGAACTGCCCGAGCTGGTAACATATGGCGGCCAGATCGAAGATTTCAAGGAACAACTTTTTGGCATCGATGCGGCCGTCACCTCGACGGTCGGCGGTATTGCCGAAACCGGTGCAGTCATTCTGTGGCCCGATGAAAAGGAACCGCGCCTGATGTCGCTGGTGCCGCCCATTCACATTGCCGTATTGCAGGCCGAGAAAATTTACACCACCTTTTCAGAGGCCATCGAAGCTGAAGACTGGGCGCAGAAAATGCCGACCAACGTGGTGCTGATATCCGGCCCATCTAAAACAGCCGACATCGAGTTGACTCTGGCTTTCGGCGTGCATGGCCCCAAAGAACTAATCGTTCTTATTTTGCATGAAAATAGATGAGAATTTTTTTAAATAGACACCAGCATCTATCTTGCATTACCGGTTATAGATTAATTTTTATGAGGATAATAATCTTATTTTATTTCTCATCTATTTTCACCCTGCGGGCGAGCCGGAGACTCCCATCTGCTGCGTTATTAAGGGCGAGGCATAGTTCACTATAGCCTCGCCCTTAAGTGCCTTGCATATGGAAGCCTCCGACTCGTGCAAAATTAAAACAATTTATTTCCGATAACAACCATTTGACTGCTATACATCCGAACGGATTGGCAACATGTTACCTGTGAAGTATCAACAGTTTTACGATGATCTGCGCGCCTTTCTTCCCGAACAGAGGCTGTTCACCGATCCGCTGCGAACGCTGGCGTACGGTACCGATGCCAGTTTTTACCGCCTGATCCCCAAAATCGTCATCAAAGCCGATTGCGAAACGGAGGTCTCCCGGATCCTGCAGGCGGCCGACCGCCACAACATCCCCCTTACCTTTCGGGCGGCCGGCACCAGCCTCTCGGGCCAGGCCGTCACTGATTCTGTGCTGGTGGTCTGCGGCGGCAACTGGAACGCTCATGAAATTTTGGACGACGGCCATCGCATTCGTTTGCAACCCGGGGTCGTCGGTGGGCACGCCAATCGTTATCTGGCGCCGTACGGCCGCAAGATCGGCCCGGACCCGGCATCCATTAACGCTGCTATGATCGGAGGCATTGTTGCCAACAATGCCAGTGGCATGTGCTGCGGTGTGGCCCAGAACAGCTACCAGACCATTCACAGCATGCGGATTCTGTTTCATGACGGTACGCTGCTCGACACTGCCGACGAGAAAAGCCGCGCCCATTTCAAACAAGCGCATGCCAGGCTGTTTGACGACATTGCGCAATTGAGCGAATCCGTGCGCGCCAACACAGAGCTGGCAGAACGCATTCGCCAAAAATTCAAGATAAAGAACACGAACGGCTACAGCCTCAACGCCCTGGTTGATTTTACAGATCCGATTGACATTCTGCTGCATCTCATGATCGGATCCGAGGGCAGCCTGGGATTTATTTCCGAAATCACCTACGACACCGTTGTGGAGCACCCCAACAAGGCCAGCGCCCTGATGATTTTTCCGGATATTGCCAGTGCCTGCAGTGCAGCCACCATTTTAAAGAAAGGCGCGGTGGATGCAGCCGAGATCATGGATCGGGCAGCCTTACGCTCGGTTGAGGACAAAGCCGGTATGCCGGAATATATCAGGTCTTTTTCTTCAAAAACGACTGCGCTGCTGGTCGAAACCCGGGCGCATACGGGAGAGGAACTGCAGCGCAATATCGAAACGGTCAAGCATTCGCTGGCACATCTTCCCACCGAGCGTCCGATCGCGTTTACCGATAAAGTGGCTGAATATACCCGGCTGTGGAACATTCGTAAGGGACTGTTCCCGGCAGTGGGTGCGGTGCGTAAAATCGGGACCAGCGTCATTATTGAAGATGTTGCCTTTCCAATTGACCACCTGGCCGATGCCACACTGGAACTGCAGAGCCTGATGGCCGCTTACCATTATGATGAGGCCATCATTTTCGGCCATGCGCGCGAGGGCAATCTGCATTTTGTATTTACCCCGGATTTTGCCAGCCAAAAAGAAGTGGAGCGCTACCGCCGCTTTATGGACGATGTTTGCCGGATGGTGGTTGAAAAATATGATGGCTCCCTGAAAGCAGAGCATGGCACCGGGCGCAACATGGCCCCTTATGTGGAGATGGAATGGGGTACCGAAGCATATGAGTTGATGCAGCAAATCAAAAATATTTTTGACCCCAAGAACCTGTTAAATCCCGGTGTCGTCATTAATTCCAACCCCAATGTGCACGTGGAAAACCTGAAACCGCTGCCGCCCACCAACCCCATTGTTGACCGCTGCACCGAATGCGGGTTCTGTGAAGCGCATTGCCCGTCAAGGGATCTGACCCTCACCCCGCGACAGCGAATTGTTGCCAGACGGGAAATCTCACGCCTGACAGCGACCCGGGAAAATCAGCAGCGATTGACCGAATTTATCAAAGGCTATGATTATCTGGGCGAGCAGACCTGTGCGGTGGACGGCATGTGCGCGATCGGCTGCCCGATCGACATTAATACGGGCGAGCATACCAAAGAGCTTCGCCATCTCAACCAAAGCGCCATCGCCCGACACACAGCGCAAGTGGTGGCGCGCCATTTCGGACCGGTCGCCGCTGCCGCCCGCCTGGGCCTGAAATTCTTTGATCACGCCCATCAGCTGCTGGGCACCCGCAGCCTGCAACGCATAAGCGCCGGCATTCGAAAACTGAGTCAAGGACGGGTACCGAACTGGAATCCTTTTGTGCCCGGCGCTGCCGGACAGGCCCCGAGACCCAACCCGCATGCCGACGGATCCGCCAGGGTGGTTTACTTTCCGAGCTGCGTCAGCCGCACGATGGGCCCCGCCCGGGGAGACCCGGATCGAGAAGCGCTGCCTGAAGTTACGTTTCGGCTTCTTAAAAAGGCCGGTTACGCGGTTGTATTTCCGGAGAATATGCAGCGGCTTTGCTGCGGCACGCCCTTTGAAAGCAAAGGATTTATCGATCAGGCCAACAGCAAGCTTGAAGAGCTGGAAACCGCCTTGCTGCAGGCATCCGATGACGGCCACATTCCGGTACTGTGCGATACCAGCCCCTGTTTGTATCGTATGCGCCAGCATATGGACGCGCGCCTCAAACTGTATGAGCCCTCAGAGTTTGTCTATGATTTTTTGATGGAGCGTCTGGTATTTAGACCCCTGGACACCACCGTTGCCCTGCATCATACCTGCAGCAACATGAAAATGGCGCTGGAGCATAAACTGCTGGCTGTTGCCCAGGCCTGTGCCAAAGATGTTGTCGTGCCGGATCTGGTGGGCTGTTGCGGGTTTGCCGGTGATCGCGGGTTTACCCACCCGGAGTTGAATCAATCCGCCCTGAAGGAATTGAAGCCGGCGGTCAGCGAACAGTGCACCGCCGGGTATTCAACCAGCCGCACCTGTGAAATCGGTCTGTCCCAGCACAGTGGCCTGTTTTATAAATCCATCGTCTATCTGGTCGATCAGTGCACCCGGTCGATCTAACCCTGAACCTTGTAGCTAAACGACTGAAAAACGGTTAAGGTTGTGACCGCATCAAAACAAGCTTTTCCTCAAGATACCCAAACCGCTGCTTTACATAATAATTTCGGATTTCATCCTCAAGAATGGATCCAAGCGTGACCTTGAAATCCCTACCCTTGAATTGTCCAAGCCTCCTCTGAAACGCTTTGTTTTGGGTGTCCTTTAGGGCCGGCAGCTCAACGCCTCTGCGGAGCAGAAACTCGATGTCGAAGGCATCTCTGATCTCTCCCCGATCAAGAAACGCTTTGATTTTGTTCTCCATGGTTTGATTCAGGGTGTGCGCCTTAAGAAGGACCTGCTTTGTGGTGAAACTGGAAAAGGCGATCTTCTCCTGAAAATCGCAATCTTTTATCTCCCTTCGTATTTCAATCTTAAGCCGCTTTGGATATTCAGCAGACCGACATTCGAACAGCAGTGTGTGGAATTTCATCTGGGAATCCGTAATCTCATAGTCCTTCCCGAGAGCCATTCGAAGCTTTTCGAAATATTTAGAATGCGATATCCTTTTGATAAACCAAAAATCGAGATCGACCGAATAGCGATCGTTCTCATGGCACAGCCGCAGCATTGTGCCACCGCCGAAGACGAGCGGTTCCAATACTTTGGCGCTGTTCATCTTGTCCAGAACTTCGATTTCAAATATCTCATGCTGTCTTAAGGTATCCATACGTGTTCAGCATTTCCTTTGTTTTAATAGGAAATTTTTCGCTCTGGCGCCTGATCTCGTCTGTATCAAGTTTATCTGTGTCCAGCGCTGACATATCGAGTGCATAACGGCCGTAAGACATCAGGTAAATTGCGTCCAGGAGAGCCTTCTCAGGTGTCGCTATAAAGAAATCCTTTTCCTTTTTGAATCCAAAGTATAGAGTGCTGCTAATCTTGGAATACCTGAAAAGGCTGTCATCGACCTTGATTTCCTTGGTTCTTTTTATCGCAATCGACTCGAAAAAATCTCTTTGGATCTGGGTCGTTATCTCATAATAATCCAGGGCCGTCATCAGAGATATGTAGGAAGGCGTTTGTCCGAGATTCGCAAAGACGTATTTTTCCTCCCTTCCGGCTGCATTCCAGACCTCACGCAGCACGTACATATTTTTTTTGATGCGCACCAATGCACCCAGCTTGACATACCGGCTGGCAGAAACCTTAGCCGATGCCGGGCTGATGCCAAGCGCCCTGGCGATGTCTGCAGTGCCAAAATACAATTTTGATATTTTATTTAATGCTCGAAGCTTCATCAAATATACATAATATACATTTTTGTTAATTATGTATACTTAATATTAACGGATGTCAATACAATAATTTCCAACATTTTTTATTGATACCAGCCTTAATTCTGAATATACAGTTTGAAGTCTTTTTATAACAAAGGTTCAAGGGTTCAACGTTCAAAGGTTCAAAGGTTATGCCCTCCTGCCGCTAGTTGCTCGCCACGGGCGTCTGGTGCTTGAAGTGTGCAACACGAAACGCGAAACTCGCATCGCGCAACCCTGAACCCTGAACCTCTGAACCCTGAACCTTTAAAAAGGAGGAGGAAAAGAATGAGGATCGGATTCATCGGACTGGGAACCATGGGTGTGGGCATGTCGCTCAATCTTCTTAAAGCCGGCCACGAGGTCAGCGTCCACAACCGCACCCGCGAAAAGGAAGAAGCCCTCGCCCGAGAAGGGGCCCGGCGAGCTGAATCACCCCGGCAAGCTGCTGAAGGCGCCGACATTATCGTCACCATGGTCAGCGATACACCCGATGTTGAAGAAGTGGTTCTGGGCGCCGACGGGATTATCCATGGCGCGCCTCAGGGTGCGATTGTGATCGACATGTCCACCATCAGCCCGGCCGCCACGCGCAAAATGGCGCAGACGCTCGGCCAAAAAGGCATCAAAATGCTGGATGCGCCCGTCTCCGGGGGACCGGAAGGGGCCAACAACGGAACCCTGGCCATCATGGTGGGCGGGGATCCGGACGATTTTGCCAAAGCATTGCCGATCCTGGACATCATGGGCAAAACCGTCACGCACGTAGGCCCCGTCGGCGCCGGGCAGATCACCAAGGCCATCAATCAGATTATCATTTCCGGTACCTATCTGAGCGTGGCAGAAGGATTAACACTGGGCATGAAAGCCGGTCTGAATATGGAAAAGGTGATTGCGGCCATCAGCGGTGGTGCCGCCAGCTCGTGGGTTTTGCACAACCGCGGCATCAATGTGGTCAACAATGATTATCCGCTGGGCTTCCGGGTCAAGCTGCACCACAAGGATCTGGGAATCGCATTGCAAACAGCGCGGGAATTGGAAGTCACACTTCCGGCCACCGCCCTGGTCGAACAAATCGAGAACGGTCTGATTGCCGGCGGCTATGGGGACGACGATGTCTCTGCTATCGGTCGTGCCATTCGACAGCAATCAGGACTGGATGAATAGTTATTAGTTATTTGTTATCCGTTATCAGTTGTTTGGATTTGAAATGGCTGTTGTTCGAACTTACATTAAAAGCTGGTTATTTATTTGATACACTCGTGATGGCAGGGCCCGATGGGAGAAACGATGATACCTGAAATAAATAAGATTCTGTACGCGACCGACCTCTCAGAAAATGCGCGCTATGCCTTCAGCTATGCCGCCAGCCTGGCCAACCGCTATGGTGCCGGCATTACCATTTTGCATGTGCTGGAAGAGATATCGCCCACCACCGACAACCTGGTGGTGGGCATCCTTGGCCGGGAAAAATGGAATGAGCTGCGGGGCAAAAATGAAAAAGAGGTTCTGGCCACCCTCAAATCAAGACTCACCAGGTTCTGCGAAGATGTCCAGGCGGAGCTCCCGTCGTGTCCGTTTATCACGGATAAGATCAAGGTCACCATCGGTAAGCCGGTGGACGAGATTTTGCAGGAAGTTGAAAAAAACGACTACGATTTGGTTGTAATGGGTGCCCATGGGCACGGTGTTCTGGCCGATGCCGTCATGGGCAGCGTGTCGCGGCGGGTGGTCAGGCGCTGTAAAAAACCGGTATTGGTGATTCGACTTCCCGAGTAAAAATTGGTTTAAGAAACCAATTTTTGTTATTGGCC
>JASFIG010000062.1:0-16171 GCA_050122795.1 Desulfobacterales bacterium
TTGCACTCAGCCCGTTTGCCACCTTTAGCTATGGGAACACGGGAAATTGGGACTATCGAGCGGTAACAGTTGGAATCGGCTTTACTTTTCACTAGTATCGACAAGAATGGCTGGTTGCTTTTTCTGGTAGCAACATAGCCTGGAATATACCGGCGGCATTTTGATCATTTCTTTTGTGCGAGCAAAATTCGCGTATTCTTTTTGTGGGGTTTTTTTATTTGCGTTTTTTCACCCCAGCGCTTGAACAGGTTGTGCTCGATACCCATATAGTCGAATACTTTACCGATGGTCTGGTCGATGATGTCTTCAAGTGTCTTGGGCTGATGGTAAAATGAAGGCACCGGCGGCAGCAGATGCGCGCCCATCTCGGCCGCCAGGGTCATCAGGCGCAGGTGCCCCACATGCAGCGGTGTCTCCCTGATCACCAAAACCAGTTTGCGCTTTTCCTTCAATGTGACGTCCGCCGCCCGGACGAGCAAATTTTCATTATAAGAATTGGCAATGCCCGAGAGTGATTTGATAGTGCAAGGAACCACCACCATGCCTTCGGTTAAGAATGACCCGCTTGACAGGGATGCAGCCATGTCTTTGTGGTCATAAACAAAATCCGCCATGGCCTCAACGGCATCAGGTTGGTAATCTGTCTCGATTTCAATATTTAAGCGACCGGCCTTGGAGATGACCAAATGGGTTTCAAAATCGGTTTCTCTGAGCAATTCCAGCAAGCGAACACCATAGGTGACCCCGCTGGCACCGGAAATGCCCACTACAATTCTTTTAACCATATAGACCTCTTTTTGTAGATTCGTAATTTTTTTATGATGGTTATATTTCTTAATATTATAAATGATGTTGGATTAAAAAAATATGGTTTTACGTCCAGCCGGCAAATGGCCAAACGCAATTATGTTTCACTTACCATCCGGGCCAAAATCATGTCTACCAGAATTTCACTGTGCCGGATAATCTGCTGAATGGCCTCCGGAGTCAGGTTGTCCCAATGAATCCCGGCTGTGACAACCACCTGGGTTTTAAGTGTAGCGGCCATAATCTCGGCCGTTGCCTTGACCAGTTCGTCTTCCTTGTGCCCCACCAGACAGATAACGGATGCGCTGGCACTGGTTAATTCAGGATCTTTCAGGCTTGGCCGGGGCTGGGCAACTGCCACAGCGCCGATATGGGGTTTTTCTCCACCCCATATGGCCACCAGCACATCAGCACCGATACATCTGACACTGGCGCAAAGATTATACGCATCTTCCTCGGTGTGAATGGTAAACTCGCGGCTTTCCATTTAAAATATCTCCAATGCGGCCGAGATGATTGCCTGTGCAAAAGCCTCATCTTCCATATTGGCCGGAATTTCAATAACGCTGACATCGGGTTTCAGCCGCTGGCGCAGCATGTCTACAAATACCCGGTCTTCTTGCGGGTCGTAAGTCGGATTTTCCGGGCTGTCCACCGAAGACCATCCATTTTGAGGTATGATGACGCATACCGGGCCGGTGGCTTGGTTAAGTTTGCCGGCAAAGGCGCCGGCAACTTCTTTGAGCTCAGCACTTGATAAGCGTATCCAGGTTCTGAATTTGTCCAGATCGTACTTGCGGCGCTCATGATATTCCGGCTTATATTTTGATTTGGCCGGCGTCATGTGATTGACACTGCAGGTTGATATAATCTGAGGGATACCGGCCTTACCGGCTGCTTCCAGGCGATGGGGGCCGGCGTCGCGCATAAATCCATACAGATGTTCGCCGACACCGCCCGGAGCCAGATCAACAACACCCTGAAAAAAACCATTGGCAATCATATCTTCCATGGCCCGGTCGCCGATACCGGCGGCCGAAAATCCGATGACCTGAAATCCTTTGTTCTCGAGGCCGGCGCGAACGGCGCTGGCGCATTTTTCACAGGGCCCCAGCATGGTCAAAGCAATGGCCTTGCCTTCACCGGTTTTGGCTGATGTAATGTTGCCCAGCACCATCCCGGCCAGGGCGCCGGCGGCGCGATCCATGACGTTTTTGAGTAAATTGCTGACACCGGAAATTTCGATCACCGAATGGAAGAGGGCAATATCGCCGGTGCCGATATAGCGTGTAGCCAGCCCCGGCAAAGCAGCCGTAGAAGAAATCATCACTTTGGGGATGCCAAAAGGCAGCGAACGCATTACCTCGGTCGCCATCAACGTACCGGTTGAGCCGCCGATAGCAATCACGCCGTCCAGTTTGTTTTCAGAGAGCAGGTCCGCCGCAATGCTTGAAGCGCCTGCCATTGTAATATTGGTAATCTGTGACCGGTTGCGTGAGTTGCGAATTTCTTCAAAACTGCTGCCGGCGGCCGCTGCCACACGCTCCGGTGGTATGTCTGCGCCGGTTGGCGCATTACCGCGCATGGAGATGTCCATCAGGATCGTATCGAGACCCTGTTCCCTTAACTTATCGACCAGATATTCGGTTTCCAACCCCTTGGTGTCCAGGGTCGAAATGATCAGTACTGTATTTTGCATCAGATTTTTAGGGTATAGCTCACGCAAATTTGCTGGCATAAAAATTTAAACTATAAGATCTTCTGAGCGACTTTGCGTCTTTGCGTGAGGCTCATTCAGACTATCAACTTTCCTGCTTTACCTTCTCCGCTATCATCTTTTTCAAGGTCTCTTTATTGACCTTGCCCGAGTCACCGACCGCCGGAAATTCGGAAACCACTTCCAGGCGTTCCGGCAGCTTATACATGGCCAGCTGTTTGCCTTTTAAAAATTCCACCATTTCTTCGAAGGTAAAATCCTGGCCGGATTTAGGGATCACGTAGGCACAGGCCCGTTCGCCCATTTCCCGGTCCGGATAGCCGACAACGGAAACCGATGTCACCTTGGGATGGTCGTTTAACAAGCCCTCGATCTCGGCCGGATAGATATTCTGCCCGCCGCGGATGATCATGTCCTTGGCGCGGCCCAAAATCCAGAGGCACTCTTGATCGAACTTAACGATATCACCGGTGGTGGTCCAGCCATCGGGATCAAACACCGTCGAGGTCAGCTCTTCATCGCGATAATAGCCGGCCGGCGCATGCGGCCCCCTGAAGTACAGGATACCGGGCTCGCCGTCGGGAACTTCATTGCCGTCTTCATCCTTAAGGATCACTTTGTTGCCGGGCAGCATGCGGCCAACTGTTCGGCGGCGCAGATCCTTGCTGTCTTCAACCCGGCAGCCGGAAACCGATCCCATGTCCTGTGTGCCCAGGTCGCTGGTGATGACCGCACCGAAAGCCGCCTCGGCTTCTTCAGCAATCTGAGGCGAGAGATAGCCGCCGGCGGAGCGGATAAACCGCAAGGAACTGAGATCATATTTGGAGGTGTCGCATTCCAGCATGCGCACCAGATGCGTGGGGACCACACCGATAGCCGTGGATTTTTCTTTTTCGATCAGGGCCAGGGCATCCTCCGGGACAAACTCTTCGAGCATGACCGTTTTGGCGCCGACCAGCGGTGCGGCAAAATAGGTCAGGGTTCCGGCAGCCCCGCCGGCATGCGGTGCAATGGCCATGGTGGTATCCTTGTGGTTGAGGCCCCAGATGCTAACCCGACCTTTTGACGTGCACACGCGCGGGGCGGTGGGCCACTCGACCAGTTTGGGCAGTCCGGTCGTGCCGGATGTAGTGGTCAACAACGCAACATTCCAGATCGGATCCAATCGTCTTTCATTGAGCATAGTTTCATCTACCGGTTTTTCAGCGGCCGCCTGTGCCAGCTGGGTCAGCGAATAGGTGTTCTCAGGAGCTGAATCCGGCACTGTGTCGTCAAAAAGAAAAATATGTTTAAGATGCGGAAATCGTTGCTGCAGCTCCTTATACATCTCAAGATAGTCAAATTTGCGGTATTCGTGCGGAATGACCACCGCCGAAGCTTCAGTTCTTTCCACCATGTATTCCAATTCGCGCTGACGCAGATACGGATAGACGGTCAGAGAGATGAGACCGGCTCTTTCGGCGGCAATTCTGGCCAGAAAGCCGTAAACACTGTTGGGTGATTGAATAATGATGCGTGAATATTGGGGGATACCCTTCTGAACCCAGGTTGAGGCAATCCCATCCACCAGGCGTTTGGCTTGCGCCCAGGTGACCCGATATTTGGAATCCACCAATGCTTCCTGATCCCCGTATTCGCGGGCATTTCGATCCCAAAAATCATAAAAAAGCTCCTGGGTCCAGTAGCCGTCATTTAAAAATTCGTCCACCATCGCTTTTTGATAACGGATCGGTTTCACAACTTTCCTCCCTTTATTTGGTTTTGTCTGTATGCAGTGGTTTTAATCTTCTTTTTTGGCTGCGGCGCGCTTGGCTTTTAATCCGGCTTTAAATGTTTGCCAGAATTGCCGGTCGGTGTCTTTCCAGGCCGCGCCCCAGCGGCGCTCGAAATAAGAGGCCGGTAAGCGTTCATGCCAGGACGCCCAGGGATCGCGGCCTTCCTTCCTGGCGATTAAGACATCATTCAAATAGTCAGTGATGTTTGCCAGCTCTTCTTTAGGCAGATAGGAAACCGCGCCTTCCTTGATCGAACGCACAAGGTTGTCCGGGCTCCAGGCATGCGCGGTCAGCATAACGGCCGGGATGTTTTTGCGAGTCGCCATTTCCAGCAGGCCGTAACCGTCAACCCCCATGATATCAAGAATGACCAGATCGAACTGCTGGGATTCCAGCAGCTCTCTGGCTTTTTTAAATGAAGATGCGGTTACCATTTCACACATCGGCAGCAAGTCGATCAGGGTGTGCAGAACATCCTGCTCGTCATCTACCGCCAGTACCCGTTTGCCGTCCAACAATTTTTTATCCGCCATCTCAACCATTCCTTTTTCAAGGTTGGTGCCTAAAGTAAGAAATGAGCTAAAGTGACTAAAGTTTTGGATTTGTTCATTTTAAAGGTAGATGGTGGAGCGTAGCGACACCTAAACTTTAGTCACTTCCCACTTTAGTTCACTTTAGTCACTTTATGCATGCATTTTTATGACTGGTTTACAGCCCGAGTTCAGACCACCGACCCTTAACCCTCTCAACCACTTCCGGATCCAGCTCGATGGGAATCGGCTTTTTCTTCCATTCGTAGGGAATGGTGGCATCTATCAGCAGCCGGCCCGTAATTTCCCTGGCCTCAATCGGCAAAGATGGATCCAGCGGTGTGGATCTGCCGCGCTTGATAACCTGGGACCGGTTTGGCTGGAAGCGGAAGCTCAGGGCATACATCACACGGGGGATATCCCAGGGATCGATATCTTCATCCACGACAATGACTGTTTTGAGGCCATAGGCGCCCATTTCAGTGGAGATAGCAGCCGTCAGGACCTGATCGGCATGTCCGGGATACATCTGCTTCATGGAGATGATGGCCAGGAAACGTCCCGAGCCTTCCGGCGGGCAGTAAACCCCTTTCAGGCCCGGTATTTTCATAGCCAGCAGCTGCTGCCACAGGGTTGCGCCGTAGGAAAGGGCCATGGTCATATGGGTGTCGGTCACCGCCCGGCCCACGGTGGTTCCCCACAAAATGGGATTGTTGCGATGGGTGACGCATTTGACATCGATAAAATTGCGTGGATCGGTGCCGACACCGGAATAATAACCGGTGTATTCGCCGAACGGACCCTCTTCCATGAATTTGTCTGCATCCACTTCACCTTCGATGACGATCTCGGCATGGGCCGGTATCGGCAGATCGACGGTTTCACCCTTGACCACTTCAATGGCTTCGCCCCGCAGCGCGCCGTACACATCGTACTCGGAGACAAAAGCGGATACCCTTGCGGCGCCCAGCACAAACAGCAAGGGGTCGCATCCGATGACCGAAGCAACCGGCATGGGTTTGCCCATGGCCTGGTATTTTTTGAGCATGATGTCGGCGTGTTTGCCTTTGATAAACTGGGTGCCGATTTTGTCCTTAGCCAGTAGCTGACTGCGGTAGGTTCCCAGATTGACCCAACCGCTCTCCGGATCCTTGCTGATAATGAAATGGGCCGTACCGATATAGCGCCCGCCATCCAAAGGATACCACTGGGGCACCGGAAATTTAAAAAGGTCGATTTGATCGCCGGTTAGTATGTTTTCCTTACACGGTGCACCGGCGCCATCCACTTCTTTGGGCGGCATCAAATTTTCACCCAGCTTGGCCCATTCTTCATATAAATCCACCAGCGAGGATTCTAACGGCAGACCCATAATCAGAGCCAGCCGCTCGACGGTCGTGCAGACACTGGTGATGACCGGTGTTTCGTAATCTTTGACATTTTCAAAAAGAAGCGCCGGACCGCTTTGCTCTTCATTCAGCTTGGCGATATGCGACAGCTCCAGGTTCCAGTCGACTTCGGCGGTGATCCGTTTGCACAGACCGGTTTCTTCGCCTTCGGCAACAAAATCTCTCATGTCTCTCATAAAACAGTTCCTCCTTTTCTAAAATTTAATCGTGATAAATAAAATAACCAAAAGTTTGTTAGTAAATGATTAGTCCCGCTATATATCGATCTCGGATGTATCTTTTAGTCAGATGCAACTGAGATGTTTTTCCGGTTTGACTTCCTCCTCATCAGATCTAATGAATGATCCTGTGTTCATGTTTATAGATGGTAGCTGAATTTTATTAAAATTACGTGTTAAGGAAGTTTGATACGTTTCATGGCCTGTTCCATCAATAGCTGACGCCCGGTTTTGCCGCCGATGACCGACTCTGTCTTGCGCTGGCTCCATACGGTTTCCGGTCGGGCCTGAACAATGAACATATTGTCCGGAAAAGCGATGTCTTTATCAATGGCCCATTCGATGTCCATCGGTCGGCCGTAGTGGCTTTCGATATTTTTGGCTGCTTTTACCAGCGCCTTTATTTCATCGTCTGCCAGGCAACAGGTGCATTTCATATCCTCGGCAACATCCGCATCGATGACTTTGCCCTGTTCCAGGTCATACACACATTCGATGTGCTTGCTGGATATGGTTCGTTCATTGATTTCAAGCATGACTTTGTCGACGACAAACTTGTCCGGGTTGACCGATCCAGATACCACAGTTTCCCCCAGTCCCCAACTGCCCTCGATGACCACTTTTGAAATGTCGCCATCGGTTGGGTTGAGGGTAAACATCACGCCGGCCGCTCTGGCGTTGACCATTTTCTGCACGCCCACACTAATGAGCACTTTTTCATGAGGAAAGTCGTTTTTGATACGGTAGGCGATGGCGCGCGGCGTGTACAAACTGGCCCAGCAATTTTGTACATGGGCAATCACCTGTTCTGCGCCCTGGATCCAGAGATAGGTATCCTGCTGACCGGCAAAGCTGGCGCTGGGCAAATCTTCGGCGGTGGCACTCGAGCGAACCGCCACTGGAATGATTTCGACGGCACATTTGCTGCACAGCTGTGAATAACCGGCTGTAATAGCCCTGGCAACAGCTTCGGGTATCGTCGTTTGTTTGATGAGTTCCTGCACGTTGTCACTGGCCTGATTGAGTGCTGCCACGTCTTCAGGGTTCAAATCGGATACCAGCGCGATAATCTTATCTTTTATTCCGCCATCGGTAATAAATAATAAATAGCTGTCTGTGGTTACCGCAAAACCGGGCGGGACCCGAATATCGGACTTGATCATTTCCCCTAAGCTTGCATTTTTACCACCCACGATGGGGAGTGAATTTTTATCCAGCTTCTCAAAATCAAGGATGTAATCCATTTTGCAATCCTTCGACGCCCATCCGTCTGGAACCCCCTCCCCGGAGGAAGAGGGTTCCAACAGAGATCCGTTGATCGGTGGTGAAAGCATAAAAACTGCTTCGATAAGATAGCAGCTCAGTTGACTTTCGCCGCCTGTTTAGCCTGCTCGCTTAACGATTTCGACCACTCCGCTGTCACCATCCACTTTGATGATATCGCCCGTCTTGATGACCTGAGTCGATACACCGGTACCGGTCACCGATGGGACGCCGTATTCGCGGCAGACGATAGCAGCGTGGCTGGTCAGCCCGCCGATGTCGGTCACTGCGGCTTTGATCTTGGTAAATACCGGTGCCCAGGACGGATTGGTCGACGGGCAGACCAGGATTTCACCGGGCTGTAAATCCACAATATCTTTGAGCCGCTTGAGCACGCGTGCCGGGCCTTCAACGATACCGGCCGATGATGCAAAACCCTTGATTTCAGAAACATCCTCGGTCGCGGATGCGTCAACACCTTTGAGCCATTCCTTGACTTTGTCGGTGGTGATACCCCACAGCATGATGGTAAAGGGCTCGGCCACTTCCTCCGGGGGGACGCCCAGCGCCGGGGTCGGGTTCCAGTTGCCGGCAGCCTCAAGGATTTTTCGGCGCTTTGCGGCTTTGGACTTATAGTAGCTTGCGCGCATGGGGATATCCACACCCAGTGCCCAGCCGGTGGATACTTCGGTCAGCAGCTGCGGAATTTCATAGCGGTTGAACATGAAGATGTCGTCAACTTCATTGAGCATCCCGTTGTCGACCAACACCTTTCCGAGTTCCCGTATCTTGTCAAACCAGATGGTGTGGAACCAGTGCTCAACCCAGAACAAATGGTCTTCGGCGTAGCGGTAAATGGTCCGAATCGTATTGTAGGCATCATCAAAGGCCTTGCGATCTTCATCGGTTTTAATCAGCTGGCGATATTCAGCCACGATTTCATCTCTTTGCTTTTCGATCTCATCCAGCGAGCGCTCGATGGTCTCGCCTTTTTCCAGCCTCTGGACATAGTCTTTCATGTAACTATAGGGAATGTCCGGGTCGGTCAGCCAACTGCCCTCGTAATGGAACCAGCCGCTGCCGCAGGATACATAGAACCAGGGATCTCTGGCTTTCTCATATTCCGCAAGCCAGTTTTTGCCATCCGCTGATTTTTGAAGTTCAGCGATTTTTTCCTCCACCGATTTGTCGCTCTTGAGTATTGCAGAAACCTCTTTAGCGGAATTTGCCAGTTTGGAGAGGCGGACCAGCTCTTCTTCAGGCTTAAACATCGATACATAGGCGCCGGCGACCATTTTGCCGATGGCGCTTTCACTGATACCGGGGAAAAGCTTGCGGGATACATCCGCAAACATGAGGTAAGCCAGATAGGTCAGGTTCAGCATTTCAAAATGATACTGCCAGCCCTTGAACATCTGGTTGACCAGCTTGTCAAAGGATTCAATCAAATAATAGCTGTCATACACCCCGGTGGGTGCCGGCAGAACCTGATCATCGGGAACATATTTCGGCAATTCACTGGGAACGTTCACCGCGGCCATTTCTTCACCCAGCGCTTTAAACTTGGTCAGCCATTTATCCCAGAGTTCATCATAATGCTCAAATACATAGAATACGCGTTTTTCAAAATGAGCGGCCTTTTCACCGATGATTTCCTCCGGGGGCGGTGCGATGGCGCAGATGTACATGTAACAGCCCATCATGCGTTGCGCGATTCCCTGGGCCGGCGGGATGCAGAATACCCGGGTCGTATACTGAGAGAGGGAAATCTGCCAGGCTTCCTGGAAAATTAAATCCAGAGGCGGCATCGGCTCCGGGGCGTGGATTTTGTCCTGATACCAGAATTGCGCTTTTTCCCAATCTGCTCTGTCTTCAGAAAACAGGTGGTGGGAGGGATACATTTCTTCCCAGCCTTCGAGTTCAGGGGGTACCTCGAACTCATGAGGATCCGGGAATCGTCCAGGTTGTTCGGCCATTTTCTTCCTCCTTTCATGGTGGGTTTAAACGCTAGTAGGACGGCTTAAGCAATTTTACCTTATGATACTCAAGGCTTTCGGTCGGAGGATCTGGATTCGAATATGTTACAAGACCAGTTGAGGCGTGCGCGTAGAGCCCGAAATTAAATAAAATTTATTTTTTATGGACCAATAAAAAAAAACTGTCAAACCAATTTAATTTATGCTATGCATAAGTTCTACTTATGTATTAAATTTGTCCATAAAAAAAAATTAGAGTAATAGGATGCACGGTTAGAATTTCATGATAAATTCGGTTCATCACATGAACGAACTAAATTTATAAAAAAAAATACTATACTTGCAACCAATACCCAATGTCCGATACCGAATACCCGGAAATGACCCATGCTAAATTTTAATCAGTTCAGGGTTTTTTATTACGCGGCCAAGAACTTGAATTTTACCGCCGCAGCCGGCGAATTATTTATAACTCAGCCGGCGGTTACCGCTCAGATCAAATCATTTGAAGAATTTTGCAATTTGAAGCTTTTTAAAAAGAAGGGCCGCAAGGTTTATCTGACCGATGAAGGCCGATCCCTCTACCAGTATGCAGCCAAGATTTTTAGGATAGAAAAAGAAATCGAAGCCGTCATCGATGATATGCGCGAACTTAAACGAGGCATACTCAGCCTGGGGACCACCAAGGCTTATGCACGCTATTTTATGCCCTTAATGATTACCACCTTTCACCAGAACTATCCCCACATTAAAATCCAACTGAACGAAGGCAGCTCTCTGGATATGATCCACAGCTTGCTGGATTTTAGAATTGAAGTGGCGATCATCGCCAAGGCTGAAGATAATCCGGATGTACAATTTTTCCCATTTAGCCGGGAAGAAATGGCGGTAATCTTGTCGCGGGCCCATCCGCTGGCGAAGAAAAAAGCCATCTCCTTTACTGATCTGGCGACTGTTCCGTTCATTATGAAAGAAAGTGGCTCCGGGACGCGTAAACTGGTGGAAGAATTATTTGAAGCTGAAGGGACGACACCCAATGTCTTAATGGAAACCAGCAACACCGAATTCATCAAACAGCTGGTGCAGCGCGGCGAGGGGGCTTCATTTGTCGTCAAAGAGGCGGTGGCTGCAGAGCTGAGACAAAGGAAACTGAAGACCGTTCCTCTCAAAGGCCCCAAGGTGTACCTGGATGTCAGTATTGCCTACTTAAAGGGGCAGACGCTTTCACCGCCTGCCAGGGCTTTTGTTGATACCTTAATTGGCCTGAAATCGGGAGATCTGCACCCCATGGGTATCGGCCTGTTGATGGCCAAGATACTTTCCCAGCGCAAAAACAAACAAAGAAAATCGACCGGAATGTGATTTCCGTATTGGAGCAGAGCAAAAGATGAACTCCACAAACGAGAAAGGGAAGCCGGACAATGATCCGAGACTGGGAGATATTACAGCGCGAGCGAGTGGCTGATTATAACATCTTTGCGCTTGACAAAAAGCAGGTTCGCTCACCCCGCACGGGCGAAATCAGAGAGACGCTTGCCCTCCGGTTTCCGGACTGGGTATTGACCCTGGCAATCACACAGCAGCAGGAGGTTGTCATGGTGCGCCAGTACCGGCACGGCACCGAGCAGGTCTGCCTGGAGCTGCCCGGCGGCCTGGTGGATCCGGATGACGCCTCCCCGGAATTGTCCGCCCGAAGGGAGTTGTTGGAAGAAACCGGTTTCACCGTCTCGAATATCCGGCTAATCGGTGAATGCTATCCGCAGCCGGCCATCCTGAGCAATCGTTGCTTTTTTTACCTGGCTGAGGGCGCTGTCAAATCACAACAGCAAAATATGGATGCAGGTGAAGACATTGAAATTTTAACCATACCGCTCGACAAGATTCGGACAAAGATCGAGAATAAAGAAATTGATCATGGGATGGTGTTGCTGGCCTTCTATTTTTTCCGAATGAATAAAGGAAATGTCTGAGCATCTATCACAGCTCTATATTTTCAATATCGCTGTAAGTTGGGGCCCTCTTATACTTATTTGGTTGGTCCAGATCATTATCGTTTGCAAAATTCTTGATATCTATTTAGAGGAGAAACGAAACATGTCTGACAGAAAAGGAAATTTTTCACGACGAGATTTCATCAAACGTGCCGGTGCCGCAGGTATCGGGTCGGCGCTAATTCCCTTCAGCACGCTGTCTTCGGCCCATGGCAGCACAAAAGCCGAGGCGTCCGAGCCAATGAAAGTACCGACGCGAGCCTTCGGGAAAACCGGCACCAATGTTTCGATTCTGTCATTGGGCGGAGTTTTAAAGCCTTCCGACCAGCTCGTATTCCGGCAGGCCTTTAGCATGGGTGTCACTTATTGGGATACGGACAGTTGGTATGGATGGGGCAAGAACGAAAAAGCCATTGGTAAATATTTCGAAAAATACCCGGGCGACCGTAAAAAGGTTTTTCTGGTGACGAAAGCCAAATCATCAAATCCACAAAAATTAACCCAAAAATTAAACGCCTCACTCGAGAGAATGAATACCTCTTACGTCGATATGTACTTCATTAGTTATGTCAGTAATGCAACAAAGGAATTGACCGCTGCCGTTAAAACATGGGCTGATAAGGCCAAAGTGCAAGACAAAATTCGGTTATTCGGGTTTAGCGCCCACAAAAATATGGAAGACAGCATGCTGGCTGCTGCCAAGCTGGGCTGGATCGATGGCATCATGATGAGCTATAATTACCGGCTCATGGTCCAAGACAAGATGAAAAGAGCAGTCGATGCCTGTGTGAAGGCCGGTATCGGATTGACCGCCATGAAAACACAGGCGTCTTTTTCAGCCAATTTTTATGCATCCATCGGATCTGAAACCGATGATGCTTTGAAAATGACCGAAAATTTCATAAAGAAGGGCTATACCGCTGAGCAGGCCAAGCTCAAGGTGGTCTGGGAAAATCCGAATATAGCCAGCATCTGTTCGGCAATGCCCAATATGACAATCCTGCGAGCCAATGTTGCCGCTGCTTTAAACAAGAAAAAACTATCCGAAGGTGACCGGCAACGTTTTCAAAAATATGCCCTGCAAACAGCGCCCGGTTATTGTGCCGGTTGCTCGCTAATTTGCGAGTCGGCTGTCAATTTGGAAGTCCCGATCAGTGATATTTTACGCTGTTCCATGTACTATCACAGCTATGGAGATCGTGATACAGCTTTGAGGCTTTTTAATTCATTGCCACCAGACGCCAAATCAAATATTCTTAAAGCTGACTACGCTAAAGCTGAGAGACGTTGCCCGCAGAATATCCCGATTGCTAAAGTGTTGAAAAAGGCATATGAGGAATTAGGTTAATGGCCATTTTCTTAACACCAGGATTCAGCGGTGATCAATTTAAACCAGCTTAGAGCTTTCTATCAGGTCGCCAAATGCCAGAATGTCAGCCTGGCGGCCAAACAGCTGTTTGTCAGCCAACCGGCGGTTACGGCCCAGGTGAAGCTGTTTGAAGAAAGCTGCGGCCTCAAACTTTTCAAAAAAAAGGGCCGCAACCTGGTTCTTACCGATGAAGGTAAGACCCTCTTCAATTTTTCCAGGAAAATCTTCGAATACGAAGAAAAAATCGAAGATGCTGTGGCCCAAATGAAGGCCTTAAAAAAAGGCAATCTGAAATTGGGCTCGGCCAGAACTTATGCCCGCTACTTCATGCCTTTTTTGCTGACCGGGTTTCGCGATGCTTTTCCAGATATTAAAATTCATCTGGATGAAGGCAGCTCCCGTGAAATGATCCAAAGCCTGATCGAACTGAAAAACGAAGTGGTGATCATTGCCAGGGTCGATGATCATCCAAACATCGCTTACATCCCCTTCAGCCGGGAAGAACTGGTACTTATTTTGTCGCCTCACCATCGCATGGCAGGTCAGCACCGTATCAGCTTTGAGCAAATCGCCGCAGAGCCGATTATTATGAAGGATTTGGGCTCAGGGACCCGCAGGCTTGTAGATGACTTATTTTTAAATTATGGCGTTCCGCCCAATGTGTTGATGGAAACCGGGGATGCTGAAATCATAAAATTGCTGGTACAACATGGAGAGGGGATTTCGTTTCTGGTGAAAGAGGCCGTAGCGGTAGAGCTTCAAGAAAAAAAGCTCGTCAGCGTGCCCCTGACAGCAGAAAGCATTTTTTTGGACGTCACCATTTCTTATTTGAAGAATCAACCGCTCTCACCGCCCGCGCTGGCTTTTCTTGATAGCTTGAAAGAGCTGGGAACAAAAAATATGCGATTCCAGGGTATGGGCGCTCTGATGACAAAAAGGCTTGCTGAGGAAAAATAATGAATCGTCTACCGGAGATACAAAGGAATTTGTGATTAGCATTTTTTGGATCACCCACCCGTTACCCGGTACGATATTTGAAGTTATACCAGTTAAAGGAGGCACAAGATGGAGAAAAAATTTATTATGACGGCCTTCAGCAAAGACAGGCCCGGGATCGTCGCTGATGTGACAGAGGTGCTTTATGAACATGGGTGTAATCTCGAAGACTCTACGATGACCAACATGCTCGATGAGTTTGCCATCATCCTTCTCTTTACCGGCAAAGGAGATGGTTTAGAGGAAAAGTTATCAGGTGACTGTCGACGATTGGAAAGGGAAAAAGGCATAACGGCCTTTATCAGACCGGTGGAAGCTGAAGAGAGGGGCAAACGAGCCGGCGTTACCACTAAAACCATCAACGTAGAGGGCATCGACCAGACCGGAATTGTATATAAGATCAGCAGATACCTTGCCAACAACGGCATCAATATTGAAAGTCTGACTTCGCGGCGGGCCACCTCACCTGAATCCGGTACGGCGCTCTATTTTATGGAAATCAAGGTTCAGGTTCCCGAACGAATTTCTATCGAGCAACTGGAAAATGGGCTTTCCCAGGTAGGCGAGGAATTGAATCTAGAAATAACGCTTCATTAATAGAATCAAACACGATTTAAAGACTCGGGATATTCATAAAATTTATGCAAATTCCGCGGTTTGCATGGATTTTTAATATATCTTTACTTTCGTGATATTTGATTTTTTGGTAAGATTGTCTAACCTTTTTGTCTTTTATTCAATTATCCTATTTGTCAAAGCCGGGATTGCAGGATACCGGAGTTGTCCTGAAAGAGCTACGAACGGCTATCCTTACCAATTCCATTTTCTTCATTATCGTTGGTCTCAGTGTAACCCAGTTTGTTATCGCTAATTTTGCCGTGCCCCTAAGAGAGATTATTCAAGTCTTAAAGGATATCCGCAGCGGCGACTTTGAGCGCAAAGTCATTGTCAGATCCAATGATGAAATTGGTTACACCGGAGACGTCGTCAACGAAATGGCTGCCGGATTAAAAGAGAGAGATCAAATGCGCCAGTCTTTATTTCTGGCACGAGAAGTTCAGCAAAATCTACTTCCGGCTGCCAATCCGAAAATCAAAGGGTTGGACATTGCGGGAAGCAGTATTTATTGCGACGAAACCGGCGGCGATTATTATGATTTTATTCTCAACGGTACCGATCAAGATGCCCAAATCGACGATATAAACCCAGCTGCTCAAAGCCCAGCATTTTAATCACCTCTTCATGCTTTAAAAAATAAAGGGAATAAGCATTTTTGTATTGGCGGCATAGCGTTTGTATTCATTACCATATTTATCCTTGAGATAATTTTCCTTCAAGGGGATTAGAATAGCCATAAAGAATAATGCCATTGCAATGGGTATAATTAGAAGTTGAATCTGATGGGCGACTGTTGCCAGCCCAGCGAAAAGTACGATATCTCCGAAATAGTTAGTGTGGCGAGTGTATTTGAATAACCCGCCCGTGTATAAATGGCCGGCGTTTTCTTTCTTTTGTTTCCACGAAAAGCGAAAATATTCAGAAGCTGTATTTAAAAATGATCCTGTAAAAAACAGCAAAATACCGACTATTTCTATCCATCCTATTGAGCCAGTATAATTTCCGCTTTCATACGCAATATAAGGAAATATCCATGGCATGATGTTCGCAATGACAATTGCCTCGCCCCAATACATTTTGCGCTGAAAGAAGACAAATAAGGAGAATAACAAGCGTAGGAAATAGATGCTCATACAAGATAGGATGAGGATGTTCCTTACAAGATCTCCGTTTACTTTGTAAGGCTTGAATAATGGCAATATTTTGTCGGCACTGGTGAACATCAGATAGCCAGAAACATATATGGATCCGAGGATTGCTGCCGCAATAAACATTTTAGGCAAGTAAGATTTATCGTGTATGTTTCGGAATATCATATTATCGCATTAAGGTTATTACTCACGCCGGAATGTATGCGTTTTCTATAGAATCATGCCATACTACTACATACTGTGGTGTGATGAAATAATGCGGAACTGAAGGCTTCGCTAATGAATCTTCAATTCCCAAATACAGATATACTGAGAGTACCACAACTTTGGCTATTTTACAGATATCAAACG
>JASFIG010000063.1:0-16046 GCA_050122795.1 Desulfobacterales bacterium
GCAGCATACTCACAAACCAGCCGAGAGCGGGAAGGGCGCAGTGGAACACGCCGACCAACCCCGCCCGCTTAATGTATAAATCACATAGCTTTTTCATAATCACTCACTCGCAATAAAGCTTGAATAGTGAATTCGCGATCCCAAAGTGGATCCTTACGATCGGTTCTTTTGAAGCTGTGTTGTGGCAGATTTTACACTGTAGCTAGCTGATGATTATGTCAATACAAAAAGTGCACCCTTTTGTACGATGAATGTCAATCATTGTTCACAATTCAACGCTGGTTTGCTTTTCCTTCTGCACAGGCTGCCAATATTGATTGCGATCAGTGGATTGAACAGCAATTTCCCGAATCTGAATACCCTGGAGTATGCGCAGAGGCACATTCACACCGGCTTTGCCGAGAATCCAGACTTTTTTATAGAAATCCGCCATCCCATGCACTTCCTGATTATTGACGGCAAGAATAATATCACCGGTCTTGATTCCGGCTTTTTCAGAGGGGCTGCCCGATATAACGCGCTCTACAATTAAGTGCCCGTGTAACTCCTGGGTTCTAACACCGAGCCAGGGTCGCGGCGGTATTTTGGATCTCCCTGAAAGCTTCAGGTCGCTGAGAATCGGTTTCAACTCATCTATGGGCACGAACATATTTGTTGGCACTACCAGCTGATCCGCAATCTTGATCTGAGAATACAAATACCCGATGCCGACTAAGTGGCCATCGGAATTAATCAGAGCGGCACCGCTGAATCGGTCTATTGCAGGCGCGGTAAATATAGCATTATCAAGAAGGTACTCCCATGGACCGGCAAATTCTTTCCGGTCAACCACTACGACTCCCCTGACAGCGTTCGTGGTCCCGTAGCTTACCGCCAGTACCGAGTCGCCCTTCTTGACTTCTATTGAACTACCAAGCGGCATGGGTGTCACCTGCAGCGGCGAGGATGCCCGCAGCAGACCAAATCCGGTATTGCGGTCGTAAGCAACAACCGTCGCCTTGACTCTTTTTTGATCTTTTCCGACGATTTCGACTGTATCAGCCTCAATTGTCTGGAAGCCGATGGTGAGGATGTGTCCGGTTTTATCAATGACAACACCACTTGCCACCCGATTTGTCCCAAATCTTTCAGCGGTACGTGCATTTTCAGGCACCGAGATTCGAATCTCAACAATAGCATCCAGGGATTTTTCAGTTCCCTGTTCCGCATGGACATTAACCGAATAGATGGTAAGAATAACGAAGAGAATGCTTGGAAAAATCTTTTTCATAAAACCGTCCCTTTCGAGGGTGAATCATTAACGCGTCATGTTTTGATAGTATTTTCATATATGGTTATTGCAATTGTTTTACCTGTGAAATTATTACTGTAGAATGGTGCAAGATGCCGCATTGTCTTATATCGTTAAAATAAGAAGATTATTAAAATTTTCAAGAAAATTGACAGGTTGAAGAGTTCTAATGATTTCGGATGGAGCTAATGTCATCATACACCAAGAATGTTACGAATCTTCTCCAGGTGATGCGGATGATCGCTGTCGTCCGCATGCCGAAAGACCACTGTCTCGAAACGCCGTGACACATCCGTCTTCGCTAAAGCTTCGCCGTGACAATCCCGACTTCGTTAACCGCCTTCGCTATAGCTACGGAAGTCAGGAAACGCTGGCGGTCAAGAAACTACGCCGTGGCAGGGCCCCGTGGTAAACGGGGTAGGGTGTTGATCTATTTCAGTTGTTTGTAAAATTGGATAGGTTTGAGTTCTGGATAATCCGCGGTGGTGACGAGAAATTTTCGAATGTCCAGACACAGGTGACATTTTGAGATGTAGCCTTTGGGGAGCTCGGGGTAGCCCCTGTCTGAGGCGAAATTAAAAAGCCCCTGCATATCCTGATTGATGAGGAATTTCAGGACCGGGCGGGTTTGAAGGTCGATCCCATCGTCCAATAGTTGATCCAGCTCAAACCAGCTGCCCAATGAAATCCCGCCGCAATAGCCGGGCATGAAATTGCCGTAGTTGTCAAAATGGTTGTGCCAGGAGCGCATAAACTCCGGCAGACAGGGGGTACCGAAAAACCGTTTGGCCGGATGGCCGGGATAAAGCGCTTTTAGCTTTTCAGCCGCGCGCCCCATTAAAAAGAGCTCGACCCTGGCAGATACAGGCTCTTCCCGGGTCAGGTTCAGATATTCTTTAATAGAAAGTCTGTCGGTGATGCCCAGCTGTTTGAACAAATGATAGTATTCCAGCTGGTAGATCATCACATTTTGCCCGAACACCTCCTGGCTGATGCGGATGCAGCGGTCAGTCCGTTCAAAGGGGACATATTCGGCATAAAACGGATTGACCGAGATCATGATGCCTTTTAAGCCTCTTTCCTTGAGGGCCTGGAGGCGCTCGCAGGTCAGCTCGTCGGTTTTGCACCAGTAGCAGTTGGTTTCAACAAAGGTGGATGGAATCTTGAGGGCTTCGGCAATCTCGACGGCCTCGAGCAGCAGCTTGAAGTTTAAAAACGGCTCACCGCCGGAAAAATGCAGGCCGTGGTTGAGGCTCATGTGCTGCGGGCCGTAAGGGCTGGGCTCGATCACTTCGGCCAGCTGCGGCAGGTATTGTTCGAGCTGTTCGACTGTAATCCAGTCCCCGGGCCACGAGGGGGCGCAGGCGTACATGCAGTGCCGGCACTCGGCCGGGCATTTATAGGACAGCATCAGGCCGCCGGAGATGGGTTGCGGGATCTTCATCATTTTGATCCATACAGTAATCCAAGCACCGGGGTCAAGTATGCGTGTCGGGCGGTCCGAGGTTTACAGAATAACTTATCCACAGATATGTCCGCCAATCTTTGTGGTGGATTAGGCAGATAATTGAGCTCAAGGCTCCCACCTTCGCCGTTGAGTCTATGGTGGACAGGCAAAGGCTCAAGGCTGAAAGCTCGAAGATCAAAACTATCCACAGATTACGCAGATAAACGCGGATTTAATTAAAAAAATCAGGTCAAATGGTCCCGGTTAAATTCGTTCCACTGTGTTCTTCGAAACAATTTAACAGGATAAATTAAATCGTTGGTTCGTTAACGTGGCCCGCTCCGCGCCGCATTCCACACGCACATCAAATGCTTCGTTCCAGGTTAATCGATTTGGAGGGGCTAAATTGGTTTGAGCTAAAAAAATGCATCAGTACGGAATCATTCCAGTCGACCAGAGTATGAATTTTTTGAACGCCGAGTGTTTTGACATGATCCAAAAATTCGTTAATCAACTGCTTTCCGATACCCTTATGCTGATGATCGGGATCAACACCGATGGTATCCAGCCGTGCTTCTTCCTGGAAAATACCATATTCTCCCATGTAGATTTCCCCCATTACAAATCCCACCACTGCGCCATCGACTTCCTCCGCCACCAGGGACGTGGGTAAAAAATCTTTGGAATTAAAAAGCTTATCAAATTTCATTTCATAGTACTCCGGCCGGGCGACCTTGAGCACTTTCTCGTCAATCGCAACCACAGCGTCAAAATCCTCAACCTTCATGAGTCTAATTTTAATGGCGCTCTCGTTCATGGGGTCTCCTTTCTCTTGAAGGGCTTATTTGAAATCCATTTCGGAAAGCTGAAAGGTCAACTGCCGATTCTCCAAAGACTGTTGCTTTATACGTGAAATCCGAACTAATTTGCCAAGTAGCGGCCATTATTATAAAAAATGATGGTTCATTCGATACCAGACTCCAATTTAACATACCTTAAGCACGCCGGATTTTGCAAGCCTTCATCCGGTGAGTTTTTCCTTGACAGATTCCGGGGAACCGCTTACAACTATTTTGTAGCTAAATTATAGTTAATTTATAGCTTAAGGTAGGTGTGTCTGACCTCTGGTTGGCGCCATCTTAAGTGAAAACATTTATAAATTCAACTGCGCCAAAAAGTCATTCTCCAGTCACCTCACGAATTCAGTTCATCTAAAAGGAAAAAAAATGAGATACGCGGAGACAGGGATTAATTTAGAAATAAATCTGACTTCAGGAAACATTGTGAGGGTGCCAACGGACCCAAGGGACACCGAGCTTTTTCTGGGCGGTCTGGGCACGAGCGCCAAGATATTATGGGACCGGGTTCCCCCTGAAGTTGAACCCTTTTCACCCGATAATCTGCTCATATTCAGCGCCGGACTCTTGTGCGGCACACCTGCTATCGGTTGTAATCGCACCATCGTTTCAACCATTTCTCCTCAGACCCGGTTGATGGCATTTTCAATGATGGGGGGATTTTGGGCGCCCGAATTGAAGTATGCCGGTTATGACAACCTGATCCTGCGCGGCAAATCCCCCGATCTGGTTTATTTGTGGATACACAATGACAAGGTCGAAATGCGGGATGCCTCGCATTTGCAGGGTAAAGGCGCGATTGAAACTGCCGAAATCATTCGGCAGGAGTTAGAGCAGCCCAAGGCCCAGGTGTCGGCTATCGGACTGGCCGGTGAAAACAGGGTCTATTTTGCTTCCATCGAACAGGGCAGGTCCAGTGCCAGTCGGGGCGGAATCGGCGCTGTGATGGGAGACAAAGGCGTAAAGGCCATCGCTGTTCGCGGAACAGGGGACATTCATGTCGCCCGGCCGGATGAATTTCTGGCGCTTTGCGACGAGGTGCTGGAATATATAAAATTCAGGGAAGAAAACCCAATTCCGGGAGTGATGCCCATTTTAGCCGGGCTTGGATCACCGCAAGAGATGAAAGTCCATGATGAAAAGTGGCATACCGAGAATTTCATGTGGGGCAATTCGCGCGTCCGCAGAAAAGGTTTCTGGAACGAGGAGGTCGCAAAAGAGTGGACCGAGACCATGGAAAACGCCCGCACACGGCTCATCAGCTGCCATAACTGTCCGATGAAATGCGGGGCCACCATTTCCATGCCGGGACTTCCAACATACATGATGAAATGCTTTACCAAACTCACCTATACCATGGCAGCCATGTCAGACCTTGATTTTGGTTTGCGAATCGCTCAGCGCGCCACCGAATACGGTGTGGACGGATACTCAACCCCGCAGGTGATGGCCTTTGCCATCGAACTTTACGAAAACGGCATTCTAACCGACGATGACATGCAGGGAATGCCGTCGGATAACGACGACAGATTTTACTGGTTGCTTGAAAAAATTGTCCGACGCGAAGGGATCGGAGATATTCTGGCCAACGGGACCTATTGGGCGGCCAAAGAAATTGGTAAGGGCGCAGAAGAATATGCCCATAACAACATCAAGAAACATGAACAGCTGCCGCTCAAGCTGTCAATGCTGAATCCCATTTATTTCCTTATGTATGCCACCGGCGAGAAAATAAACATTACCCAAATCGAGGGGCAGTTTCCCCAGGCACCCTTTCCCAAGAGAGAGCAGCGAGAAGCGTTTGTCAAGGATTGGTTCCAGGTTCCTGATGAAAAGTTTAAGCAATACTTTGTCGACTGGGAGCTGCGCGGTGAAAACTCAATTCCCTTTTACCCGACTGTTGATATGGTCTGCGATATTGTCGACTGGCAGGAGAAGATGCACTACATCGATGACGCCCTCGGCATGTGTGCCGGTTTATCCTCATTTCCCTTAAAGCCTCCGTATCATATTCACAACTACCCGAAATTTATCTCAGCCGGCGCCGGCATCGATATGGATGAAGCCAGACTAACGCAGGCAGCCAAAAGGTACCGGACGCTGGTCAGGGCTGTTAATATCAGAAGAGGTATGCGGCGCAAAGACGAGAAGCCGCCGGAGAACCATTGGAAGAAAAGATTTCCCGAGCTGGAAAAGGAGCTTTTAGATACGTATTACAAATTCAAGGGCTGGAACAATGACGGTATTCCGACCAAAGAGTCACTGGATGAACTGGGCCTGGACACCGTTAGCGCAGACTTCATTCAGCGGGGAATCCTGACGGATGATGAAGCCGCGCCTTCCAAAAAGACGGCGGCATAAAAAAGCAGGCGCAACCTTAATTTTGCACGGGTCGGATGCTTTCATCTTCTCATTAATGATCCTGCAAGATTCACATATTGCCGGAATCTTGCATTTGAATAATTATTATATTTTGTTTAGCTGGCTGTAATTTGATGCCATCTCAACTTCTCATTAATTTTCATGCAAGATTCAGGTATTAGGCCAAGGAGACAGTCACCGTGCCAGACAAGAAAGAGAAGAAAATAATAAAAACGATCACAATTGATGTTGATAAATGCAATGGTTGCCGGGCATGTGAGGTCATCTGTTCCGCGTTTCACGCTGCGCCGAAATACAGCAGCAATAATCCGGCCAGAGCGCGTATTCGGGTGATTCGTGAACCCCTGACAGACATCTATGTTCCGATTTACGCGGGTGATCATGCGCCGGCCGAATGCGCGGGCAGAGAGAAATACAAGATTGACGGAAAAGAATACGACGAGTGTGCCTTCTGCAAAGCGTCCTGCCCATCCCGAGAAGAGTTCAAAGAACCCGATTCCGATCTTCCTTTAAAATGCGATATGTGCGAAGGCGAAGAAATGCCCCTGTGTGTGAAGTGGTGCCTGACGGATGCCCTGATTATCGAAGAGCGCGAAGAGGTGAGCGAGAAAGAGGAAGAGCCGGACGAGCTGGAGATCGGACTGGAAGCCCTGGCGAAAAAATATGGATTGCAAAAAGTCAAAGACAGCATTGCGCGAATGTCCATATCCAAGAAAGGGTAGACGCCTGATTGAGCGCTAAACGCTCAATCAGGCGTTATGAGTTATTTGTTATTAGAACCCAATAGCAACCTGAATTAGTTAAGCTATTAACAAATAACGAATAACAAATAACTTTCAATCAATTGGGGTAAATCGAAGAGGATTGAAAAATACCGTGGAGAACCTATCCGACTATAAAGAGATCATCGATGTCATCAAAGAGTCCGGTGGCGACGGCTTCAAGTTTTGCTATCAATGCGGATTATGCGACACGGTTTGTCCATGGAACCGGGTTAGAGCTTTCAGTATGCGCAAAGTCATTCGGGAGGCGAACTTCGGCCTGACTGAGATCGAAAGTGAAGAAATATGGCGCTGCACGACCTGCGGCAACTGCCCAATGCAATGCCCCCGGGGGGTAGAAATAATCGAATCCGGCGTATCCTTACGAAGGATTTCCACCGAATACGGGGTTTTCCCGACATCTGTCAGCCCCCTCCGCACCATCAGCGCTAGCCTGGTTGGCGAAGGCAACCCGCTAAATGAAAAGCGTGCAAACAGGGCCGACTGGGCCGACGGTCTGTCGGTAAAGCCGTTTAGTGAGGGGATGGACGTTTTATATTTTGCCGGCTGCTACCTCAGTTATGACCCGCGATTAAAAAAGGTTGCAGCGGCCACCGCCCGGATCCTTAACAGAGCCGGAATTGATTTTGGAATTCTGGGCGCCAACGAAAGCTGCTGCGGCGAAAGCATCCGCAAAACCGGCGATGAGGCGTTATTCAGACGTCTGGCCAAGGAAAACATCAAAACTTTCGTCGATAATGGGGTCAAGAAAATACTTGTATCTTCTCCGCATTGTTACCACACCTTCACAAACGAGTACCCTGAATTCAGGGTGAACTTTGAAGTCGTTCATATCTCCCGGTACATATGCGAGCTGATCGATGCGGGACGGCTCGAGTTCAGCAAAGCGTACAGCAAGAAGGTGACCTATCATGACCCCTGTTATCTGGGTCGACACAACGGCATCTATGACGAGCCGAGGGAAGTTTTACAGAAGATACCGGGTTTAGAGCTAAGCGAGATGCCGGAAACACGTGAAAACAGTCTGTGTTGCGGCGGCGGCGGCGGCCGCATCTGGATGGAGACACCCAAAGAAGAAAGATTTTCCGATCTCAGACTGGATCAGGCGACCGGGATCGGGGCGGAGGTGCTGGCAACCTGCTGTCCATATTGTATCACCCATTTTGAGGAAAGCAGGCTGGCACTGGCGGACAGCCATAACCAGGACCCTGCGGATGGCAACGTCATAGAGATTAAGGACGTCACGGAGATTATCCAGGAAGCTATTTCCTGAAAGGTGCATGAAAACAAGAAAGCCTCCGACTCGTGCACCATCCAGAAATCAGAATTTGATCGAATTGGGTATAGGCGGATAGAAATGGAAAAAGAGCAAATTGAGCAACTTAGTACAGATCTTGCAGAAGGCGATTTTGGAGATGTGATGGTTGTCGGCGGCGGTATCAGCGGGATTCAAGCCTCACTCGATCTTGCCGATTCGGGTTATCGGGTCTATCTGGTTGAAAAATCACCGGCCATTGGCGGGCACATGGCCCAGCTGGACAAGACCTATCCCACCAATGACTGTTCCATGTGAATCCTTTCACCCAAACTGGTCGAGGTCGGCCGGCATCCGAACATAGAGGTTCTGACCTATACTGAGGTTGAGCGTGTGGAAGGAGAGGCAGGAGACTTCAAGGTCACCCTGAATAAAAAACCGCGCCACGTTATAGAGAGCAAATGTACGGGCTGTGCCACCTGTGTCGAATACTGCCCCGTCGAGATCCCTGATCCGTACAATCAGGATTTATCCTCGAATAAAGCCGTCCATATCTATTTCTCCCAGGCCGTTCCCCTGGTCACCTATATCCACGAAGACTGTCTCTATCTGAAAGAGAAAAAATGTGCCATCTGCGAGAACGTCTGTCAGAATGAGGCCATATATCTTCATCAAGAACCCGAGGAATTGAAAATAAAAGTGGGGGCGATCGTTCTGTCTACGGGCTATGAGGCATTTAACCCCGAGTTGAGGGGCGATTATGGCTACGGAAAGATGGAAAATGTGGTCACCAGCCTTGATTTTGAACGCCTGCTGTGTGCCACCGGGCCCCACGAAGGCGAAGTATTGCGACCGTCCGATAAGAAACATCCCAAAAAAGTTGCCTGGATTCAATGCGTCGGTTCCAGACAGGTGATTGCGGGCGGCAACAGCTACTGTTCAGCCGTATGCTGCACCTATACCCAGAAGCAGGTGATATTGACCAAAGATCATGATGCCGGGGTCGAGTGCACCATATTTCACAACGATATTCGTTCTTATGGCAAGGATTTTGAACTTTTTTACCATCGAACCGAGCAGCTTCCCGGAGTTCGATTTATCCGCAGCTACGTGTCCGTCGGCAAAGAAATCCCGGAAAGCAAGAATGTAGCGATCAGATACGCGACTGCCGAAGACGGTGTCCAAGAAGAAGAATTCGATCTGGTGGTCTTATCGGTCGGGTTGAATCCGCCCGATGAAGCGCAAAAATTGGCCCAGGTCTATGGCATCGAGCTCAATTCACACGGGTTCTGTCAAACCCATCCGGCGAATCCGATCGCGACCTCCCGGCGCGGCATTTTTGTCAGCGGTGCCTTTCAGGGCCCGATGGATATTCCCGAGTCGGTTTTTTCCGCCAGCGGCGCCGGCTCCCAATGCGCCGAATTCCTTGATTACCGGCGAGGGAAGCTGTCTCAAGAAAGGATTTATCCGCCGGAAAAGGATGTCTCGCAAGAAGAGCCCCGGGTGGGTGTTTTTGTGTGCCATTGTGGTGCCAACATCGGAAGGGTGGTTGATGTGCCTTCTGTCGTGGAATATGCTTTAACTCTACCCAATGTTGTCTACGCTACCGAGCAGCTGTTTTCATGTGCCACGGATTCAGCCGAGTCGATAACAGATACCGTCAAGGAAAAGGGTTTGAATCGAGTGGTTGTAGCGGCCTGCTCCCCCAGGACGCTTGAACCCTTGTTTCGCGACACCCTGCGGGAGGCGGGCATTAATCAATATTATTTTGAAATGGCCAATATCAGAGAGCATTGCTCCTGGGTGCACGCGAAAGAAAAGGAAGATGCCACCCAAAAGGCCATGGATATCACCCGCATGTCGGTTGCCCGAGGCAG
Organism: Desulfobacterales bacterium; assembly: GCA_050122795.1. GTDB lineage: Bacteria > Desulfobacterota > Desulfobacteria > Desulfobacterales > JAHEIW01 > JAHEIW01. The sequence continues at coordinate 9,892 of JASFIG010000063.1, forward strand.
TCTTTTGCAGCCTTTGCGAGAGATTGATCTGCCGGTCAACGGGGCGGCCCTGGTGGTGGGCGGTGGCATCGCCGGCATGACCTGCGCACTTTCGATTGCCAATCAGGGGCATGCGGTTTACCTGCTGGAAAAGGAATCCGAGCTGGGGGGCACGGCCAGACGAATCCATCATACCCTGGACGGGATGGATGTTCAGGCCTATCTAAGTGATCTGATACGCAAGGTTTATCAGAATCCCTTGATTCAGGTATATACCGAGGCGATCATCACAGAAGCAAGCGGTTATGTCGGAAGTTTCCTGACCAAGGTCAAATCTGATATTGGGGCCGCAGAGATAAAACACGGCGCGACCGTAATTGCAACGGGTGCGGATGAGTATAAACCCAGCGAGTACCTTTATGGAGAGGATGATCGGGTATTGACCCAGCTGGAGCTGGGCGAAAAAATTGCCGGCAAAGATGAAACGCTGTTTAGCGCGCAGAGCCTGGTGATGATCCAGTGTGTCGGCTGCCGCCAGGAGGACCGGGATTACTGCGCGCGGGTATGCTGCAGTCATGCGATCAAAAACGCCCTGAAACTCAAAGCCATAAACCCGCAGATGGATATCACCATTTTGTTTCGGGATATGCGAACCTACGGGTTTAGCGAGGATTATTACCGGGAAGCGTCTGATAAGGATGTAAAGTTTATCCGCTATGAGCCGGATGATAAACCCCGGGTCGAAGCTGCCGAGGAGCAAGGCCGACCCGTTTTGAAGGTGATGTTGCCGGATTATATTTTGGGTAAAAAACTTTCGATCGACGCCGATTTCCTGACGCTGTCTGCAGCCGTCATTCCCCCCGCGGCAAACCGGGAAATCGCTAAATCTTTTAAAGTCTCCCTGGGACCGGATGAATTTTTCAAAGAGGCGCATGTCAAACTCAGACCGGTTGAGTTCGGCACCGACGGTGTTTATCTGTGCGGGATGGCGCATTATCCCAAACATATACCGGAAGCCATCAACCAGGCTTACGGAGCCGCCAGCCGGGCATTAACGCTGCTCTCGCATGATATCGTCACCGTCTCGGGGGCCGTTTGCGAGGTAAAAGAGATCGATTGTGTGGCGTGCGGGGCCTGTATGACGGTTTGTACGTACGATGCCATCGCGTTTCGTGAGACGCCGCAAGGCCCGAAGGCCCGGGTGAATCCGGTTCTGTGTAAAGGGGATGGGCTCTGTAACGCAAAGTGCCCCACGAATGCGATTTTTCTAAAGCATTTTACCGATGAAGATCTTTTAAGCCAGATCGATGAGGCCTTCGAGGTCTGATTGAGCGTGAAACGCTCAATTAGACGTTATTGGTTATTTGTTAATTGTTATTAGATTACAAAACGACACATTATTATGTCTATATATTGTGAGATTAAAATTGGATTTGATTCCTTTTATCCCAGTAACCAATAACGAATAACCAATAACTGCGAATGAATTAATGGCACAATTGGAACAATTGCACGCGAATGAATGAACACATCTAAGTCGTGCAAAAGGAGTTTGCAAAAAATGAGCACAGGAGCTCGGTTTAAGCCCAAAATACTGGGTTTCGTATGCCACTGGTGAGCGTATGGCGCTGCTGACCTGGCTGGAGTTTCCAGACTGCAATATAGAACTGAGATCAGACTGATTCGGGTCATGTGTTCCGGCAGAGTCGACCTGGAATTTGTAATCAGAGCGTTCGCAAAAGGTATAGACGGGGTGTTTATCGGCGGCTGCCGTCTGAATGAATGCAATTATATCACCCATGGCAATTACGATGCCTTAAGCAATGTGCTTTTGTTTAAAAAAATAATGCAACACATCGGGCTGAGCCCTGCAAGACTCCGGATCGAATTTATGTCCTCCGGTGAAGGTATCCTGCTTGCCGAAGTTATTAATGATTTTTGCAAGCAGGTGGAGCAAATAGGGCCGCTTGGTCAAAGCGAAGGCATAGCGGAAAAAGACCTAAAGGTTAAACTCGAGGCCGTCACCAGATTAATCCCCTATATTAAGCTGGTGGAAAGGGAACGGCTGAGAGTGCCGGTTAAATCGGAGGAAGCGTATCATCAATTTTTCAGCAGTGACCCGGTGAACCGGTTATTTGAAGAATTGATCATCGATAAATTGGCCGTCAGCCAGATAATGCTGCTGCTGCAAGAAAAGCCCCTTTCAACCGGAGAAATATCTGAGATTTTAGGCTTAAACCCGTCTGAAGTATCCAGACACATGAATAGCTCATCAAGGTACGGATGGGTCCGGTACGATACGGACCAGAAACGCTATGCGCTGCGCTGAGTCGAAAGAAAAAGAATTGAATATTGAAGATTTAAGGAAATCTATCGATTATATAAATGACGGAGCAAAGCGACATTCACCAATATTCATTAGTCAATTCTCCGCCTCAGGCGGACTCGGGCCAGGATAACGGAGATGGATAGCGATAGAATCGATCAGATTATTGATGAACACCAGGGCGAGGCCAGTTCACTAATTCAAGTATTACTGGCAATTCAAAGCGAAAATCACTGGCTTCCCAAGGAAGCATTGGAGCGCGTCAGCCAAAAATTGCAGGTTCCCTTGGTTCGCGTACAGCACATCGCCACCTTTTATAAAGCCTTTAGTTTAGTTCCTAAAGGACGTCATGAAATTCATATTTGTATGGGAACCGCCTGCCATGTGCGGGGTGCGATGCGTGTTCTTGAAACGGTGCAAGACGTGACCGGAATTAAGCCCGGTGAAACGGACCTGGATCTAAAATTCAGCCTGGAAACGGTTAACTGTCTCGGCTGCTGTGCCCTGGGACCGGTGATGGAAATCGATGGAAAGACGCACGGTAAGATGGCGCCGGGCGAATCAGCTGACGTGTTAAAAAACTATGAGTAGGATCACATGATGTCGCGGATAAATTCACCTGCTGAACTGGAAAAAATCAGAAAAGGCATCCTGACCCAAAGAGACCCGAATAAGCCTTGTATTACCCTCTGTTCCGGATCTGCCTGCCATGCTACGGGTAGCAGAGAAGTTGCCGCGAGTATTGAAGAAGAAATTAAAACACAGGGTCTTAGTGCCGAGGTGGACGTCAGAAAGACCGGTTGCCATGGTTTTTGTGAGCGGGGTCCGATTATCGTTATTCACCCGGAGAAAATCTGTTATTTCCAGATAAAGCCCGAGGATGTTCCTGAAATTGTCTCCCGGACCATAAGGGAGAAGCAGGTCATAGAGCGTTTGCTCTATACCGACCCCATCACCGGGGAAAAGATCATTCATGAATCCGAAATCCCTTTCTACAAGAACCAGGAACGGCTTGTTTTCGGCTCCAACGGCAGCATCGATCCCAAGCGTATCGATGACTATCTGGCAATTGGCGGTTATTCAGCGTTAGGCAAAGTTCTTGGCGGGATGAGCTCCGAAAATGTAGTCGAAGAAGTCAAAAAGTCCAACCTGAGAGGCAGGGGAGGGGGCGGCTTTCCCGCAGGGAGAAAGTGGGAAGGATCCCGCAATGCGCCAGACGAAATAAAATATGTGATCGTCAATGCAGACGAAGGGGACCCCGGCGCTTATATGGACAGGAGCCTTCTCGAAGGCAATCCTCACGCCGTCCTCGAGGGGTTGATCATCGGCGCTTATGCAATCGGCTCCCACGAGGGTTATGTTTACGTTCGGCAGGAATACCCCCTGGCTGTGGAGAATGTCAACATCGCTATCAAACAGGCTGAGGCCTACGGGCTTCTCGGTGAAAACATCCTGGGCTCAGGCTTTGATTTCACTGTTAAAGTGCACCAGGGCGCCGGCGCTTTCGTCAGTGGTGAATCGACTGCGCTGATGACGGCATTGGAAGGCAGGGTCGGAGAGCCCAGACCGAAGTATATTCGCTCCAACATCAAGGGCCTGTGGGGCAAGCCCAGTGTTTTGAATAATGTTGAGACCTGGGCCAATGTGCCGCTGATCATCAATAAAGGCGCTGATTGGTTTGCGCAATTCGGAACGGATGGAAGCAAGGGCACGAAGATTTTCTCCCTGGTGGGCAAAATAACCAACACCGGCCTGGTGGAAGTCCCCATGGGTATGACTCTAAAAGATATTATTTACAATATCGGCGGCGGAATTCCCGGGGGCAAAAAGTTCAAAGCCGTGCAGACCGGTGGACCGTCCGGGGGATGCCTCCCTGAGAAACTGTTAGAATTAAAAGTGGGCTTCGATGAACTCACCAAGGCAGGTTCGATGATGGGCTCCGGTGGGATGATTGTAATGGATGAAGACACCTGCATGGTTGATGTCGCCCGGTACTTCATCGACTTCCTCACGGATGAATCCTGTGGGAAATGTGTTCCCTGCCGTGAAGGCCTGAGGCAGATGCTCGAGAAACTAACGAATATCACCGAAGGCAAGGGAAAAGAAGGCGACATCGAGCTTTTGGAAGAGATATCCGAGGTCGCCAAAGAGGCCTCCCTGTGTGCGTTAGGTACGAGTGCCCCCAATCCGTTTTTAAGCACGGTGCGCTATTTCAGAGACGAGTACGAGGCTCACATCAAGGAAAAGAGGTGCCCGGCCCTGTCCTGCAAGGAGCTGATCTCGTACCACATTGACACGGCTAAATGCCGGGCCTGCATGATCTGCCTCAAGAAGTGCCCCGCCGATGCAGTTGACGGCGGTAAGAAGAAAATTCATATCATTGACCAGGAAAAATGCACTAAGTGCGGAACGTGCTTCGAAGTTTGCCCCTCTCGCTTCAATGCGGTGAAGAAGATTTCAGGTGAGCCTGTTCCGCCGCCTATCCCTGAAGAAGAGAGAATCGTAAGCAGAAAGGGCAAAGCGCAATGACCGAGATCCGTTTACAGATTGATGGAAAAGAAGTCATCGCAAAGGAAGGGATGACTGTCCTGGAGGCCGCCCGGAGTGCGGGAGTGTCGATACCCACCTTATGTCACCACGAAAAATTGGAACCTTACGGGGGCTGCCGATTATGCATCGTAGAATTAGAGTTTGGCGATTGGACAAGGCGCGTTGTTTCCTGTGTTTACCCGGTAGAAGAAAATCTGGTCGTCAGAACCCGGTCTGAGAAGATAGATAAAATTCGCAAAATGATCCTGGAGCTATTGCTGGCGCATGCCCCGGATTCTCCGGAATTGCAGGATCTGGCTCAAGTGTATGGAGCAGACAGGGACCGTTTTGAAAAAGAGGCCTCATTTTGCATTCATTGCGGCCTGTGTGTCAGATACTGCGATGAGGTCAAGAAAAAGAACGCTGTCGGGTTTGTTGACAGGGGCATCCGCAAAGAGATAAGTTTCATTCCGGAAATAGCCGCCAGGGAATGCTGGGACTGCAAAGAATGCTTTCCACTCTGTCCGACAGAAGCGCTGCAGGCCGCCTACCTGTTAACCCAGTCGCTGACTTCTCCTCCATCCTCTCTTGAAGCCCCATCAGACGAAAAATCAACGATTCATACAGAAAATAAATATCGCAAGAATTTTTAAGATTTTAAAGTAACGATGTGTTGGAGAAATCGAAATAAATAGCAGAAACCTAGAAAATGTCTCTCGTGCAAATTTGGTGCGAGTTTATGCTATGATTAGATGTAGTCATTTAACCATCTCCACATAGCAGGACTGTGATGTTTAAGAGCAACAAAGCCTTTGCCCTCATAAAACTCACGAAACCCTTTAGTGGGAATCAAAGAAACCAATGTGTTCTTGAAAGGAAGAGCTTCTAACCATGCATTTAGTTGATCCATAATTGATCCGCCAATACCTTGCCTTTTTTGGCGCTAATTTTTTTCTCAGCAAAACTACATCTGGTTCTGTCCATCCAAGTGATCTATAAAAACTTTCAGCACCTTTCCATACATCTGAAATTAATACTTTGCATCCTCTGGTTCTAAGTTCATTTTCGATATGCCTGATAAGCTTTTTACCAACCCCAATATTTCTTACAGAGTCCTTAACGATAAGCTCATTTAGATAAGCTCTGAACCCCAAATCATGCACACTAATAAATCCGAGAATTTGACCTGATTCTTCCCATACAAATGCAAGCCCATTAGCAGATTTAATACCTTGGTCGATAACATTATCCTGCCACGAATCTTGCCAGAAACCGGGCTCCGACTGCATTAGTTTCTTTATCGCTGGACTGTCATTATTTG
>JASFIG010000064.1:0-15881 GCA_050122795.1 Desulfobacterales bacterium
TTTTGCAGAAAAATGACGGGATCGATTATACAGTAAAAACAGCCGCGGCTTACATTGATAAAGCCAAAGAAGCCCTTTCGATTTTCGAGACCTCAAAATATAAAGACTCGATGTTGGATATAGCGGATTATGCAATCGCTCGCAGAAAATAAGAACTGTTTTAATAGACCCATCTTTTGCTCCAGGGCTGTGCTGGTCGTCGTCGAAAGTCTTATCGCGGCAAGATGCCGCTCCCACTCACATTAAAGATTACCCCACATGTTTAAAGCATTGTGCGGGTTAATATGCAGTGGGAGTGGCTTCGACTCGACTGCGCTCGTCGCAGGCCAGCCACGAAATGTACGCGTCGCTCTTTCTCCTACTCCCGCCTTTTGGACACCTTAATTTACATTCGAATGGATGTGAAAGGCCTCTTTTAACGGAATAAGCCTAAAAAAATCCCGGAGTTGAAATTTAGGCTTCAAATCAATGGCTTAAATCTTGAATTTATCGTAAAATTCATTTAAAGGTTATTACCATTATTGATAAAACTGGAGTTAAAAATGTGCCGTATGTCATTCAAATGGTATGGGCGGGTTTTTGCACTGGCGATGACCCTGACGCTGTCATTTTCTGTTGCGGCTTATGCCAAAAAGAAGGTGCAGAATAAAACCTTTGTCGTCGTTGGGACGGGTCAGATTCAAGGCGGCAATATTCAGGCTGCCCGCGAAGCAGCCATAGCAGAAAGCCTGGTGTCGGCAGTGGCCCTGATGACGAAAGAGGTCCTCGAGGTCAATTCTCTGATAGAGTATTTTCCGCAGGTGAATCAAATCATCTATGCCAAACCCAATGCCTTTGTCCTGGACTACAAGGTCTTGACTGAAACAGAGTCCGGCAAGCAATACCGGGTCCTGGTCAAGGCCCGGGTGGCGGGTAAAAAAATTGCCGAGCAGCTCTCAAATGCCGATATCCTGAGGACGAAAGTAGAGCGGCCCGCGATACTTTTTTTGATTTCAGAACAGAATCTTCAACAGGATGCACCGCGGTATTGGTGGGGCCGGCAAATGGGTGGTTTCGAAGCGATTGCCGAAGCCACCATGGCGGATATTCTAAAAGCAAAAGGCTTTCCGATCGTAAATCATCGGGGTACCGGAATCGGAAAATTGACGGATCCGGGTGCGGTTGCCACGCCCACTCTCAGCGACGAATCCGCCATTGATATCGGCAACCGTTTGAGGGCGGATGTCGTAATCATGGGCACCTCCGTCGCCAGCCCCACCGCCAGCATTATGGGAGATGATTTAAAGTCCTTCAAAGCCATTCTGAATGCACGCGTGCTGCGAACGCAAAACGGTGAAGAGCTGGCCAATATATCAAGGACTTCGGTGACTGCCAACATCGACGAAGCAGCGGGCGGCCGAGAAGCCCTGAAAATGGTGGCTACCCTGGCCGGAGACGATCTGGCCATTCAATTGGACGCCGCCTGGCGCCGATTGGCCGATCGACCATCACAGGTGGAAGTTTTTGTAGAAGGAACCGGAAATCTTGCCAATTTTGTCAAGTTTCGCCGGGCGCTGACGAGCATATCCGGTGTCGGAGGGATCCGGGTCAAAGAAATCAAGCCCAATGAGACAACTCTGATCATCGATTACAGGGGTAAAGCCGAGGAGCTGGCTGCGGCCCTGATGCGACAGAATTTTGAAAACTTTGGCATCAATATATATGAAATTACCCAGAGCAATTTGAAAATTACACTGGTTCCGGGATAGGCGCCCACCAGTTGATTTGCTCTTGACACTATACTACACTGGTGTTAGGTGAAGAATGTAATTTAAATTTTGTACGAGCCGGAGGCTTTCATATGCAAGGCACTTAAGGGCGAAGCTATAGTGGACTATGCTTCGCCCTTAATAACGCAGCAGATGGAAGCCTCCGGCTCGCCCGGAGGGTGAAAATTAATGTGATATTGGCTTCACATTAATTTTCATACAAAACCTAAAGGCACGTAGCTCAGGGGGAGAGCGCTACCCTGACACGGTAGAGGTCGTGAGTTCAAATCTCACCGTGCCTACCATAAAATTCAAGGGGTTATGGCTTTGGCCATAGCCCCTTTTTTTATGTGACTCAGCTTCTGTTTTTACCGCCGCCTGTCAGCGCGGCGTTAAGGTCAGAGTATGGCGGGTGTGTTCTTCAATGGCCTTGTCGCTAAACCACCAGTAGAGCCTGTCACCATTCATATAGGGTGCGACCTGGTCGGTGGTAAGGAGATCGAACTGACGGCCGGACACCCCGCCGGGCAGCACAGCCAGGATTTTATCCGGGTCGGCCATATCCACCACCATTCGCAGGGAGGCCGAAATTGTAATTTTGAAAGGCGCGTTGAAATCGTATATCCCGCGGTAAAGGGTTTCACCGGATCCGGCTGCCGGATGCGAACCGCCCCCCAGAAAGTCCTTGCCGACACCCGAACGCCTGATGGGGCTCAAAAAATCATGGCGGTGCAGCTTTCCCCACTGCCAATTATCGGGGTTGTCCCCCAATTTTGCACTCAAATATTGAATGGCCTTTAAACCCGCCTGGTGGAATAGGTCGTCCCGGGTTTCCCGCCGATCTGGAGTTTGGACATTGTCAAACCAGGCAGGCTCACCTTCGAGCACCATTTTTTGGAGCCGCTCCTGCCAGAAATACCATTCATCCAGCATTTTCCGGGCCAACTCATCGCCCAGCTCATCTGAATAGACCAGTAGCGCAAACTCGCGGTAAACGGTTTGGAAAATTGTCGGTGCGACACTATCCGGGTCGTCGCTAAAATTCCATGCGGATAGAATCTGGCTTAGTTTTTGGGTATCCGCATGCGCTGCCAAGGCCTGGGCCATGATCGGCGCAATTTGTTGAGCCATGAGGTTGAGCGTGTCACGCTGGAATGCCCAGTGATCAGAGACGGTCTTTTTAGCGGGTGTATCCATCAGCTCCATCAGCCGGCGGTAGCGGTAAGAAGATGCGGCGGGGCTGGCATAGTAATAGGGATAATCACGATCTACGGTCATGTGGTTACACGTGCCGAGCCACCCGCGGGTCGGATTGATTGTATGCGGCATCTCCTGCCAGGGGATCCAACCGGTCCAGTTGTCCTGGCTGTCTCTGACAACATACGGTACCAGGGATTCGCCCTGACTACGGATGGGAAGTTTGCCGGTGGTATACCAGCCAATGTTCCCACGGGAATCTGCAACGACATAATTCAAGGCGACCTGATTGACATCTTTAAGGGCCTGGCGGGCTTCTGAAATGGTGTGGCACTCCATCAAGCGTTCAAATCCCACCGAGGACGCCATGGCCTCAAAACTCGACCAGCGCATGGATATGACTTTATCGGTTTGCAGCCCGGGCATGACGCCGGAAATGACCGGTCCTCTGCGGGTGCGTCGAATTTTGATTTTTTCGGTGCGGTATCCATCGGCAGCGCTATTGTCTTTGATTCTGATAATTTCTTCGATGACCTCAAAGGGAATGGATCGATCCCCTTCCAGATAGTGCCCCGGATTGTCGGGATCCAGGGTTTCAACATACAGATCCTGGGTGTCGCCATAGGCATTGGTCACCCCCATGGCAATATGCGCAGTCCGGCCGATCGGCATCCCGGCCATACCGGGAATATTGACGCCGATTGCCCGGAATTGAGGCGTGATCAGACCGCAGGGGTACAAGGGGCCTGGCAGAAGTGTGGTCTCCAGGTGGGGGTCGTTGGCCAGAATGGGCTTTCCGCCGGATGAAAACTTCCCATCGACAGCCCAGTTGTTGCTGCCCAGCCGCAACGACACGGCATTCAAATGGGCTAGCAGTTTTTCGTCAAACACCGCTCCCAATCGGGCAGCAGCGAATACCGACTTTTGCCGGGCTGAGCCGCCCCTGGGCTCATCTTCCGGGTTGATATTGAGGGGGAAGATTTCGGCCGCTTTTGTGCTGCCCAGTTTTTCGACCAGCATCTGGGCAATGATCTCAGATCGAATATTGCCCGCGCTATTCCAGCCCATAAAATATAAGATCGTCAGTGAATCTGCGTTGCTCCAGGTGGATGGCCGTAAGCCGGCCAGCTTGAATTCCAGATGATGCTCTTGTGGGCGGGTTTCAATAAAGGCATTAACGCCGTCCACGTATTTTTGAAAAAATCTTTGGGTTTTATCATCGAGCAATCTGGCATGCTGGCGGGCGTTGCGGTGAAAGCCCAGGGTGCGCATGCGGATGTCCAGATCTCTGGCTTTTTCCCCGGCCAGTTCGCTGATGCGACCGGATGCGAACAGCTTGGTGAGCTCCATTTGAAACAGCCGGTCCTGGGCGGTCACAAAGCCCTGGGCCAGGAAAAGATCGTCCATATTGGCGGCATAAATATAGGGCATACCTTTTTCATCGCGAAGTACCGTGACCGGTTCTTTCAGTCCCGGCACATCCAGGCTCCCGCTTTTGGCGTAGCGATTAAGCGGTGAAGCGCCGAAGGGGTTGATCACAATCAGAACGGCACTGATGACCCCGGCAAACATAATCAACAGCAACCCCAGCAACCTTTTTAACCACTTCATAACCGTCCTTTCTTATGAAAATGAGTTGTCGGCACTTCAATCGAACCACCACGCGAAAGATGTATTACAGTGGTTGTCAAAAAAACGTTCCGATTGCGGAACGGTTTTTTGCTAAAAAACTTATGCCGCCATCTTATTTTTGGAATATTATGATGACAAGCGGTATAAATCTGCCGGCCGGGCGTTGTCAAATAATTTTAAAACAATTTATGGTAAACCGTGGGCCGCAAGTCAAATAAAAGAAATACTGTTTGATAAAATGCAATTCTACCTTATATTTAAAGATACCTTTTTCTTTGTCTGTTCGATTGGAGTCGTATAAAATGGCGGCTGACGGTTTGCCGACCCAGTCAAGTTTAACGTTCACTCCTTTTCTACCCTAAGTCAACGACCAGTTGTATAGCGGGTGGCTTAAATTTTACCGCCGTAGGCGGTAAAAAACAGGGGCACACAAGTGCCCCGATCGTTGAAAACAACGCGGTGAAACCGGGTGCAACGCACCCGGTTCGGAAATAAAAAAGAAAGATGTTGCCATGCCGTCCGGAAAGGGCATGATTGTTTTAATGGGATCCGGTGAACTGACCGCCACGATGGTGGAGGTTCACAAAGAATTGCTGGGACGCCTGGCGGCCGCACCCAGAGCCGTATTTTTGGATACGCCGGCGGGGTTTCAGCTAAATGTTGACCAAATCTCAGAAAAGGCCCGGGATTACTTCCAATCCCACATTCAACAAACCCTCGAGATCGCCTCTTTTAAATCAATTGACACGATTTCTCCGTTCGACGCCGAGCAGGCCTATCAGAGCCTGCGGGCGGCCGATTATGTCCTCATCGGACCCGGCAGCCCGACCTATGCGGTACGCCAGTGGTTGCCTTCTGCCATACCCAAAATTCTAATCGACCGCATCGAAAACGGCGGATGCATCGTGGCGGCCAGCGCGGCGGCTCTGACCGTCGGCCGCTTTACCCTCCCGGTCTATGAAATATACAAGGTTGGCCAGGAATTGCACTGGGTGGACGGCATGGACCTGCTCAAACACTTCGGCTTCAATCTTGTCGTGGTGCCGCACTGGAACAATGCGGAAGGGGGTAATCATGACACGCGCTTTTGTTTTATGGGCAAACCGCGTTTCGAGCAGTTGGTGGCCGCTTTGCCGCCGGACGTTTCCATTTTCGGTTTAGATGAGCATACGGCCTGTATCTTTGATTTTGAAAGCGATCAAGCGATCATCAAAGGGATCGGCCGGGTCACTTTACAGCGTGCAGCGCAGCAGATGGTTTTCCGAAACGGTGACCAATTTTCGCTCGATGTGCTCAGGGGTGTAGATGATGACGGTCACTGGCAGCAGGTGTCCCTATCACAGCAAGAACAACAGACGACAGCCACAGACAATGGCGATGCCTTCTGGGATCAAATTCATCGGCTGGAAAGCGATTTTCACGACGGCCTCAAAACCCACGAGGCTCAAAAAACCACCAATGCGCTGCTTGAGCTGGATCGTACCATATGGCAGGCGCAACAGGATGTAGAAAATGCAGAATCTGTTATCCAGGCCCGCGACACCCTGCGCGAGCTGATTGCGATTCTGGGCACCCGCCTGGCGGCCGCGCCCCGCAGCGAAAGCGATTGCCTGGCGCCGGTCGTAGAACAATTGCTGCATGTCAGAGAAGCGTTCAGGCAGCGCAAACAATTTGCGGAAGCAGATGCCATCCGCGACTGCCTGCAGGGCGCAAACATCATCATCGAAGACGACAAAGAGGGATCTCGCTGGCGGTTATCATCATAAACAGAGGTCAGAGGTCAGAAGACAGAGATCAGAAGACAGAAGTCAGATAAAGCCTTGCCTCCTGCCAGTGGCCAGCAGCCAGAAGCGAGTAGCCGGCAGCCAGGTACCGATAACCTGAATATTAACCGTTACAAAAAATTAAATTGACGATTATGTTGAGTCATCCCCAAATTTCGATACTGGCGATTAACGCAAAAGACAGCTCGGAGCTGAGTCCTTTTTTTGATTATCTTCAATCTATGGCGCATGTCCAACTGGCGCTCGAAAAGGCGATCCCTGCGGATTTGAGCCCTTACGATGTGGTGATCAGCGCCGAGACCACCGGGGGCGAAGAAAAAACCGAAACTCTTGAGCAGTTTGCCGCTGCCGGTGGTGGTTGGCTGAAGCTGGTGTGCCGATCCACCCGGCCCCTGCCTGAGATTTTTGGTGCCCAGCCCGGTCAGATCGGGCCGGCCGCTGAGCTGCGGGTGTTGTTTGATGACCCCGACCACCCGCTGGCGACACGATTGCCGGATGCTATCTATCTGGAAGGCGCTTACCATCCCCTGGAGCTTACTGCAGAGGACATTGAGCATATTTTGTATGCCGACTGGCACTACCAGCACTTTCCGATGCTGGTCGCGCGGTCAGCCGGTGAGGGAAAAGTTGCCTGCACAACGTTGCAAGCTTACCGACACCCTGTTTTTCAACAAATACTTTATCGGGTCGTGCGCTATCTGGCGGGGACATCTCGTGATGATCGAACGCTGGGTATCGGTCTTTTAGGGTACGCTCCATCGGTCGGCCAAATTCACGGCCTGGGAGCGCAAAACACGCCCGGTCTGGAATTGCGGGCGGCCTGCGATTTAAGCCCCCGGCGCTTAGAGCAGGCGCAACAGGATTTTACGCACATAAAATCATACGCGGCACCCGATGCCTTCGCGGCTGATGCCACCATTGACCTTGTGATCATTGCCACCCCTCCCAATACGCATGCCGAGCTTGCCATTCAGATGATGGCCGCCGGCAAAAATGTTGTGTGTGAAAAGCCGCTGGCGTTAACGCGCCGGGAAACCGATGCCATGATTGAAATGGCCGACAAACAGGGGGTGCATTTAAGCTGTCATCAAAACCGGCGCTGGGATGTTGATTATCTGGCCATCCAGCAAGCCTTGCGGGAGGGGTTGATCGGAGAGCTGTTTTACATGGAAACGTTTGTGGGTGGATTTCATCATCCCTGCGGATACTGGCATTCGCATGACGCGGTTTCCGGAGGTCTGACGTATGATTGGGGTGCGCATTATCTGGACTGGGTCGTCAGCCTGATTGCAGAGCCGATTCATACGGTAATGAGCACCAGCCATAAGAGAGTCTGGCATGATGTCACCAATGCAGATCAGGAGCGCATCCAGCTTCGTTTTGCGGGCGGACAGGAGGCCCAATTTATGCATTCCGATATTGCCGCGCTGCGCAAGCCCAAGTGGTATCTGCTGGGAACACAGGGAGCAATCAGCGGCCAATGGAAGGATGTGGTCGAATATGAGCCCGATCCGGTCACCTACTTTGAACAGCACCATATTCCGGCCACCGAGATGCCGCCCGATCTAACGCTGTATCGCCGTCATTCGTCGGGTCAGATTGTCACCCAGAAGCTTGCCGTGCCCGAGCGCCAGCACTATGGTTTCCACCGCAACATCGCCGATCACCTGCTCAGCGGTGAACCCCTTACAGCGCCGCTGGCACATTCGGTTCAGGTGGTGGCCATCCTGGAAGCAGCTGCCAGATCGGCTGCCAGAGGCGGTACTCCGGAGGTGCTGGATGGCTGAAGCGGCTAAATGGGGGGTTATGGGAAACGCCACCATTGCCCGCAAGTGCGTGATTCCCGCCATCCGTAAATCCGGCAATGGTGACATCGTTGCCCTGGCAACGCGCTCTCCGGCTCAGGCGGAACAGGTCGTGGCTGACAATCGTATAGAGTATGTTTACGACAGTTATGAGGCCCTGCTGGTTGATCCGCAAATCGATCTTGTTTATATTCCGCTTCCCAACCATCTTCACCACCCCTGGACCATCAAAGCCCTGAAGGCCGGCAAACACGTGCTGTGTGAAAAACCCCTGGCATGCAATGCCAGAGAAGCCATGGAAATGGCGGCAGCTGCCGAAGATGCCGGACGTCTGCTGATGGAGGCATTTATGTATCGCTTTCATCCCCGCAGCCGGCGCATCAAGCAGCTGATTGCCGAAGGCGCCATCGGCACGCCCCGGTTGATCAAATCGGCTTTTTGTTTCCGGATGGCCGATTCGGAGTGGAGCGATCCGCCAAATGTCCGTCTCAATCCGGACATGGGCGGTGGTGCCTTGCTGGACATCGGCTGCTACAGTGTCAGTGTGGCTCGCTGGTTGCTGGGCGCCGAACCGTCGCAGGTGCAGGCCCAGGCCGAATATGATCCGGGTGGTGTCGATGTGCACATGGTCGGCAGCCTCTCTTTTAGCGGCAACGGCCTGGCTTCTTTTGAGGCCAGCTTCATCACGGCTTTGCAGCAAACTTACTGCATAGCCGGTTCGGACGGTGCAATCGAACTGCCCCACAATGCATTTGTGCCCTGGGAGAATGAGGCCATATTTTATGTGCGCGGCCGGGATCAGGAGACGGGTCAAAAACACAGTGTTCCCGGAGCGGATGAATATCAGCTGATGGTCGAGCACTTTGCAGACGCGGCAAGGGGGCGGACCGGGCTCAGGTTCCCGATATCAGACAGTATCGAAAATATGCGGGTGCTGGATGCCCTGGCGCAGGCAGCCCGAACGGGGCAAACGGTCAGGCTGTAGCTTAAAGGTTCAGGGTTCAAAGGTTCAAAGGTTCAGGGTTTGGCGATCACGTTGCAGGGTCATGTCTTGAGCTGCCAGCTGCCGAAAGCCAGTTGCCAGTGATTTGAACCTCGAATTCCAGAACCTCTGAACGCTGAACCTTGAACCCTGGAACCGGGTGAATGACACCTGATAGGGACACCGGAAGCCTCATGAAAAAAAATACCCGAAATGTTGATGGCTGCAAATAAAACATACACCGTAGCGCAAGAGTCGATCGATTCGATCACCGACCTCTGGCGTGACAGTGCCAACCGTCTGAATTGGGACTGCCTGTTTGTATTGCCCGGGTGGCTAAAGGCCTGGTGGCAGACATTCGGCAGTGATCGCACGCCCTATCTATGCTCGATTCGCCGTCGTGGCGAAGTGATCGGAATGGCGCCGTTGATGGTTGAGGGCCAAACGGCCCGCCTGATGGGGGATGCAGACGTTTGCGACTTTCAGGATGTGGTCGTTGTGCCCGGCAGGGAAAAAGCCTTTTGTGACACTCTTTTGGACCACCTCAAAAAGCAGGGGATCCGTCAGCTGGATCTGCAAGCAGTGCGTGCGGATTCAACGCTGTACCGCTACCTGGTGCCGGCGGCCACAGACCGGCAATATGCAGTCGACTGCCAATTGGTGGATGCCACCATGGTGCTGGATCTGCCTGCTTCATGGGACATGTATTTGCGGCAGCTGACCGGCAAACAGCGGCACGAGGTCCGGCGCAAGTTCAGGCGGCTCGAAGAGGCCGGCCGGGTAGCGTTGCGTACTGTCGATGATGCCACCGCGGTCAGCAGCGCAATGGACACCTTCTTGACGCTTTTTAAAAAGAATCGAACGGACAAAGCACGATTTATGACCGATCAGATGGCTTCTTACTTTCATGCGCTGGCGATTGAACTGGCTTCAGCGCGAATAATGAAGCTTTTTTTTCTCCTGCTTGATGATGCGGTTGTGGCAGCTGTCATGTGCTTTGATCATGATGAGACTTTCCATTTGTATAATAATGGTTATGATGAGAGTTACCATGTTTTGAGCGTGGGGTTGCTCAGCAAACTCTTTACGCTCAAAGAAAGTATTCAACTCGGTAAAAAAAGGTATGATTTTCTGAAAGGAACTGAAGTTTATAAACATCGACTGGGGGGTAAACGGATCTCGCTGTACCGGTGTCGAGTCAGCCTGGCCTAATCCGCGTGGCGATAATTTTGACTTCAGAGCAGCCTATTGTAGGGGGGAATTCGACGTGAGATCAGATCAGATGCAACTGGCGATGTTCAGTATCCATTCGAGCCCGATCGGTGAACTGGGGACCAAAAACACCGGTGGCATGAGTGTTTATATCCGGGAACTGGCCCGCGAGCTGGGGAGCCGCGGCCACCGGATCGACATCTATACAAAATTAAATGGCTCCCACCACAATCAGATTATTGATTTGCATGATAACGTGCGCCTAATTCATCTGAGCGCCGGCAACAACGGCCATGTTCAAAAGCTGACGCTGTATTACTATCTGGCTGATTTTTTGCGGGCGCTGGAAAAATTCAAAGACCAGCAGGAGCTGCGATACGACTTGATCCACAGCCATTACTGGTTATCCGGGCGGCTGGGCAACTGGGTACAGGAGCGCTGGAACATCCCGCATGTCGTCATGTTTCATACGCTGGGTGTGGTCAAAAACATTGTAGGGCTGGCAGAGCCGGAACCGGACTTGCGTCTGGCCACCGAACGGAAACTGGTGCGATCCAGCCAGCGCATCCTGGCGCCAACCCCTGTGGAAAAACAAAACCTGATAAATTTTTATCATGCCGCCGGCGAAAAAATCGGGGTGGTCCCCTGCGGGGTCAATCTGGATCTGTTTAAGCCCCAGGATAAACAGACGGCGCGAAAGTTGCTGGGCCTGGATGAAAATACCCCCACGGCCTTATATGTTGGCCGCTTTGATCCGATCAAGGGCATCGATCGACTGCTTAAAGCAATCGCTCATCTGCGGCGCCAACAACGCTTGCGGCTGTTGATCATCGGCGGGGACGGCCCCGAAACCGATGATTACAAGAACCTGCAGCAGCTCGCACGACAGCTCGGTATTGCGGACTCAGTCACCTTCGTCGGTCGGATCGAACAAAACCAGCTCCCACCGTATTACAGCGCTGCCGATACGCTGGTGATACCTTCCCACTACGAAAGTTTTGGATTGGTGGGGTTGGAATCTCTGGCGTGCGGTACACCGGTGGTTTCGACCCCGGTTGGGGCCATGAGCTCGATCCTGCAAAACGGCAAAGCCGGTACGCTGGTGGCTAACGCCGGACCGGGCCCGCTGGCTGAGGGTATTGCCGCCATCTTCGCCAGGCAGCAGGCCGGCGAGTTTTCGGCTGAAAAGGTGCGCGCTTCGGTTTGTCAATTCGGCTGGAAAAATGTCGCCTCAGACATTATTGATGAATACGGGACTGTTTGTAATAGATTGTCACCCTACGAATTGCCAGAGGCCTCGGCCCGGGCTTCATGCCATTAGCCCTGATGCGCATGGTGACAGCGGCCGTCCGCCGACCATTCCTTCGTTTCATATGATATCGAAAAGTTGCAGTATGAATTACCCCGCCGGGCCGCTGCCGGCATATCGAGCGGCGTCGAAACCTCCGTTGCGGCAACGGCCATTTTTAACTCTATATACGCTATCGTGTAGATGAATCATGAATTCAACCGCTGAAACAGCATTTCCGACCGATTCAGACAAGCAGCGGGAGCCGTCGGAGCACTATTTAAATTTACCCGACGGGCGGATTCACTACCTGAACTGGGGCGGCAGCGGACTGCCGGCCCATTTTTTACACGGTAACGGTTTTTGTGCGGGCACCTATACCCCTTTTATTCGACATCTTGTTGATGATCTTCACATCCTGGCCAGTGACGTGCGCGGTCACGGCGGATCCGATCGCCCCGGCGTTGATCGCATCCGCCACTGGGACATTTTTGCCGAGGATTTGAAAAATCTGGTCGAGCAAAAAATGTCTGCACCGGTTATCGGCATCGGGCATTCACTGGGCGCCGTCACGACCTATATTGCAGCCGCTCAATACCCGCATCTTTTCAGCGCGATCGTCTTGATCGACCCGGTTATTCTGCCGCACCGGCAGCTATGGCTACTGGCCGTGTTGAGATTGCTGGGACTGAGGGGGATTCTGCCCCTTGCAAAAATGGCACGCCGCCGCCGGCGGGAGTTTAAGGGCAAGCAGGAGGCCTTGAAGCTGTTTGCCGCCGGCCGGGGTATCTTTAAAAACTGGTCAAAAGAATTTGTGCAGGCCTATCTGGAATGCGGGCTGCTTGAGAAAGATGAAAAAACAGCGGTTTTAAATTGCGATCCGGAGCTTGAAGCCCAGATTTTTGAATCCATTCCACTGAATGTCTGGCGATATGCCAAAAAGATTCGTTGTCCCGTGCTGGCCATTCGCGGGGAATTATCCGATATTTTTGCAGCTGATGCGGCCGAACGGTTAAGGGGCTGCATCGCCGATTATGAATTACAGACCGTACCCCGCACGGGCCACTTTCCCTCGATGGAAAAACCTCAGAAAAGCGCCGGCCTCATTTTAGATTTTGTCAATCGCAGGCTTAATCCACGCTAAACAGCCCTGCAAAACCGGCAAATTTCACAGTGCCCATTTACTGACGGCACCTAATACCTGAACATGCTTCATTTGTTGACATTCGCTTATTTTAATATTGACATATCAACGGGTTCTTGCGATTGTTAGTTGATTTTTGAGCGACCCGAACGGCTGCGACCCGCTGCCAGAAGCAGGGCCTATTCCTATTGCCGTCTTCTTTCGGATGTACCCGCATTTTCACGCCGGGGGCCACACAACCGAGGGTCGGGCAAATAGCCGAATCGCTTTTCTCACTGTGGGGTAGAGTCTTAATTTATATTGATTTTAAATGATTAGCGCTGTGCTGAGGGGGCACCCCCCCAACGATGTGCTTAATTTGAAGCGCCTGAATCCGAGGACGATCATAGAGGCTATTCTGCCATGGATATGAAAAGGCACTATTATGAAGACGTGCAGCTGTTCACCTCCGGTGTCATTGTCTTCTGGTTTTGTGCTTTGATTGTTTTTCTGGCCCTCTTTCCCTTTCTGTTTAAAAACTATTATGTCTATGTGGCCAATTATATGGCCATCAATGTGATTGTGGTTATCGGCCTCAATCTGCTGGTGGGCTATACCGGCCAGATTTCTCTCGGTCATGCCGGATTTTTTGCCATCGGTGCCTATGGCACCGTTGTTTTGATGGGAGAGGCCCATTTCCCGTTTGTCGTGGCCTTGCCGGCCGCTGCCCTGGTGGCGGCTCTTTTCGGGTTCCTGCTGGGGTTACCGGCCCTGCGGCTGGAAGGCCCCTATCTGGCCATCGCCACCCTGGGTTTCGGATTGACCATCACCCAGGTTATCGGCCGGATCGAATTTTTCGGCGGCCGGCAGGGGTTGCATGCCCCTGAACTGACGATCGGCCCCTGGCATCTGGATACCGATATCGATTTTTACTATCTGCTGATTACCCTTACGGTCCTGTTGACCGTTGCCGCCCGCAATCTGATCAAAACCCGGGTCGGCAGAGCATTTATTGCCATCCGGGATGCTGATATTGCCGCTGAGACCATGGGAGTCAATCTGGTTATGTACAAAACCCTGGCCTTTGCGGTGAGCGCCTTTTATGCCGGCATTGCCGGTGGCCTGTACGCCTTTGTCCTGCGCTTTATTGAACCGGAAATATTCACCCTTTTAATGTCGATTATGTTTCTGGCCATGGTGATTGTCGGCGGCCTGGGCTCCATTATGGGCTCCATTGCCGGTGCCTGCCTGCTCAGCTGGATGGATCTTCAGCTGCGCAATATTCTGAGTATCCCCTATGTGGGTCAATGGCTGGAAGCATTGTCGCAAAGTTATTTTTCGATTACCGGCATTTCCAACATCCAGTACATTGTTTTTGGCCTGATACTGGTTTTGATCATGTTGTTTGAACCGCTGGGGATATTCGGCATCTGGATACGGACCAAGAAATACTGGAAGACCTGGCCGTTTTAAATTTCAGAGTTCAGAGGACAGAGTTCAGAGGACAGATGTCAGCAATCATGGGTTCCGTCGGAGGCGGTTCAGGTGTCAGGTTTCGGGTCAGCATGGATGGTTCTGAAACTGCTTAAGGTCAGATGCTGAACACTGACACCTGACACCTGAAACCATGTATATAAACCATGGAATTAGCATTTTTGGCTTTTGTTAAATTATCTAAGGGAGCTTAATGTTAGACTTTTTGCAGATGATTGCCAGCGGGATTGCGGTTGGCAGCACCTACGCTCTGATGGGCATTGCCATGGTCATTATTTACAAGACCTCGGAGGTGCCCAACTTTGCCCAGGGTGAAATGGCCTTAATTTCATCTTTTTTTGCCTTTATGCTGCTGGACCAATACGGTTTGCCCTATCACCTGGCCTTTCCGGCGGCCTTGGTCTTTTCCATTTTGCTGGGATTTTTTCTGGAGTTCAGCATCCTGCGCCGTGCCAAAGAGCCCAATATTCTGGGTTTGATCGTCATTACGATCGGCATTGAAATGATCCTGCTGGGGCTGGTTTCCTGGAAGTTTGGCGCCGATCCCAAAACCATGCCCTTTCCCATATCGCCCTGGGACAGCTTCGCGATCGGCGAGGTTTATGTCAGCGGGCTTGAAATGCTGACCCTGGTGGCGGCCCTGGCCATTATGGCGTTTTTGTTTGTCTTTCTGCGCTATTCGAAACTGGGCGTGGCCATGAAGGCCACCCAGCAAAACAACATAGCAGCCCGCATCATGGGCATACGCACCCATCGCATCATGATGATCACCTGGGGGATCTCATCGTTTGTGGGGTGTGTGGCCGGCCTGCTGATAGCACCCGTTATCATGCAACCGTTTATGATGTGGGACCCATTGTTGAAAGGATTTGCCGCTGCGGTCATGGGCGGTATGACCTCTTTGCCCGGCGCTGTTGTGGCGGCTTATCTGCTGGGCATCATTGAAAATCTATTCGGCGGCTACGTGTCGATTGAGTTTAAATCGGCGGTGGCCTTTGCCATTATCGTGCTGGTGCTGTGCATTAAACCGAGCGGGCTTTTTGCCCGTCACTATGTCAAGAAAGTCTAAAAGGCTTATGAAAAAAGTCCCTTTTTGCCCAATTTCACGAAACACCAAACACAAAACACAAGACACCAAACACAAGACACCAAACACAAGACACCAAACACGAAACACCAAACACGAAACACCAAACACTAATTTCCAACCAAAAAGGAGTGAAGGCATGAAAAAGACAGGTTTTTGGGTTTTAGCGGCAGCGGTGGCCATGGTTTTTGGATTGACGTTCAATGCCATGGCAGAAGAAGGTGTCACCGACACCGAAATTCATATCGGCCAGTGGGGCCCCCAAACCGGACCGGTCGCAGCATGGGGCTCGGTGGCCCGCGGTACCGGTGATTATTTTAAAATGATCAACGCCGAAGGCGGCATCCATGGCCGCAAGATCGTCTATCACATGTTTGACGATGCCTATAATCCGGCCAAGACCAAAGCGGGTGTCAAAGAATTGCAGGAAGGCACCGGCATATTTGCCTGGGCCTGCGGTGTGGGTACCGCACCCGGATTGGCCGTGCGGGAATATATCACCTCGCGCAAGATCCCCTGGGTAGGGCCG
>JASFIG010000065.1:0-15821 GCA_050122795.1 Desulfobacterales bacterium
CTTCTTGAGCTTATTGCACCACAGGGATTGAAAGGTACGGCAGCTGCCGTCCAGGGCGTCGAGTTTGGCGGCAGCGGCCCATTTACAGCGCAAATCACACCATTGGATTCGCGAGGTTGTCACACCAGCATTCTCAGCCATCGTATTTTAGCCTGTTATGAATTTTTACCACGAAAGCACGAATAGACGAAAACACGAAAAATATATTAAGCCTTCGTGCTTTTTAAATTTCGTGTTTTCGTGGTAGTCGCCAATTATTCTTTAAACAAGTCTAATGGCAATTCGCGTTTGCGGATATGTTCCTGCACCGTATCCAGAAACTGCTCATGGGAAAGCCCGTATTTGACGTGGCCGTCCAGCGTGCGCACCGAAAGCGTACCGGCTTCCTTTTCCTTGGCGCCTACGGTCAGGATCAAAGGAATTTGATTGAGCTGGGCTTCACGAACTTTTTTATTCAGGCTTTCGGCCCGATCGTCAATTTCCACCCGCAGGTCGGCATTTTCGAGCTCGGATTTAACCTTTTCGGCATGGGGTGCCAGATCATCGTTGATCGGTAAGACGGTGGCCTGAACCGGTGCCAGCCACAATGGCAACTTGCCGGCGAAATGCTCGATCAAAATGCCTAAAAAACGCTCAATGGAGCCGAAAACGGTGCGGTGAATCATGATCGGCCGGTGGCGTTCATTGTCCTTGCCGATAAAGGTCAGGTTGAAGCGCTCCGGCAGGGCCATATCCAGCTGGATGGTGCCGCATTGCCAGGTTCTACCAAGGGCGTCTTTGATATGCAGATCGATTTTGGGGCCGTAAAAAGCGCCGTCGCCTTCATTGAGCGTGTATTCTTGACCGTAGGCCTTGAGTCCCCCCTCTAACCCGGCGGTGGCCTCTTCCCATTGGCCGTCGGTGCCGATAGATTTTTCAGGTCGGGTCGACAGCTCCAGATGAAACCCGAGGCCGAAGGTGCTGTACATCCGCTCGGACAACCGCAAAACGCCTAGAATTTCATCTTTGATATGCTCCGGCATCATATACAGATGGGCATCATCCTGATGGAAGGCCCGGACCCGAAACAGCCCCTGCAAAACCCCGCTGAGTTCATGCCGGTGAACCAGACCGACTTCAGCCGCCCGCAGCGGCAAATCCTTGTAAGAGTGCGGCTTGCGCCCGTAAATGAGCATACCGCCGGGGCAGTTCATCGGTTTGATGGCATAGTCATTCTCATCAATGGATGAGGTATACATGTTTTCGCGATAATTTTCCCAGTGTCCGCTTTTTTCCCACAGCGCGCGGTTGAGCATAATCGGCGTTTTGGTTTCCACATAACCGGCAGCACGGTGCTCGGCCCGCCAGTAGTCCAGCAACGTATTCCAGACCACCATGCCTTTGGGATGAAAAAACGGCATCCCCGGTGCTTCATCGTGGAAGCTGAACAAATCCAACGCCTGCCCGATTTTGCGATGGTTTCTCTTTTTGGCCTCTTCCAGAAAATTCAGGTGGGCCTTCAACTCTTTTTTGGAAAAGAACGCCGTGCCATAAATGCGCTGCAGCTGGGCTCTGGTCGGATCCGCCCGCCAGTATGCGCCCGAGACCTTGGTCAGCTTGAGCGCCCTCACATGGCCGGTATGCGGCACGTGCGGGCCGCGGCACAAATCGGTAAATTCGCCCTGCTGATAAATCGAAATAGTACCGTCCTCAAGCTCGGCTAACATTTCCTGCTTGTAGGGTTCGTCTTTATAAAATTCAATTGCTTCGGCCTTGGGGATCTCTTTGCGATGGATCGGCAATTTGGCCTTAATGATTTTGTTTATTTCGGCTTCAATTTCCGGAAAATCATCTTCTGACACCGGTGGCATGTCGATGTCGTAATAAAAACCATCTTCGATGGCCGGCCCGATGGTCAATTTAGCGTCCTTGTAAAGCCGCAAAACGGCCTGGGCCATTACGTGAGCCGCCGAGTGCCGCAAAATGTGCAACGCCTCCGGATCTTTTTCAGTGATCAATCGAACACGGGCATCGGCGCTGATCGGGGTGCTTAAATCAACCAGTTGATCGTCTAATTCCATCGCCACGCACCGGCGCGCAAAGTCCGCTGAAATACCTTCGGCCAGATCGATTCCCGTCGGCGCTTTTTCAAAAGCCTTTCGGCTGCCGTCTGGAAGTGTTATGTTTACCATTGTTTTTTCACCGTAATATCATTGAAAGATTGATAAATTGACTAAAACCGGTATAAAATAAAAGATTGGCCTTGTTAAAGGCCAGCAATGACTGAATTATAGACCCAATTGATGAAAGATTCAATTGGGTGGGCGTTATGGATTATTAGATTTAAAGGAATATAACCCGTTCTTGAATTTTATCAATCATTCGCTTCTGATAACGAATAACGGATAACAAGATAACACCGATAAGCGAAACGCTGAGAAGGGTCAAGAAAAAAATGCGAAGAAGCGGCGCTCACCGACACCTGAATATCGTCACCCGTTCAGAACTCAACCAGTTTGCAGAGCATCTCAAAAAACAGCAAATCATCGGTGTTGATCTGGAGGCGGACTCGATGTATCATTTCCGCGAGAAGGTCTGCTTGATCCAGATTGCCACCCGGCACACCTCGGCCGTTATTGATCCCTTGCAGATTAACAATTTATCCGTCTTGAAACCGGTTTTTAAACGGACTGACATTCTAAAAGTCTTTCACGGGGCCGATTATGATATTCGTTCGCTGTATCGGGATTTTAAAATCAGCATTAACAATCTGTTTGATACTGAGCTGGCATGCCGGTTTTTGGGACTTAAAGAAACCGGCCTGGAGGCTGTGCTGAAAAAGCGCTATAATGTTCGCCTCGACAAAAAATACCAGCGCAAAGATTGGTCAAAACGGCCCTTACCACAGGAGATGATGGCCTATGCAGCCAAGGATGTGCGCTATCTAATCCCCCTGGCAAAAAGTCTGTATCAGGAGCTTAAAACCAAAGGACGTCTGTCATGGGTGCAAGAGGAATGTCGTCATCTCAGCAAGGTCAGGCCGGCGAACAACAACTCAGGCCCCCTGTTCGTGGGCTTTAAGGGTGCCGGCAAACTGGGCCCCAGGGGTCTGGCAGTTCTGGAAGAACTACTGCGAATGCGCCAAAAAATTGCGCACAAACAGGATAAGCCGCTTTTCAGAATCATCGGGAATAAATCCCTGCTCAAGCTGGCTGAAACACGCCCCTCGAATTTAAATAAACTCAGAAAAAGCGAAATTCTCGGATTGAAACAAAGCGACCGTTACGGCAAAAGCGTCGTGGCGGCCGTAACAAGGGCTTTGCAAATCCCCTCAAAAAACTTGCCCAGATACCCGCGCAAGACCGCCCCGATGGTTCCCGCGATTGTGGCCAAACGCGTTAAAGAACTTCGCATCTGGCGGGATCGGATGGCACGACAGCTAAAAGTGGATCCGGCCATCATTTGCACCAAAGCACTGATCAGCGCCATAGCGGTGCAGAAACCCGACACAGTGAGCAGCCTGTCAAAGATGAAGGAACTGAAAGCATGGCAGGTAAAGGAATTTGGCCGTGACATCATCAATATATTGAACACGGTCGGCTGATCATGACAATCGAAGAAAAAATGACGATACCATCCGATGGTTATCAGCTGGAGGGCCTGTGGCAACCCGGCTCCGGTAACCGGGCCGTGGTGATCACCCATCCCCATTCACTGTACGGCGGTACGATGCATAACCCGATTGTGGAGGTCATTCAGGGTGCCTACCGGCAAAACGGCTATGCCACCCTGCGATTTAATTTCAGAGGCGTCGGCGGCAGCCAGGGGAACTTTGACAACGGGATCGGCGAGCAAAACGATGTGCGCGCTGCCATCGCGGCCGTTCAGGAAAGGGGGGCCAGTGAGGTTGCGCTGGCGGGCTATTCCTTCGGCGCCTGGGTAAATGCCCGATTCATTACCTCAGATCCCGTCGCCATTGCGTCCATGCTGATGGTTTCACCACCGGTGGGGTTCATTGAATTTGGGGATGTCAGCACCCTGAGCAGTCTTGAGCTGGTGGTTACCGGCAGTCGGGATGACATCGCACCGGCAGAGCAAATTCGTGCTCTGCTGACGCTCTGGAATCCGGAATCCGCCTTTGAAATCATCGACGGCTGTGATCACTTTTACGTCGGCCACCTGGATAAGCTGCAGGCAATCCTGACATCCTTCTTAAAGGATCAGGTCATTTGACAGCGCCCTGCCAAGGTCATATATAATATTTTGCCCCGCAATTTCTAAAAGCCAAATCCCAAAAATCAAATCCCAAACAAATTCCAATGTCCAAAATTCGAAATCCCAAATGTTTGATCATTGAAAGATTGAAATTTGGGATTTATTTGAAATTTGGTGCTTGAGAATTGGAGTTTGTCTTATTGCTGTTTAGGACTTAGTCGACGTTATTCAAAAACAAAGTATAAATCCGGATCACGGCAAGTTTTGTAAATTATATATAAGACATAATAGTACCTTAACCTTCAAAATAGCGTAAAATTACTTTTTTCCTGCCTGTCAGGCCCTCATATTGTTCATCCGGAAATCCGAGAGCAATCACACTGCAGACAGTTTCTCCAACCGGAATCCCAATAAATTGCTGGAGGGTGGCATCATTTTTCATGGCCTCAACGGCAAAACCGATCAGGCAGGTGCCCAATCCCATACTGTGGGCGGCCAGCAAAATATTCTGGGTTGCCAGTAGAGCATCCTCCATCCGACCGCTGCCACCGGGCCGGGTAGCCACAACAATAACCGCCGGAGCACCGTGAAACAGAAGATCGCGTCCGTGAAGCTCATATTCCGCTAGTCCATCTTTGACCGACCGGTAAAACTGGCGGTAGTAATCGTATAGGGCGGGCTTGCCGATCAGTTTCAGCCCTTTGCGCAGCAGGCGCTTTTCAGCCAGCCGGTTTAGCCTTTTAAAAAACAAACCAAAGCGCTGTCCAAATCCATTTACCGATGACCGATCGGCTAATAGGGTAAATGTCCATTTCTGACAGTTGGTGCTCGAAGGTGCCGTGGTCCCTATCTTGACCAGATCTGCCAGGATGGATCGATCGACAACCTGATCGGTATAATTGCGGCATGAGCGCCGCGAGGCCATCAATTGAACCAGGTGGGCCGTATCAAAATCGCCGTGAGGTAGCCAGCGATTTTTTAGGTCAAAATTTTCAAAGATCAGGCTATGGGGGTCAATGCCATCCACCCGCACGGCATCGACCGGGCAGACGGCCATGCAATGGCCGCATTGCAGCGAACGATCACCGGTTACCCGGGCTATTCCGTCTTGCATGCTGATTGTATCAGATGGGCACACCTTCACGCATAATTCGCACCCGATGCATTTTTGCGCATCGATAATCGTCGTCACAGTTCTATCAATCATGGGAATCTCCGGAGGTTTTCGGATTGCCTGAATCCGTGAAATTGAAGTCTTGATCTGAAAATTTTCCTCACGCAAACCCGCCCGCCTTGCCTGAGCGGCTTGCGATGGCGGACGTGGGGCGCAAAGTCGCTAGGATTACGTCAAACCGGAATGTTGGAAGGATGGAATATTGGAAAGATGGGTCAAAAACAGCCTTATTTGCAGTATAGCGTTCCCAATATTCCAGTATTCCAAGATTCCATTGTCCCACTGGTAGAAAACGCCTGCAAAGGGAATAATTCATTCAACTTAAATTAAAACCCTGTGCGTTTTTGTGCCTTGGCGTCTTTGCGTGAGCAGCGCTTCAATAAAAACAGTATTCCTTAAAGTTCGGCAGCCGGGTCACTTTTGCGGATTAGCTCCGATTTGAGCTGGCGGGCCATCATCCGCTCATAAAGCCCCGGCGCCACCCGGGATAGCCAGTAGGTAAGCTTTCCAACCGGCGACAGGATCAGCATTTTTTTTCGCTTTAACATTGCCCGGTAGACCGCATCAGCCACACGCGCCGGCGAATCCTGCCGTCCGACCGTTGATTGCGGATGGCGGGTGACGCGCCCGTTCGCTCCCAAGGCCCGGGCCTGCAGGTTTGTTTTCACAAATCCCGGACAAACGATCATGATATGAACACCGCTGCCAATCAATTCAGCCCTCAGGGACGTAAACAACCCGTGCAGGGCGTGTTTGCTGGCACAATAGCCGGTACGGCCCAGCAATGGTGCCACCGCTGCCAGGCTTTCGATAACAATGATCGTACCCTGGCGCTCGATCAGACTGGCCATGGCAACCTTGGTGCAGTGCAACGCACCAAAAAAATTAACATCCATCACCTGCCGATAAACAGAAACCTTTGTAGCGACAAAAGCGCTGCGCTGGGTGATACCGGCATTGTTGACCAGGATATCGATACCGCCGAAGTGCGCAATGAGCGTGCGAATGGCGGTTTCACATTCATCTTCGCGGGCAACATCACAGCAAATCCCCCGCACCTGGAAACCCCGCGCCGCCAAATCCGCGGCGGCCGCCTCGAGTGCACCGCCATCGCTATCCAGCAGACCGAGTTTAGCGCCATGGGCCGCGAAGGTTCTGCTGATCGCCGCTCCGATGCCGCTGGCTCCTCCGGTGATGACTGCAATCTTGCCTGTCAAGGCGTTGGGTTCCATTATCATCCCGTGTTGATCAGCGGGGACTCGTTTCGCCCTCCGGCTGATGGCCGGACGCGAGCGGTATCCGGGAAAATACAAAGGCCGCCACCAGGCCGGCTATTATGTGCCAGATCCCCCACCAGGCAACCAGAATAGCCATCCCGCCGAGTCCGTCGAAAAAGTTAAATACCAGCACCAAGCCCAGCCCGGAATTTTGAATTCCCACTTCAATCGACACCGCCCGGTTGTCCTGCTCCGGAAGTCCGAAAAAGCGGCCCGACCAGTAGCCCAGATTCAGTGCCAGGGCGTTGTGGATCAGAACCGCAATAAAAACCAGACCAACATAATTTAAAAAATTTTGCCAGTTCACGGCCAGCGCCGCAGCCACAATGCCGATAAAAAACACCAACGAAAATATTTTAAACGGTCTGCGGACTCTGGCCGCCAGGGTTGGAAAGGTTCGCGAAACCAGCAGGCCGATACACAGGGGAATCCCCAGAATGATAAAAACCGTTATAAAAACGTCCATCGGGCTGAGACGGACCTCCCTGAGGATGCCGGCGGTCTGGGGATTGAGGCTGCCCCATAGCGCTAAGTTTAACGGTGTCATCACAATGGCCGCTGCGGTGGAAACCGCCGTCATGCTCACCGATATCGCACAATTGCCGCGCGCCAGATAGGTCATAATGTTGGACAGATTTCCCCCCGGGCAGGCTGCAACCAGAATCATGCCCAGCGCAATGGATGCGGGAGGATTGATGATCAGCGTCAGCAAAAACGTAAAGGCGGGCAGCAGGACAAACTGAGCAATCAGGCCGATCAGCGGCGCTTTGGGCGCTACCATTATACGCCTGAAATCATCCAGTTTCAGTTCCAGAGCCACTCCCAGCATCATCAGGCCG
The DNA here is from genome assembly GCA_050122795.1 of Desulfobacterales bacterium. Taxonomy (GTDB): domain Bacteria; phylum Desulfobacterota; class Desulfobacteria; order Desulfobacterales; family JAHEIW01; genus JAHEIW01. The sequence continues at coordinate 7,485 of JASFIG010000065.1, forward strand.
ATGGCCGCATTGATGATAAACAGTCCCTGGGGGTTGAAATTCAGACGTGCCTGATCGATCGCTGCCAGGTCCATAAATCCATCCTCGCTTACATTTCAATTTTACCGGTGCGTGCGGCCACCCAGAGCCATAATCCGGGAGGATCAATGTTGGCCACCGGATCGACATCGGCATGAATGACAGCCGGTTTACCTGAATTCACGGCGCGTTCGAGCGCCGGCTGAATCTCCGACCCCTTCTTGACAAATTCCCCATGACACCCCATCGCCTCAGCGACCTGATCATATCTGACCGGTGCATGATCATGGCCGAACCATTCGGCTTCACGCCCGAAGGCCCGGCGCTGGGCGGATTTTTCCATGCCATAGGCCCCATCAACCGCAACGATGATGATAACCGGCAGCTTGTGCCGCACAGCCGTTTCCAGCTCCTGCAGGTTAAATCCAAATGCGCTGTCTCCGGTCACACAGTACACGGTTTTATCCGGCCGGGCCAGCTTGGCGCCGATGGCATATGGCAGCCCGGTGCCCAAATGACCGTAGTTCATCGAATACATGACCGACCGTTGTGCCCTGGCCACATGATAATGAATACTCCACAGTGTCGTATTGCCCCCATCCATGACCATGATGGCATCATCGGGAAAAAAATCATTGCATACCTTTAAAATATGACCGCTGAGCATGGGCGCGCGTTCCATATCAGCCACGGCATCATCGAGTTCCTTTTGCCAGTCATCCTGTACGGCGCGCAATTCGGCAATTTTAGGGTGGGGGTTGCGCTTTTGCGTGCGGCTTTTAACTGCTTCCAGGAGCTGGCTTAAAACAACATCTGCATCGCCCACCAAAGCCACATCGACCGGCCGGTTCAAACCCATATGCGTCGGCTCGGTATCAATTTGGATCAGCTGCTGCTGGTCTGCATCACCGAACATAGGGGGTCGACCCCACATATTCAGCTCCCCGAGGCGACTGCCGACAGCCAGAACCACATTTGCCTGGCTGTTGGCCATGATTCTGGACAGGCACGTCGGGTGAAACACAAGGGCGTGCTCATCGGAGACGATGCCGCGCGCCCGGATTGTATGGGTGACAGCAGCGCCCAGGTATTCCGCTAATTCCTTTACCGTTTTACCGGCACCGGCGCGCTCGGCGCCGTTGCCGCAATGGATATTGATAAAATCGGCCGCTGTCAGTAAATCGGCTGCCTGCGCCAGAGCAGCCGCGTCTGCCGTCAGGTTTGCAGTAAGGCGATACTTTTCCGGCGGCCAGATCTGAACACCGGTTTCTTCGTTGCGTTCGTTTAAGATATCTTCCGGGATCAAGATGTGGGTCGGACCCGGTCGGCCGGCGGTGGCCATCCGAAAGGCATGGCGCACCATATCCGGAATTCGGTGCCAGTGATCTACTTTGCCACTCCATTTCACCGCCGGTTTGAAGATATCCAAATGGCGGCTGACCTGCATGCCCCCATGGTGGACATAGGAATCCGAAATATCACTGCGTCGGGTGGTGGTTATGGCCACCACCGGGCTGCCTTCGGCCTCGGCACACATCAGACCGGCAATTAAATTGGCAGCCCCCGGGCCGGCACAGGCCATCACCACGGCAGGGTTACCGGAACAGCGCGTATATGCATCGCAGGCGTGGGCAGCGGCAGCTTCATGGCGCGGAACGATCAGCTGGATGCCGAGCTCATCTCCCAGACGCTCGAGAGCCTCTATGACCAGCATGTAGGTGCCGTCTGTAATCGCGTGCACAAAGCGTATCCCCTCTGCGTGCAGGCATCTGACCAAAAGTTCACCACCGGTTATCTCCGCCATCATTCATCCCCCTTTATTAGTGGTTATGAAATAGGTAATTTCGATTTAGAAATCGGCAATTTTTTTGATGCGCACGGCCGCACAACCCACCGTCGCTAAAGCTATGGCGCGGCATGGAATTTTAGCCTTCGGCGTATTTCAAGTACGTTGAAGGCTGAAATCCGCGGAGAACACAGCGCATCGGAAAAAGGGCCATTTATAAATCGAAATTAGAGCTCCATTAACTGGCCGCCCGTTATATTAATCGCCTGCCCGGTGATATAGGCCGATTGATCAGAGACCAGAAACACAACCAGATCGGCGACCTCCTCAGGTGTTCCCAGCCGGCCCATGGGAATCGTCTTGAGCATCTCGGCCTGTCGCTCCGCGACCGTCGAATCCAGGATATTGGCTTCCAGCTCAAAGCGCCAGTCTGTAAAATCAGTCTGAATCACACCCGGGCAGATCGCATTGACACGAATGCCGGAACCGGCCAGTTCTTTGGCCATGACCCGGGTGAGCATGACAACGCCTGCTTTGGCGACTGCATAGGCGCCGTTGAACAAAGGCGGGACTTTGGCGGCCCTGGAAGCAATATTAACAATGCAGCCGCCTTCGGTCATCAAGGGGACCAGCGCCTTGGATACCCGAAAAACGCCATGCAGGTTAACATCGATCGTTTTCAACCAGGCATCTTCATCATAGGTATGGATCGCGTTGGGCACGCCGAAAACAGCACCGGCATTGTTGCAAAGGATATGGATCTGCCCGAACTGCTGCTGCACCTTATCCGCCAGTTGGGCAATGGAATCGCCGGCGGTCACATCCAGCTCGAGAGCAAGCGCTTTGATCTTAAATGTTTTGGCCAGATCTGCGGCAAGGGCCGTAATTTGATCCGTACGGGTGGTCGCCGTCGCGTTTTGGTGCGTCTGCTTGCCGATCAAATCGGCTAAAATGACATCGGCTCCGCCGGCAGCCAGTTTCCGGGCAATCGCATATCCAATCCCTGATTTTTTCCCGGCTCCCGTCACCAGCGCTGCGTTGCGCTTCAGATCAACAGTCATCGTCCCATCTCCTATCATAGATTTTAGAATTAAGCAGATGCTGCGATAATCGCGATGCCATCACGAGAAGTCAATAAAAAATTGACAGGGATTTCCGATAGTCTTAAATTTAATTTATATTTTGCTGCCTCAGCTTGCGCTGCCTGGATGATTCAGATGCATGCCCGAATAGCCCTTTCCACATTAAACCGGTCTTTTAATGAGTACCGAATTTGAACGATTGCCGAGAACAAAGACCCGCCTTTGGCGGATGGCCGCTGCTGCATCGATAGAATTCATTCGGTTCAAAGCAAAATGATCACCGTTAAGGATTTGAAATGCTAACTTCGGGACAATGAAAGGAGGTTCAACAGAATGAGATCCATACCTAAAATCATTGAAGAGCAGGTGCAACGCTGGCAAATTACCCGCAAGAAGGAAGCGCCGGAAAAAAAGGGAGTATCCATTGTTACGCTATCCAGGGAACCGGGCAGCGGGGGGCGCATCATCGCCGGCCGTCTGGCCGAAAAACTCGGCATCGATATTTTCCATCAGGAAGTCATTCATCAGATAGCCGAGAGTGCAGATGTCAGCGAAACGGTGCTTGAAACTCTTGACGAGCGCGGTCTCAACACGCTGGAGCACTGGATTTCTTCTCTGGTCCATGAGCGCCACCTGTGGCCGGACCGCTACATGCAACATCTGATGAAGGTTATCGGCACCATCGGAAATCACGGCCGCGCGGTTATTGTGGGCAGAGGCGCCAACTTTGTTTTGCCGCCTGAAAAACGGTTTGCCGTTCGCATTGTGGCCCCGCAGGCAGGGCGTATTGAAAATGTCTCCAAGGAGTTTGACATTTCACCGGAAGAGGCCAGGCGGCGGGTCTTGCGTACCGAATCGGACCGGCGGGCGTTTATCCGAAAATATTTTAATGCCGATATTGCCAATCCCACCAATTATGATCTGGTCATTAATACGAATACGCTAAAGCTTGAAGATGCCGTCAACGTGATATCCGCCGCCCTGGGCATGGTGGAATGCGTTCTGGTGCAATAGGGGATTTCAAATATCAGGGCGCAAATCTTGTAGAATCGATCAACGTAGGGCCTTCTGGGACAATCTGTGCTGAATTTTTTTGTTGCGCAGCTCCCGCAGCGCATCCTTGGCAACCCAGCGCGCCGCTCTGGAATCCTGGCGCTGGATATCCTCAGCCACTGCAATCGCCATGCGGTTTAACGCCAGATTGCGCTTGCCGATCTGACGCAGGGCCCAGTTGACTGCCTTTTTGACAAAGTTGCGGTCATCGGTGGCCTCTTTTTTAATTTGCTTCAAGAACGGCTCAAACTGTCGATCGGTTGCCTTTTTATCGTGCACGGCCAAAACCGCCATGAGCACAAATCCGGCCCGCTTGACAAATTCTTCCGGCCGCTGTGACCAGGCCATTGCCTTTTTCCGCCCAATGGCCGTTTTACTGAACAATCTGTTGCAACACTGATCACACAGGTCCCAGGAATCAAACCCTTTAACCCAGCGCTCCATCTGTGCTTCCGTCAGTCGCTGCGGGTCTTCGATCATGCAGGCCAGGATGCGGGCTTCATGGATGGCGCTCGACCACAGCTGCCCGGCCAGTTTGCGGTTGGTGCCGATTTTTTTAGCCAGCCCCTGAAGTTTGGGAATCGAAATACCCAGCGCCCGGTCGGACTTGATGCCGTATCTCGCCATGCCGGCAGCCGCTTCCGGATCCCCAAGCAATTTTAATTCTGTAATGACATCTTTCAGCTGCATCAGTCCTCTCAGGAAAATAATCCCACAATTTTGTTAGGTGAAACTAATTTACTGGGTCGCCATTGGAATGTTGGAATAATGGAAGGATGGAAAAATGGGTTCTGAAAAAATGAAAATATGCAATATTGGCCGGATTTAGCGATTAGGAAAGAAAATTATTCAAGCCATTTTTCGATTGGAAACCCAACACTCCAGTATTCCAACATTCCATTATTCCGGGAATAACAGCAAGCCCGGTTTTCTAATTTCCGGCGACAGCGTTCAATGTAAGATTTGTAGATACTTAGAGGAGTTTGTACAGTTTCTGCTGCAACTCATCAAACTCGTCGCCCTTGAAACAATACTGCATTTCTACAAAGCGCTGGCGCAAATCCATCACCTTTTGTTTAACCTTCTTGTCGTGCAGGATAACGTCGGCCATCAGCTGGGCGAGCTCGGCAAAATCCGCGGCGGCCATGCCAAAGCGCGTCATTTCCTGCACCCCGGTACGCAATGAACCGGCGGCTGAAAAACTTTCCTCATCCGGGGCCGCCTGGTAGTTGCAGATGATATGATTTTCTTCCAGCCGGCGGGCGATTTCAGGCGCGCGGGCATAGCCGACGTTGATTATCACCTGATGGGTTTCGGTGTAGGAAATCCCGGGATCACCGGCGATATCCAGGCCGCTTTCTTTTAAGGCCATTGCGAATGCCTTGGCGTTGGCGATGACATTTTTCTGGTATTCTTCTTTAAAGGCATTCATCTCAAAGGCGGCCAGCAACAGGCCCAGCAAGGTGCCCAGGTGGTGGTTGCTGGTGCTGCCGGGAAACGCCCGGCGCTGAGTGGCTTCCCAGAACGCGTAGTGGACATCGTCTTCGGTATAATTTACGGCCGCAATGCCGCGCTGCGTGCCGTAAAATGTTTTGTGGGTCGAGCCGGTGACAATATCGGCACCTTCCTCGAAGGGTTGCTGGAAATAAGAGCCCACCAGCCCCAGCACATGCGCCATGTCGTACATCAGCATACAATCCAGCTCGAGCGCATCGATGATGACGCGCATCTCCTGAACCGGCTCCTTGTGAATGATCATGCTTTTACCCAGGATCATCAGCTCCGGGCGGTGTTCTTCAATCAATTCCCGGGCGGCTTCTACATCGATTTTGTAAGGGTTATCTTCCAGGACCGGAAAGTTGACCACTGCCGGCTTTTCCCATTTGGGATCCCGCATCACAAAATCCCGCAGCGCCCCCATGGGCTGGGCGCTCAGATGCCCGCCCTTGATAATATGATTGTTCATCACCTTGCGGATGCGGCGTTGCTCACTTTTGCGGTCGGCGCGGTTGATAAAATCCACCAGGGCACTGAATACGGCCATATTGGCCATCTGCCCGGATATGACCCGGGTTTCCACTTCACGGCACCCTAAAAAGCGTTGAAACTCGCAGGTCAAAAGATTTTCGACCTCGGAAATAAAATCGGTGCCCTGATAATAAAATACGTCGGCTTCCTTGAAGGCCTTGACCTGTTTGTGCTCGGCATACCGGCCGGCCGGGTCCGTGATGGAAAGCATGTGTGCCAGCGGGGAAGCGGTCTGCTCAGAGGGTATCAAATTGACACACTGCTGCTGGCGCCAGGTGTGATTCTCGATGGCTTTGGCGATCAATGTCTTGGCATTGAGTGCCATTTCCTCGGCAGCGCAGATCTCCTGGCGGTCGGTGCGCAGCTGATCATAATAAATCGGCCAGCAATGCGGCGGTGCCTCCGCCCGCAAATGGTAGGGAACGATGACCGCACGGATGCGCTTGCCGCGGATGTCGATCTCGACCTGATCGCCTTCGACCAGATCGCTGTCCAGCAGCGCCAGACCGATGGCGCGTCGGCCTTTGTCTTCGGTTTGCCGGGTGGACAGCCCGACCCCCTCACTTTGCCATAGCGGTACCATTGTCCCGCTGGTCACATAGCCCGCATGCCGGCCGTCGCGAAACACTTTGGCTTCGGCCCGGGCAACGCCCTTGTCGGTTAGCGCAATGGGTTGAATGATGCGCGGCAGGTCGGCTATTAAGGAATAATCCCGATCAACGATACGCTTAAAGGCTTCGTATTGTTGGGTCAGCGCAGCGCGGCCGATAAAGTCGCCTTTTAACGGTGACAGACTGACGCTGAAGCGGGCCAGCATGCTGGCAAAAGCCGGAATTTCCTTGCCCTCGGGATCCAGTCCCAGCTCATGGCCGTAAAGCGGCAGTATGGCCTCCAGCCGCAGGGTATCTCGGGCGCCCAGACCGATGGGTTTTGCGCCTTTATCCAGCAGTGCCTGCCAGATCGTTGCCGCATCCGCACGCGCAATAAAAAGCTCAAAACAAATCGGCTCCCCGGTGTATCCGGTGCGGGAGATCAGCACCTGGCTGCCGTTGATTTGCGCTGTGCTCAGGCAGTTGCGCATCGGTTCGGGCAGATGCCCCCCGGAAATCAACGCCTGCATGATGTCTTTTGACATTGGCCCCTGCAGGCTGAGCATCGCCATCTCCGCAGTCCGATCAATGAGCTCGACTTCGCCGAAGTTAGAACGGATCTTTTCCAGGTGGGCAAAGTCTTTTTCGCGGTTGGCGGCATTGACGACTAAAATGAATTCATCGGGAACAAAGCGATATAGATAGGCATCATCGATCACACCGCCGTTTTCGTTGGGAATCATGGTGTAATGGCCTTCTTCTTCCTCCAGAGCGGCGGCATTGTTGGAAAGCACATGCTGCAGAAACGCCAGCGCATTCTTGCCCCGTACGATAAAACGGCCCATATGTGAAATGTCGAAAAGACCGGCTGCTTTACGGGTGATCAAATGCTCCTGAACGATGCCGGTTCCATAATGCAGCGGCATCTCCCAGCCGCCAAATTCAACCATGTTGGCACCCAGTTGGACATGCTGTTGGTTTAACGCGGTTTTGTTTAATTTTCCCATGGCTGCTGATCCTTTTTTAGCAGAAGTTGAAAATTCTGTTGCGCTTTTATGACAGAAAATAATAGATAAAAGCATTCTGAGTGTCAAATGGATATCGCGCAAGCAAGGAGATATCTTCATCTCAGAATATGCAAAGGTGACAACATGGACACAAAAGACAGCGGATTACAAAGTTCCTTGCTCGTCATGTTTCGGAGAAACGGCCGCAGCATTGGGTGGTGGCAGATCGTCGCCAACCTGGTGGGAGCGACAACGGTCACGTCTTATTTTGTCTTTTTCGACCGGGTGTTTCCCGCCATGTGGATTCAAAATACCTTCTATGTGGTCGGCATCATGTTTCCCTTCCTGGCGGCCATCGCCTTCTTCTTTTTCAATTTCTGGATGAAAGACTTAATGCGCTTTTTGCAGTTAAGGGACCGGGAAAAATTCATTGAAGCCGGTCTGTGGGAAAGGGCCCAGCGTAAAATACTCAACATGCCGATTGTATCTGCGCTGGTCAGCTTTTTTAACTGGTTCCTGGCAGCGATCACCATGACAACTTACAGCATTGTCGCTGATACGAGCAGTGCCAATCCATTAGCGGTTGAGCTGATCGAAGGGCTGCGGGTTTTTATCGGCTGTATTATCGGCGGCATTATTACCGCAGCGATTATCTTTTTCATTACCGAAGCCAAATGCCGCCAGATCTGGCCGGAGTTTTTCCCCGAGGGCGGGCTGGCCCGCACCCCGGGAGTGTTTCGCCTCAGACTGCGCACCCGCATGTTTGTCATCTT
>JASFIG010000066.1:0-15781 GCA_050122795.1 Desulfobacterales bacterium
AGCGCAATGCATATGGGTTTGCAGAAAGGGCAAGGTCGTAGTAGAAGCTCTTCAGGTAGGCCATTGGACCAAGAGGAGCCCGCTTCCTAAATCTATAGTCATATTCCAGAAGGCTGAAGCGCCAGGCCAAGAATGGCACTGTTCCGCCCGCATGAGAGAGGATATAGCGAATATTCGAATACCGCTCCGCAGCACCTGTCCACACCAAATTAAAAGCTGCCCTGGAGGTGTCGAAAGGAAATTCAATGATGCCTTCAGGGATGTTCAATTGTAGCTCTTTGCTTGTGGGATGAGTGGTCGGGTGGATAAACACCACTGTTTTGCGTTTGTCCAGTTCCGCCAACAGGTCGTCGTACTTATTATCACCGAGGAAGGTGCCGTCACTATGGGAAGCCAGCATCACCACACCGTCAAGTTTCAACGTGTCGAGGGCGTACTCAGCTTCTTTGAGGGAACCATTCACATCTGGTAGAGGAAGGACCGCAAAGGCACCGAAACGGGAGGGGTTGTCTGAGATTAGCCTGGCACAATATTCGTTGCTTTGCCGTGAGATATCTCGTGCAGCTGCGTCATCACCAAAATGAATTCCGGGCGAGGAAATCGAAAGAATCGCTGTGCGAATTTCAAGGTTATTCATTAATCTCTGTGATTGAAGGGGACTCCAGGCAGGCAACGGGAAACCAGCAGATGTCTTTATGTTCAGTGCACTAAGTGCCTTGCGGTAAAAGTCGGGGACCAGATGATGATGTACATCAATACTGTTAGGCTTCGGAAAAGAGCTCTTTTTGATGCTGGGGTTACCCGATGCAACCGCCCAATTCATGGGCCAAAAGTGAGCGGCTGCAAAAGTGGCAGCAATACCATAAAAAAGGCGGAACATGTCTCGTCTGTTGATTTTCGATCCTGTCCAACTCATTTTTTTATTACCCATTATGTGTAAACACGACTAACAAGAAGATAATGATTTATCGAGAACATTTGTTGAAAACCACGTCTATGATGAGTTGTGATATCATAAGATATCACAAATTCTCCGAAATTGTGGATATGTAGATGGTATCACGGGAAAGGCAAAACTTCCAAATGCACAAAATAAGATTTAATTTTTAGACTTTGTCAGGACCGATTGTAAGTTCTGGACAAAATATATCAGATTAAATTGCAATCATTACAGATAAACTAAGGTGTTCAACAAGCTTTTCAATAAATTAGAAGGATAAAATATCTTTTAAAAAAGTTAAACGGGGGTTTAAACCGTTAGATTTTGTGCGAGAGCGAGGCGGGAGGAGGAGAAAGAGCGAGCGTACATACTGTACGTAAGCGAACTTCGAGGACGACCAACAAAGCTCTCGGGCAAAAGATGATGGTTTAAACACCCGTTTTTTTAAACCTGGTTTTTTTGGATGATAGGGATATTGAGCTTTTGTGCAGGATGCAGCGCGTTAAAATCCAGATGGGCATTATATTTTTTGATCAGCCAGAGCGGAACATCAAACTTTTCTTTTGAAATCGTCCAGATACTGTCGCCTCTTCGAACGGTATAGGTTTCGACCTTTTCAACGCGAAAAGAAGCGAAAAAATCTTCTGCCAGCTCCTTGTGAAATTCAAATCGTTTTTCTTCAAAATCCTCTTTGGTAACCCGCCGCAGCGGTATCTTGATGGACTGGTTGATTCGAAGCGGTCTTCCAAACCGCAGGCCGTTCAATCGCCGGATCTCACTGGCAGGAACCTCAAGCCATTCGGCATAATGCCCCAGGGTTTCTTCAACCTCGACCTGAATACTGCCAATGGAACGTCCTTTATCCGTTTTGATGCGCTTAATGGCCAGCTGGCCCTGGACAATATCAGCGTTCAAAATTGCCTCAGGAGGCAGTTGTGGTTTTGGAGCGCTGCGGCGTTTTTGGGCCCGCATTTGCAAAAGTGCCGCTTCAAGGATCCGCTTTGATTCAATCGTGTCAAAATCAGGGCTGGAAACCGGCTGCGGCGGTTGCGGGTCCGACACTTCTATTTGCGCAACACGCATTTCGGGCCCGGGTTCGGGTTTTTTGCTTTGCGGTTTGACTGCGCGTATTGCGGATGGTTCAGTTGCCCCGGGCCTGGCATCTTTGGTTTGAATGGCCGCCAGGCGAGGGGATTGGGTCCCTCTGGCCTTTGCAGCTGCCAGGCGAGCCGGCTTGTCTCCGGGCAGGGGGATTCGCAAATTTTGATCGACGTAAATGGTGGCCCGCGCATCTAAATTGTTGGCCGCAATCAGATCATTTAATTTTACACCTTGGTTGCGGGCAATTTCGCCGGCTGTATCGCCTTTGCGGACGGTATAAATTCGGCTGTGCTTCTGATGATTTTTATAAATTTTAGGTGCCAGCGCCGCCATCACCTGCTGCCAGTCCCGATCGTCCCGGGCCGGCAGCTTCAAATGAAAACCGCGCGGAACATATTTTTGACCCCGGAGCACAGGTCTTCGCAAAGCCGGGTTCAGGTCGCGCAGTTCGGCCAGATTCAAATTGAGGTGCCGGGCAATTTCCGGCAGCGATCCGTAGCCGGCCAGCACAACTTGCTCAGTTCGAACGGGTGCGTCGAGTATCAGCTTACCGAAATATTTCTGATAATCATGGGCGATCTCCCGGGCTGCCAGAAACTCAGAATAAAAATTGCGCGAAGCAAATCTAAAAATGCGACTGCGGTATTCCTTGAATATGGCTTCATAATCCCCTTTACGTCTCTTGGCCCGCAGCATTCCGGCAACACCGTGATTGTATGCGGTTATGGCCATCGGCCAGTTGCGAAATTTTTTAAAATTTCGTTTCAGCAGCCGCGCGGCTGCACGGGTGGAAATGATCGGATCCCGCCGCTCATCGATGGCATAGCTGACCGTCATGTAGTGTTTACCGGTTGAACGGGTAAATTGCCACATACCGGCCGCACCGAATTTACTGTATGCTTTGGGATTAAAAGATGATTCAACGTGAGGCAGATATACCAAATCTTCAGGCAAGCCAGCACCACGGAAGATCTGTTTCATTTCAGTCAGGTAGGCACCAGATCGAATAATGCCCTGGCGGAAGGGATCGTTCTGGCCGACCTGGCAGCGCAGATTTCGCATCGCGTTTCGGAAATCAATGGGTTTGGCCCGGCTTCCGAACAAAGCCGCCACACGTTGCTCTTGTAAATTGCCGGGCGCTTTTCCCTGAGCGAGCTTGGCCAGGATGCGCCTGTATTTCTTTTTGACTTTTTTTATGCGCTGCTGGTTGATTTTGCGACTGCCATGGCGATTGCGGTCTTTGAGATCAATGACCTCATAGATGATTGCCAGATTTTTTTTATCGTGAATAACCCCCTGTTTGGTTGAATATTCAGTATATATTTTTTTCCAGAAGTTCACATTCGGGCGGATGCTGTCATGGACCGGAAATTCGGCATCAATGCTGCGAGCAGATGCCGGCAGACACCCCAGTATCATTCCAAAGAAAGTCATTGTGTATAAGATGATGTTGAAGCGGTAATTTTTCATGAGCTCAGCACTTTTGGGGAAATCTGGCGCCCGATCCATTCCCGGCATTTGAAACTGTCTGAGGAACATTTGCCGGCGGTGTTCAACGAGGCCAACGCAGCCGCTACAGATAAAGCAAAATCCAAGCCAAAACCCACTGAAATTCATAAACTGCAAAATTCCATATAGTTATGCTAATTTTCAAAGTGAGCCACTGCGTTAAATATGAAGATTTTTTGACAAAATTCAGCAAATTCTGCCTCAATTGGGGCCCGTCGGTTTTGTCGGACAGCGGGTTTTAAAAATTGGGAAGAATGTTGGACGGAGATAAAGCAGGACGCAAGGGTAAGTTGGTTACATCCAAATTACAAAGATGGTGTCAAATCCAACCCTTTTTACACAGTGACGGTTCTGCGGCAGGCCAGGGTTTAAATGTCATGCAGATAACGGCTAGGATCCTGCATGAAGCGCTTATATACTTTGAAATGCTCGGTTTCTTCATAACCAACCGGTTCGAGTGTCGATGCACTGAAGTTGTAAATAATGGCTGCCGGACAGGCTAAAAGAATGGGAGAATGGGTGGCAATGATAAATTGGGCATGGCCGGCATGCGCCATTTTAGTGACCAGTTTTAGCAGATCGATTTGCGTTGTCGGCGATAAAGCCGTTTCAGGTTCGTCCAACAGATAAAGGCCTTTGATCCTGAAGCGGGATTTAAAAAAGGACATCAAAGACTGACCGTGAGATTGAACCATCAGGGATTGACCACCGAAATAATCCAGCAGCCCGGGGTCCATAGTGGCCCATTCATCGAGTATCTGGGCAAAATTGTTGAAGATTTCGGAAGCAAAAAATGAGCCCGGAACCGTATTTTGGGCCCACGCAACCTCGATGCCCCTGTAAAATTGGGTCTCGTAGGGATTATATTGAAAGCGGGCGCGGCGCTCCCCCTGCCAGATGTAAATACCGCAGCGATGGCTGATAGCCTGCAGCAGGGTTGATTTTCCGGTGCCGTTATCACCCACGAAAAAGGTCACCGGGCTATGGACGTTCACTGTCCGGGATTGCCTGAAAATATCCAGATTAAAGGGATAATGCTCAACCGTTGGAAATTTATGCGGCACAATACGAACCTGCTTAAGATGCATGCGTGCTTCTCCTGTATCCAAATCAGATGACGATTAAAATTCCGCTGGGATTTTCGCTGGTCGTTTTTAACGCTTGCTTAACAGAGCCTAACACCATTTCAAGTTTGCCGGGAAAAATCAAGATATTTAGATGCAACCAAATCATGGGGCTGCGATAATCGTCAGGTGTTGCGGCACACCTGAGTTAAACGAATTTATTCATGCAAGCAGTAAGCTTTATTTTTTATTGACTAAACTGCCACAATGTAACAAAATCTGATCTTTATGACGCTATCCTGATAAAAGATACGCGCGATACTGGCCACAAAGACACCAAGACACAAAGTAAAAAATCAAATTAAAATGACACCCGCTCGCCTGGTCACTTTGGGTCTTTGTGGCTATGAATTCACACATGTTCAAAAAAAATCTTGCCACAAAGGCACCAAGACACCAAGAACAAAAAAGATAAAGTTATCAATAACTTGGTGACTTTGGGTCTTTGTGGCTATTAACAATCGTAAATTCAGAAAAAAATGTCTCCTGAAACCTGGCTATCAAAATTAAAAGATTATTTTGCCGGATATGAAGGCGCTATCATTGCTTATAGCGGCGGGGTGGACAGCGCGCTCTTAGCGTACGTTGCGAACCTGGCGTTAGCGAAAAACATGCTGGCCGTTCTGGCAGACAGCCCATCGCTGGCGCGCCGGGAATACCGACATGCATTAGATTTTGCCAATGACCACGACATTCCGCTTCACATTATTGAAACACAGGAAATGCAAAATCCTTTTTACGGGGCCAACCAGGGAGACCGCTGCTATCATTGTAAAAAAGCGCTTTTTGAAAGAATCGAACAACTGCGCCGACAACCGGGCAATCCCCTCAGCAGCCTGTCCTGGCCGGTATTTTATGGCACGAATCTCGATGATCTGGGGGATTACCGACCGGGCATACAGGCCGCAAACGAGTCTGCTATAATAGCACCGTATGTCGAATTAAAAATAGATAAGAATCGAATTCGAAGTATTTGCGCCGCTTTGGGCCTCGAGGTGGCTGACAAACCGGCTATGCCGTGTTTGGCCAGTCGGATTGCCTACGGTCAGAAGGTCAATATGGAAAAGCTCAAACAAGTTGAGGCGGCAGAAGATTTTTTAAGCGATCTGGGCTTTCGGATGTTACGGGTGCGGCATCATGGTGATACCGCCAGGATCGAAATTCTGCCGGAGGATTTCAGCATGGCCCTGCAACATCGCACATCCATCAGCCAGAAGCTGCACGAACTGGGATTTCTGTATGTCACGCTGGATATAGACGGTTTTAAAAGCGGTTCACTCAATGCCGCCCTCCGGAAAAAGTAGGCGTTTTCTATTGTGCTTAAACTGCGGGTATCAAAATCGCTTCTATATTAATTTAGATCATTTGATATTTTGATTTGTTTCGGATTTCGTATTTCGGATTTAGAATTTTGTTAGTCTTGAAGGTTAATCATAAAATGGCTCGTATCAAAATAAGTATAAAATGAAAAAACTGAAATCAAAAGTGGCCGTAGGGCTCAGCGGTGGCGTGGATTCATCGGTTGCGGCGGCTTTATTGAAAAAGCAAGAATATGCCGTTTGCGGCATCACAATGGAAATTTATGATGAAACTCTGGGAGTTGATCCCTCGGCCAAACATGCCTGTTACGGCCCCGGTGAAAAAGAAGATGTCGAGTCCGCCGCCGCTATCTGTGATAAACTCGAGATACCGTTTCACACCGTCGATCTGCGTCAAGAGTATCAGAACCATGTCATCCAGTATTTTAGAAACGAATACCTGGAGGGTAAAACGCCGAATCCCTGTGTGGTATGCAACCAGAAACTCAAGTTCGGCTTTCTGCTGGAAAAGGCCAGGCAGGCAGGTCTGGACTTTGATTATTTTGCCACCGGCCATTATGCCCGCATCGAAAACGCCGGCGGCCGTTTTTTGTTGAAACGCGCCGCCGATAGCGCCAAAGATCAAACCTATTTTCTCTACGGCCTTACACCGCTACAATTGGCCCGTACCCTTCTGCCGCTGGGAAACCATACCAAGCAGCAGGTCCGCGACATCGCGCGCTCATTGGGGCTTCAAACGGCAAATCGTGAAGAAAGCCAGGATTTCATCGACGGTGGGGACTATTCCATTCTTTTTGATCAAAAAGAGATTAAAGCCGGCGACATTGTTAACGAAGCGGGCCGGGTCCTTGGCAAACATCGCGGTATCATTCATTATACCGTCGGCCAGCGCCGCGGCCTGGGCATTGCTTCCCGGCAACCGCTGTATGTCCATCGCATCGATGCCGCTCACAATCGTATTGTCGTCAGCAACCGGGAGAGCCGTTCCAGGGGCCTTGTGGCCACAGACTTAAATTTCATTGGCGTCGATTGCATCGAGCAACCGCTGGACGACGTTCAGGTCAAGATTCGCCTGCGACACAAAGCAGCCGACGCCACGGTTTACCCGACCGAGGACAATAAAACCAAAATACTGTTTAAAACCCCTCAGATGTCGGTGACACCAGGGCAGTCGGCGGTCATTTACAGGGAAGACACGGTATTGGGAGGTGGCATTATTAGCGCTGCGCTATAATTTATTCCGGCATCTTTTTTGTTGACACAACTGCCACATTGTATCAAATTAAAACCTGAATTTTGCACGAGTCGGAGACTTTCATAAGCAAGGCACTTTTGGGCGGGCATTGACTGCCTTCCATTTGAGCTCAGGCCGAAAGAAGCTCTGTCGAAGTCAAGTTATAGTGAACTGTGCTTCGCCCTGAACCCACCCGCCTCGCATGAGCAGCTCGCGATGGCGGACAGGTACCACAGCAGAAGGAAGCCTCCGGCTCGCCCGACTTTTTGGGGCGACCTGTCCCGTCGACTTTTGGGGTCGTAGCCTTTAGGCAAAGCCCCAGGCTCGAAGAGCGGAGTCGGAAGCTCAAAGCGAAGCCCGAAGGGTGAATATGAATGCGGTAAAATGATTTTCATCCACTATATTTATCCGGTACGTTGTTGTCCTTCAGTAATTTGCTAAACGTTCTGGCTTATAGTGGTTGAAAAAAAACATTCTGGTATTCGAAAGTTTTTTCTACAACCACTTATACCGCAATTCCGTCATTCAGGAAATTATTTGGGAAAGTGGTGAAAAGACAATCTCAACTTCGCATTAATTTTCATGCAAGATTCGGGTAAGAATCTGATGTTGCGGATATCATCACACAATCGGACCCGAGGACTGATATTATGGACAAAGCAGAATTCAAGGAATTCAGAAAGAAATTAAACAAAACCCAGGCCCAAATGGCCCAACTTCTGGGCATATCGCTCAAGGCGGTGCACAGTTACGAGCAGGGATGGCGCAGAGTGCCGGCAGCTGTTGAACGTCAGATGTATTTTCTAGTCGTCAAGCAAAATACCAAAAAGGGCAAGACAAAAGCATGCTGGCAAATTAAAAAATGCAGCCCGGAACTCAAGGTCAAATGCCCGGCCTGGGAGTTCGGCGCCGGTGAGCTTTGCTGGTTTATCAACGGCACGATCTGTGACGGAAAGGTTCAGAAAGACTGGAAAGAAAAAATGAAGATATGCAAATCCTGCGAAGTATTTGAACCGCTGGTCGATTAGATATCCTACCGTAAGCGCTAACGCCTCTTAATGACACGGATTCACCTTGCTGACGCAGGGTCGGCACAATCCATAGTCCGACCTTAAGTCGATATAGGATCCCCAAAATGAGTACGACATACAAATTTGAAACGCTATGCCTCCACGCCGGACAACAGCCGGACCCCGCCACCACTGCCAGAGGCGTGCCGGTACACCGCACTTCTTCTTATGTATTCAAAAACAGCAAGCATGCTGCCGATCTTTTTGCGCTCAAAGAGATGGGCAATATTTATACCCGTATCATGAATCCGACCCAGGATGTTCTTGAACAACGCATCGCAGCTCTGGAGGGCGGTGCAGCAGCCCTGGCGCTGTCTTCGGGGACATCAGCGATTTATTATACGATTATCAATATCTGTGAGGCCGGTGATGAAATCGTATCCGCCAGCAACCTTTACGGTGGCACCTATACGATGTTCGACTGTATCCTGCCGCAATTTGGCATCCGCACGAATTTTGCCGACGCCACCGACCCGGAAAGCTTTGATAGGGCCATCACCGAGAAAACCCGGGCCGTCTTCATCGAAACGATCGGCAACCCGGTATTGGATTTTACCGACATTGCTGCGATCGCAGATATCGCGCATCGTCATCATCTGCCGCTGATTGTCGATGCCACCTTTACCACACCCTATTTGCTCAAAAGCATTGATTACGGTGCCGACATTGTCATCAATTCTCTGACCAAATGGATGGGGGGGCACGGCACCGGTATCGGGGGTATTGTGGTGGATTCAGCAAAATTTGACTGGCAAGATCCAAAATTCAAACTGTACAATGAACCGGACCCCAGTTATCACGACATCCGCTACGCCCATGACCTGGGCGATATGAATCCCATTGCATTTATCCTTCGCATGCGACTGGTTCCTTTACGCAACCTGGGCGCCTGTATCTCTCCGGACAATGCCTGGATGTTTTTGCAGGGGCTGGAAACCCTTCCTTTGCGTATGCAGCGGCATTGTGAAAATGCAGCCGATGTGGCCCGCTTTCTGAAGGAGCACTCAAATGTCGATTGGGTGCGTTATCCCGGATTACCGGACGATCCTTCATTCCCGGTTGCCAGCCGATATCTTCAAAATGGTTTCGGCGGCATGGTCGTTTTCGGGATTAAAGGCGGTCTGGATGCCGGCCGAAAATTTGTGGATAGTTTGAAACTGTTTTCTCATCTGGCAAACGTGGGAGATGCCAAAAGCCTTGTTATTCACCCTGCCAGTACGACGCATTCGCAGTTGAGTGAAGAACAGCAAAAGGCCGGTGGATTGACGCCGGATCTGGTGCGCCTGTCTATTGGTCTTGAGAACATCGACGACATTAAGGAAGATCTCGACCAGGCCTTTGCCCGAACCTGATTTCTCTTGCCCTTTTTTGTGATTAAAACTATCCGATAATGAGTGAATACATAGAACATGACAAACAGGGTGTTTCGGTGGGTATTGTGGAGAAAAAACTCTTCACTTTTGCCGAACCACCCGATGAAATGGTTCTGGAAAATGGCGCCAGGCTCGGACCGGTAACGATTGCCTATGAAACATACGGAACCCTAAACGCAGATAAATCAAATGCGATCCTGATTTTACATGCCCTTTCAGGTGATTCCCATGCCGCCGGCTATTACAGCGAAGAAGATGAAAAACCCGGCTGGTGGGACATTATGGTCGGCCCCGGTAAAGGGATCGATACGGACAAGTATTTTATCGTCTGCTCCAATATCATCGGCAGCTGTATGGGCTCTACCGGACCCTGCAGTACCAACCCGAAAACCGTCCAGCCCTACGCCCTGGATTTTCCGGTGGTCACCATCGGCGACATGGTGGCAGCTCAAAAAGAGCTCATGGATTATCTGGGCGTTAAACAGATCTTATGCGTGGTGGGTGGCTCGATCGGCGGCATGCAGGTCCTGGAGTGGACCGTGCGATACCCGCAAATGGTAAAGGCCGCCATTCCGCTGGCCACCACGACCAAACACTCGGCACTGGCCATCGCTTTTAATGAAGTCGCCCGCCAGGCCATCATGGCCGATCCGGCTTGGAACAATGGAAACTACCACTACGGTCCCAAACCCAACCTCGGGCTGGCAGTGGCACGCATGATCGGACATATCACCTATTTATCGGACGAATCCATGCGATTGAAATTCGGCCGCAGGCTACAGGATAAAAGTGATTTTTCATTTAATTTCGATGCCGACTTTCAGGTGGAAAGTTACCTGCGGTATCAGGGTAAAAAATTTGTGGATCGGTTTGATGCCAACTCTTTTTTGTATATTACCAAGGCCGCCGACTATTACGACATGGAAAAACAGTATGGCGACGGCTCGGCGGTGAAAGCGTTTGCAAAAGCCAGATCCAAATTTCTGGTGGTGTCGTTTACATCCGACTGGCTCTATCCCACCTATCAATCCAGATCGATGGTGAAAGCCATGAAGAAAAACGGGTTGGACGTCAGTTTCCTTGAGATCGAAGCTGAATGGGGCCACGACGCCTTCTTGCTGCCCAATGAACGCTTGGCAGCGCTGATCAGAGGATTTTTAGAACGTGTCTGCCGCGAAAACACAACATAACCATATGCGCTACGATCTTCAGATCATCGCCTCCTGGATCGATCCGGGATCCCGTGTGCTCGATCTGGGTTGTGGCAGCGGCGAGCTGCTGCGCTTTTTAATCAACAACAAGCAGGTGCACGGCTCCGGCATCGAACTGGAAGAAGATAAAGTGGCCGCCTGTATTGAAAAAGGGTTAACGGTTTTGCAGGGCGACATCAATGCGGAAGTTTTGGATTACCCCGATCTGTCTTTTGATTACGTAATCCTGAGCCAGACCCTGCAGCAGGTTTATGCCCCGGATGAGCTTATACGAGCCATCATGCGCATCGGCAAAAGAGGCATCGTCAGTTTTCCCAATTTCAGCCACTGGGCCTGCCGCATACAGCTGTTGTACACCGGATACGCTCCGGTCACCAAACAACTGCCGTATCAATGGTACAATACGCCCAATATCCGGGTAATTACCATCAAAGATTTCCGTAAATTTATCGACGAAGTCGGCTTGAAAATTCTAAAAGAGGTGGCCATCAATACCCATTCGCAGAATCGGTACGGAAAAACCATCAAATTGTTACCGAACATTCGGGCGACGTATGGTATTTTTCTTATCGGCAACTAAACGGGTCTTAAAACCCTCATCTTTTGCTCGAGAGCTGTGTTACTCGTTGAGCACT
The DNA here is from genome assembly GCA_050122795.1 of Desulfobacterales bacterium. Taxonomy (GTDB): domain Bacteria; phylum Desulfobacterota; class Desulfobacteria; order Desulfobacterales; family JAHEIW01; genus JAHEIW01. The sequence continues at coordinate 11,517 of JASFIG010000066.1, forward strand.
TTAATTTTAAAAACCAGACGCGAAATCCCGCACGAAGCTGCGGGGTCCTCGAAAGTCGTATCGCGGCAAGATGCCGCTCCCACAAAGATTACCGATACGCAACGAAATTAAGCTATTAAGTTGATTATAGCGGGTGGGAGTGGCTTCCAGCCACGATGAATACGCTGCGCGCTTTCTCCTCCTCGCGCCGTGCTCTCGACCAAAATCTAATGGTTTTAAGACCCGTTTACATTAAAAAGAGTTGATGATGGGCAATAAAAGGCTTATTTTGGTCCATATTTTAACAGGGAATATCTTACAGCAATATACTAAAATTGATTAGGGAAACAAATGAAGATTGTGTCGATTGCGACCAGCAAAAAAAAAGGAACGCGCAAAGCTTCAGTAGCCGAGGCCTATTTAAAAAAGGAGCACGGTCTGGACGGCGATGCACATGCCGGCAAATGGCATCGGCAGGTCAGTTTTTTAGCATCTGAAGAAATCGATAAAGCCCGCCAGTCAGGACTTGACGTTACCTTTGGTGATTTTGCCGAAAACATCGCCACCACCGGCATAGACTGGAAGAACATTCCGGTGGGCACCCGGGTTCGATTGGGATCCGACGCCCTGGTTGAAATTACGCAGATTGGAAAAGAGTGCCACAACCGATGCGCCATTTACTATAAGGCTGGCGATTGCATTATGCCGCGGGAGGGCGTTTTTGCACGGGTGCTTGAGGAAGGAAAAATTAGATGCGGAGATCAAATCAGCTTCGAGACTTCTGAAGACTAAACACGGTCATCTGTAACCACCATTCCCGAGTCACCGGCTGAAAGAACATATCCCGGAGGGCCCGTCATATGCCGCCGCGCATTTCACTTCCACTAAAATATCTCGCTAAAGAACTCATTAACCCGATCACCTATCTGGTTGCATTTTTTATCGGTGCTACCATCAATACCCTTCAGGGCAATGGCCTCTGGTTTTCAGCGATTCCGTATATCGTGCCGCTTTTTGTGCAGGGCTTCGCCAAGGCCTCCATAAAGTTCAAAAACAAAGACATGGATATCCTTTGCCAACTGCCGGCAGAGCGCCAGGACCCTGTATTTGTGATCGACAAAAAGGGCTGGGTGGTGGCAACCGCCGGCAATACCAAAAAACTTTTTAAAAAACATCGTATTAAAAAATTAGATGATTTGTTTGAAAAGTCCGAAGCCGAAACCATTCTAAAAGCCGGCGATGACATCCGGGCAAAGTGGCAGGTTGAGCCGTTGGAATTGAACTCGCAAGTCACCGGCAAATGGTATCAGGTCAAAACAAAGATTGGAGAAGGCGGTCACGTTCTTACATGGTTGGATGAAATATCATCGCGCAAAGCAATGGATATCAGCCTGACAGCGATTCGCGGATTTAGCCGTGAAGTGATCAACTCCATTAACGAGCTTGCCAAAAAGAATGATATCTACGATCGGCTCGCCTTGCTTATCTTAAAAGAAGGCTATCAGGGCGTTTTCATCACCAGAGAAGATCAGTATGGCAACCTGGCCGGTTATGTCTTTAAGGGAAACAGTCATGAGTTGCTAAAATCTGAATACATCCAGGTACCGGAAGACTCGGCGGCGCCGATCTGGGCAGCGCGCAAAGCTGAGTGTGATATTTACGGCTGTGTGGCCACGGCCACACGGCCGGATTCCATGCTCCAGGCCGATTTTGAAAAAGCGCACCCCTTTGATGAGCGCGTTAAATCATTTTTAGGCTTTGCCATTACCAATTATATTAATTACGCTGAGGGCGATGTCTCGATCATCGCATTTAACAAGAACGACGGGATCAAAAAATTTGATACGGACGTCATCAACACCGTTGTGAATACGGCCAGGTCCGTAACCCATCTGATCGACCTGGCAATTGGCAACAACCGCATGCTCAGTGCGCTGGAGGTGGCCGAGGAAGTCCAGCAGAACCTGCTGCCTAAAGCGCTCCCAGCTGTAGAAGGTCTCGATATAGCGGCTAAAAGCATATATTGCAACAAAACCGGCGGCGATTTTTACGATTTTCTCAGAGTTTCTCAAACGCCTGACGGCATCTTAAATGTGGTTGTCGGCGATGTATCCGGTCACGGGATCGCCGCCGGCCTGTTGATGACGACCGCGCGTGCGCTGATCCGCAGCCGCTCGGCCCAGCCGGGAACGCTTTCTGAAATTGTTACCGATGTCAACCGTGATCTAACGCTGGACATCTATGATACCGGCCGGTTTACCACCCTGCTTTATCTGATGGTCGATACCCAAAATCATCTGGCGAAATGGGTGCGTGCCGGCCATGATGCCGCTTTGCTGTATGATCCTGCCAGCGATCGTTTTGAAGAGCTTTATGGATCCGGCCTGGCGCTGGGCTGGGATGAAAATTACCAGTATGAAGAAAATCAGCGAACCGGTCTGACGAACGGACAGATTATTTTTATGGGAACCGACGGTATTTGGGAAACGTTCGACTTAAAGAACAAACCTTTCGGCAAAAAGCCGTTAAAAGACATTATGCGTCGCAACGCCGCCGCAAGTGCCGATGACATTATGAAAAAGATTCTGGATGCTTTAGCGAAACATCGGCAGGGTCAGGAACCCGAGGATGATGTCACGCTGATTGTTATTAAGATGGTAGACGCTTGATATAAGTAGGTTCAAGGGTTCAACGTTCAAAGGTTCAGGGGTTCGGTCCTTTGGCCACTGGCTGCTGGTCTCTGGCTTCTGGCTGAAATCAGTTAAGTATTTGAGATCAGCTTGAAGCAAGTCGCCAGCAGCAAGCAGCCGGTAGCCAATGAACCCCTGAATACAGAACCCTGGACCTCTGAACACGGAACCCTGAACCGTGAACCCTGAACCCTGAACCTAAAATTATGAAAACATTTATTGGTTTTGACGAAGCGCTCGAGCTGACTCTGACAAATGTCTCCGTCGGCGAAACCGAAGTCCTTCCACTGGCCCAACTGACCGGCAAAACTCTGGCCGCAGATATCGTCGCTAAAGTGGACAGTCCGTCGAGTACTTCATCGCGCAAAGATGGTTTTGCCGTGAATTCAGCGGATCTGGTCAATGCCAGTGCCGATAGCCCGGTGGACTTGAAAATCGTCGGCAAGCTTGCGGCCGGAGATCGCGCGAGTGTGCAAATTAGAAATGGGCAGGCAGTGCGCGTCACCACCGGTGCGCCCATACCGGAAGGTGCCGATGCCGTCCTTTCAGAAGAATTCTGCGATTCAGCCGCTGACACCTTAACCGCACGGGATGTCGCGGAAGCGGGTCGTAACCTGCTCGAGCGCGGCACCGACATTCGGCAGGGTGAGCAGGTGGCTGCAGAAGGTGAAAAACTGTCTCCTCCTCTGATTGGGTTGCTGGCCTCCGCCGGGTTAGATCGCGCCCCGGTATACCGGATGCCGCATATAGCGGTCATTGCCAGCGGCAATGAAGTTGTTGCGCCCGGGGTACCGTTGAGCGACGGAAAGCTGTATGCCAGCAACATGGTCGAGATTGGTTCGTGGCTGACTGCCTTCGGTCTCACCTATTCCGCCGAGCTTGTCACTGACAACGCATCCGAAATTGAATCCGCTATCACATCACGACTGACGCAAACAGATGCCTTTATCACCAGCGGCGGCGCCTGGGGCAGTGAACACGACCTCATGTTAGAGGTGGTGGAAAAAATGGGTTGGCGGGGCATTTACCGGCGGGTTCGGATGGGCCCCGGCAAACCGGTGGGGTTCGGGTTGTTAGAACAGAAACCGTTTTTTATTTTGCCCGGCGGTCCCCCGTCAAATGAAATGGCCTTTTTACAGCTGGCGCTGCCGGCAATCATGAAAATGAAAGGAGAAGTTGCCTTTTCTTTTCCAATCGGCCGTGCCCAACTGTCTGAGACGGTTCGCGGCCATAAGGACTGGACGCAATTTATTCATGCCCGCCTCGAAGCCGATCAGCATCAGCTCATCGTAAGACCTGCTAAACTCAAAAGCCGGCTCGTCTCAATGGCGCGCAAAGATGCTTTGATTATTATTCCGGAAGGCTGGGAAGCGTTAACTGCCGGAGAAAGTATTGAAATCCAAATCTTAAAGTCGGATTTTGTTACGGGAGGATAACGGGCCGAAAAAAATATCGCCAATTGATCGGAGGTAAAATGAAAGTGGCAAAGGAGGATTCATGATCCGGTTGTGCTCGAGGGTTATGGGCTATTTACTCGCCGGACGGTGCTGGGTGCCTTTGGCATTCGAAACAGCTGGGTGCATCCTTATGCCCAGA